>JAFVOR010000015.1 GCA_017505725.1 Alistipes sp.
CCTGACCGCCATTCTCTACGAGCAGGACCTTGTCGAAGCTCACAGACGAATCAACCTCGCCCGCAAGACGGTGAACAAAGAGCTTACGACCTTTCTCAGCCTTGAACTGCTGACCTGCAATCTCTACTATTACAAACATTTTTAATTAAAATTGTTATGTGTTGAACTATAATTCAGCCCGCAAAGATACACATAAAATCTAAAACAAAAAATAAATTGCAAAATTATTTTCTCTTTTGCCACTTTCGATTAGTGGCAGTGGCACTCGTGGTCGCCATTGCACTCGCCCTCGCCGCAGTGGTGGTCATCGCCGCAACCCTCGCAGCCATCGCCACAGTGGTCGTGGTCGCAACCGCACGAGCAACCGCCCTTTGGAGCGAGGTCCTCAGGGGTTACATCACGCACCTCAACAACCTCAACATCGAAGTTCAAGGTCTTACCAGCCATTGGGTGGTTGAAGTCCATCATAATGGTCTCGTCCTTCACCTCCTTGATAATGCCATTCATACGGTATCCCTCGGCATCGCTCATAGGCACTACATTGCCTACGAAAAGCATCTCCTCGACAACCTTGCCGTCAATCATAAAGATGGTCTTTGGCAACTCTACGATAGCCTCGGCGATAATCTCGCCGTAACCATCTTTTGGCTCCAAAGTGAACGAAACCTTATCGCCCGGCTCTTTGCCGATAAGTGCGCCCTCGAATTTAGGGAGCAACATACCTGCACCGCAAACAAATTCGAGAGGCTGTCCCTCCGGATTCTTATCTGCTACCTGTCCATCAACGGTAAGCGTATAGTTTACCGCAACAAATTTTGTATTCTCTACTTTCATACCTTATATAAATTGTTAAATTGTTTTGCATAATTGCGACTGCAAAGATATAAATTTATTCGTTATTTACGCAAACGAGATTTCTGTCGCCATAGCCGTTGTCGATTTTTGTGACATACGGGAAGAACTTCGAGCGTGCCACCCAAGGCAATGGAAATACCGCCTCGTGGCGCGAGTATGGGTGCGACCACTCGCCAGCCAACTCCTCGGCGATGTGAGGTGCATTTGCCACCACATTGTCCGCTTCGCCATTTATCTTCTCCGCCTCGCGCTTAATCTGCACCAAAGCCGCGATAAAGCGGTCCATCTCCTCCTTTGGCTCCGACTCGGTAGGCTCTACCATCAGCGTTTCGTGAACAGGGAACGAGAGGGTTGGAGCGTGGAAGCCGTAATCCATCAAGCGGTGAGCAACATCGCCACAATCCACGCCATAGTCGCGCTTGAAGTGGGTCAAGTCGAGAATCATCTCGTGACCTACACGACCTGTCTCGCCCGAGTAGTAGGTGCGGAACTCATCTTTAATTGCCGAAGCCATATAGTTGGCATTCACGATAGCCATTTCGGTTGCCTTGCGCAAACCCTCTGCTCCGAGCATCTTGATATAGCCGTAGGTGATAGGCAACAACATTGCCGAGCCCCAAGGCGATGACGATACGGCTGTGATGCCCTCGTCACCTCCCGTAGGCACTACCGAGTGCGATGGGAGGAATGGTGCGAGGTGCGAAGCCACGCAGATAGGACCTACACCCGGACCACCGCCACCATGAGGCATTGCGAAGGTTTTATGCAGATTGAGGTGGCAGACATCGGCACCGATAAAGCCCGGATTGGTCAAACCGACCTGTGCATTCATATTTGCACCGTCCATATAGACCTCGCCACCTGCATCGTGAATAGTATCTACAATCTCACGAATACGGCTCTCGAATACGCCGTGTGTCGAAGGATAGGTCACCATCAAGGCGCACAACTCCGAAGAGTACTGCTCCGCCTTTGCTTTCAAGTCATCAACATCGATATTTCCATGCGCATCGCACGCTACGGTAACAATCTTCATTCCTGCCATTGCTGCCGAAGCAGGGTTTGTGCCGTGTGCCGAAGCGGGAATCAAGACAATGTTACGATAGCCCTGATTGCGACTTTGGTGATAAGCGCGGATAACCATCAAGCCCGAATATTCGCCTGCAGCACCCGAATTTGGCTGTACGGAGCAAGCAGCAAAGCCCGTAATCGTTGCCAAGTCGCGCTCCAACTCCTCAATCATCTCGGTATAGCCCTCGCGCTGGTCGGCAGGGGCAAATGGGTGGATATTCTGGAAGCCTGCCAACGAGAGTGGCTGCATCAAAGCGGCAGCGTTCAACTTCATAGTGCAAGAGCCGAGCGAAATCATCGAGTTTGCCAACGAGATATCGCGCAACTCCAACTGCTTGATATAGCGCATCAACTCGCTCTCCGAACGGTAGCGGTTGAAGATTGGCTCGGTGAGATAAGCCGACTTGCGAGCCATAAAGTGCTGTGGCTCGGTAATGTGATGCACCTTCTTAGTTTTGCGACCCTTTGCCTCGGCAAAGATTGCGATAACCTCCTCAACCTCGGCAGGGGTTGTAACATCGTCAAACGACAAGCGAACACGGAACTCCGATGGGTAGTAGAAGTTTATGTGGTGCTCCTCGGCTACCGACTCAACAACCGAAGCCTCCGCCTCGATGTCGAGTGTGTCGAAGAAGTTCGAGCAAGCGAGTTTATATCCGA
>JAFVOR010000016.1 GCA_017505725.1 Alistipes sp.
AAGGCTCAACACATTACCCTCGTCGTCGAACTCCGCAACTCCAAAACGCTCTGGATCGGCAACCCAATGACCGAAGATTGTCGCCTTACTATCGCGCTCTGCCGTTGCAACCGCCTCGGCAAGCATTAACGCCCTTAAAAGAATTTTTAATTTTTAATTCTTAATTTTTAATTTTATCACCCTTACTAGCCCTTACTGGCCTTTACTGGCCGTTACTGGCCCTTAATAAGAAAAAGAAAACATAACAAATATAGTACAAACATAAAAAGTAACAGAAATCTTAATGGAACGAGGCTATGCCGAGTGACAAGTCCCCCTTTGCCAAAGGGGGATTTAGGGGGAATGTCAAGGTGAGAATAATTTCATAATTCCTTCCATTAAGGATTTAGCTGAAAAGTAGCGAAAACATAACAAATAAAGTATAAACATAAAAAGTAAAGAAAATTATGAAGTTCACAGTATCAAGCTCAGCCTTGTTGTCCCTTTTGGCGACAACGGGCAAGGTTATCAACAGCAAGAACACATTGCCTATCCTCGACTACTTCTTGATGGAGCTCAAGGGCAACGAGTTGAAGGTTACAACCTCTGACCTCGAGACTTCGCTCGTAGGCAAGATTCAGGTCGAGAATGTCGAGAAGGAGGGTACAGTAGCTGCTCCTGCCAAGCTTATGCTCGACGTGTTGAAGGAGTGCTCGGAGATGCCTCTCACACTCGAGGTCAACGAGAGCAACTGGGAGATCAATATCGCCTGGAATAGCGGTCACTCCTCTGTGCCGGGTGCCAACCCTGTAAGCTATCCGCAGACTCACGAGCTTTCGGCCGAGAAGACCGAGGTGTTGCTCGATGTCGACATCCTGGTCAACGGCATCAACAAGACCATCTTCGCTACCGCTGACGATGAGTTGCGTCCGGTGATGAATGGTGTCTACTTCAACCTTGCCGAGAACGAGCTCACCTGCGTGGCTACCGATGCTCACAAGCTCGTTAAGCACACTGTGGAGTGCGCTTGCGGTGTCAAGGCTGCCTTCATCCTTCCGAAGAAGCCTGCAAACCTCCTGAAGAACCTCCTCCTGAAGGAGGATGGCGAGGTGAAGATGACCTTCGACCAGAAGAATGTGGTATTCGAGCTCTCGTCGAGCACCTTGGTGTGCCGCCTTATCGAGGGTGCATACCCTAACTACAATGTGGTTATTCCGCAGGCCAACCCTAACAAGTTGCTTGTTGACCGTGTAGGCTTGCTCAACGCCATCAAGCGTGTGGCAGTATGTTCGAACCCTACCACCAACCTCATCCGTCTCAAGATCAGCAACAACACTATCGTGCTTGCTGCGCAGGATATCAACTTCTCGATCTCGTCTAACGAGACCTTGTCGTGCAGCTACGAGGGCGCACCTATTGAGATTGGCTTCAAGTCGACATTCCTGGTGGAGATTCTCTCGAATATCGAGACTCCGACCATCCTCGTCGAGTTGGCTGATTCTACCCGTGCAGGTGTCTACAAGCCTGTCTACGATGATGTGCAGTCGTCGTCAACGCTTATGTTGTTGATGCCAATGATGATTAACAACTAAGCAAGATGAAGCTGAACCTGAAGCGCCCGATGGTCTTCTTCGATCTGGAGACCACGGGCACCAGTATCACGTCGGACCGCATTGTCGAGATCTCGATGGTGAAGGTTATGCCCAATGGCGAGGAGATTGTCAAGACCCGTCGTATCAACCCCGAGATGCCCATCCCTGCCGAGGCGACTGCAGTGCACCACATCACCGATGAGGATGTCCGCAACGAGCCTACATTCAAGCAGCTTGCCAAGTCGCTCCGCGAGTTCATTCAGGGCTGCGACTTCTGCGGTTTCAACTCCAACCGCTTCGATTTGCCTTTGCTGGCCGAGGAGTTTTTGCGTGCAGGTGTCGATGTCGACCTCTTCAAAAAGGCGAAGTATATCGATGTGCAGAACATCTTCCACAAGAAGGAGGAGCGCACCCTGGTGGCAGCCTACCGCTTCTATTGTGGCAAGGAGCTCGAGGCAGCACACAGTGCCGCAGCCGACACGATGGCAACCTACGAGGTGCTCTGTTCGCAGTTGGACAGGTACAACGACTTGGAGAACAGCGTCGAGTCACTCTCGGAATTCTCTTCGCGAGGCAAGACAGCCGACTTCGCCGGTCGCATAGGCTACAACGACAAGGGCGAGGAGGTATTCAACTTTGGCAAGTATCGCGATCAGTCGGTCGAGGCCGTCTTCCGCAAGGAGCCGAGCTACTACGATTGGATTATGAATGGCGACTTCCCTGCCTACACCAAGAAGATATTTACCGAGATCAAGCTGAGAATGAGATAGTTTAACCAAACTAAGCGGCACGCAAGCAAACATTTAGATGAAGAAGAGCACAATAGTTATAGCCCTACTCTTTGCCCTCCTTGTAGGGGTTGGTATGGCTTCGGCACAGGAGATTGTGGTGGTCAATGGCGTAAAGTATCGTGTTCACGATGTGGTCAAGGGTGAGACCTTATACTCGCTCTCGCGTCAATATGGAGTTACGGTAGACGAGATTATCGCCGCCAACGAGTCACTTGCCAATGGCCTCAAGGCCGATACCCGCATCCGCATTCCTCTCAAGGGTGAGACGCAAGCGGGCGAGGTGGCAGTAGCACCCTCTGCGCCCGCACCTGCACCTGCACCTCAGACAGCCGAGCAGAGCACCGTTGCCAAATCCGACAAATCGGCAAAGGGCAACAAGGTGCGCCGACGCTCACCATTGGCAGATATGATCGAGGGCGTTATTGCTGCGGGTAAGGCTACCGCCAACAGGCGAAACGAGAGCACGCGCGTTACTGAGGAGCAACCAACCGCCTCCGAGGTAACACCCCTCGAGAGCAGCAAGGTGGCAACCGAAACGCCATATAGCGAGGTTGCAAACGCAGTGCCTATTGCACCAACCGAGCAAGGCGTGTTCCGTCGTTTGGGCCGCTACGATGTGGCCGAGGTTGCGCTGTTGCTCCCTCTCGGCTCAACGGAGAGACCTGCAACCAACTACATCGACTTCTATCGAGGCTTCCTCATTGGACTGGATAGCGTGCGTATGGCGGGCTATTCGGTCAATCTCGCCCTTCACAACACTGCTCACGACTACCATCGTGTCGAGTCGCTCCTCACCGAGGGCGCACTCTCGGATGTCGACCTTGTGGTGGGCCCTGTCTACGAGGATGAGCTCATACCTGTCGCCACAGCAATGCAGGAGCGAGGTGTTCCCGTTGTTTCACCTCTGGCCGACTTGAAACACACCTCAAGTGGTTGTGTATTCCAGATGTCGCCTTCGCAGCAGAGCAAGTACGACAAGGTGCAGAACCTCTTCGATGGCTCGCACCGAGTGCTTATTGTCTCGGCCGAGCAGATTGACACAAAGTTCGATGCCGAGGTGCGCGGACTGCTCAAATCGGGCTTGGAGGTTGTCGAACACAAGTACATCTACGAACACCCATCCATCATCGAGAAGCGAGAGAAGGAGCGCGAGAAGATGCGCGAGCGAGGCCTTCAGGTTGATGATACCCCTTCGCCAAGCGACCTCTCGCCATTTATGCGAGGTGTAAAACCTACGGTGGTGCTTGTCACAGCTGCCAACGAGATTGATGTCGACCGCATCCTTGCCGCCATCGCTGCCGCAAGTCGTTCGCTCTCGGCCCGCTCGTTGCCTACCGTACCTTTTGTGGTGCTGGGCAACAACCGCTGGAGTCGCTACACCAATATCGACCGCTCGACACTCTTCACCACCAATGTCATTATGTTGTCGACCTACCACGCTCGTCGCACCGAGTCGCTGGTCAAGCAGTTCGACACACGCTTTGTGCAGGAGTTTGGTGCTGTGCCATCACGCTACGCCTATCGTGGCTACGATGCTGCGGTGTTGTTTGTGCGTGGACTCTTCGAGAGTATGGATACCGCTATGGAGGGCATCCGTCAGCAACCACTGCTCACCCCATATCGCTTCGAACGGTCGAGCGAGGGTGGCGTGAGAGTCAATAACGAGTGGGTTAAGGTTATGTATCACAGCAACTTCACCATCACCAACGAGTAACTATGGCAGCATTCACTACACCAATACCCGAGAAGACTATCGAGCGACTGAGCGAGTATCGTCGCACCCTCATAGCGTGCCATCGTCGTGGCATTACCCACGTCTTTTCGCACATCTTGGCGGGCATTCACGGTATCACTGCAGTGCAGGTGCGTCGCGATCTGATGCTTATCGGCTTCTCGAGCGACACGAAGAAGGGCTACGATGTGAAGGTACTTATCGACTTCATCGACTCGATACTCTACAGCGAGAACACTATGAAGGTGGCGGTGATGGGTATGGGCCACCTCGGTCAGGCCATCACCAAGTACTTCAACTCCAAGCAGCTCAATATCCGCATCACCACAGCCTTCGATGTCGACGAGGCGAAGGTGGGGCAGACCATTATGGATATCCCCTGCTACCACATCAACGACTTCGAAGAGGTGGTTGAGGAGAACGACATCAGCATCGTCATCATCTCGTTGCCATCGTCGTTGGCTTCACAGTACACGGTGCCAATCATCAATGCGGGTATCAAGGGTGTGCTCAACTTTACTTCGGCTCCGCTCAACTTCCCACAGGGCATTGTGGTCGAGAACTACGATATCACAACCATCCTCGAGAAGGTCGCCTACTTTGTGAAGGCAGCCGAGGAGAACAACAATAACCAATAGCTATGAAGGTAATCTGGGGCTTCGACAATCCCCCTGCACTGCACAATGCAGTGGCGACGGTGGGCTCCTACGACGGAGTGCATAGCGGTCACCGCATACTGCTCGACGAGGTTGTTCGTCGCGCCCGAGAGTGCAATGGCGAGAGCGTAGTCCTCACCTTCGAGCCCCATCCGCGTATCACACTCGGCAATGACGAGGGGTTGCGCCTACTCTCCACCTTCGACGAAAAGTGCGCTCTGCTTGAGGCTACAGGCATCGACTATGTGGTGGTCATCCCCTTCGACAGGGCATTCAGCCGCCTTTCACGCGAGGAGTTTATAGACAATTATATAGTTGGCTCACTCCACATCAAGCAACTTGTAATTGGCTATAATCACCACTTCGGACACAATAAGCAGGGTAGCCACTCCTTCCTTGTCGAACACGGAGGGCTGGAGGTTGTCGAGGTCGAGCAATACTCAGCCGGTGGCAACAAGATCTCCTCTACCACCATCCGTCAAGCCCTCTCGCAGGGCAATGTCGCACTCGCTACCGAGATGCTTGGTCACCCCTATATTATAATAGGTAAGGCGGACGATGAGGGTAGAGTCGCCGTTGACCGCTACAAACTACTCCCTGCGGATGGCATCTACCCCTGCACCATCTGCGGCAAAGCTTCGCGGTGCGAGGTGCGTGGAGGCGAACTATTCCAACAAGAGTACTATTCACAAGAGATAGAGATACGACTATGATAACATACGATGCAAAGATTCGTGTGAACTACAAAGATACCGACCAGATGGGTATTGTTCACCACTCAAACTATATTGTCTACTACGAAATGGCGCGTATTGAGGCTCTGCGTGCGTGGGGTATGCCCTACTCCGAGATGGAGAAGAACGGCATCATCTCGCCCATCCTCGAGATAGGCTCCAAGTATATCTTTCCCGCCTATTTCGACGAGGTTTTGACCGTGCGTGTCATTATCGATGAGATTCCGATGGTGCGCTTTAAGGTGCGCTACGAACTCTACAACGAGGAGGGCCGACTCATCAATACGGGCCACACCTGGCTCGGCTTCCTCGATGCCACAACTCGCCGCCCTTGCCGTGCACCGCAATACTTTGTTGACCGCCTCAAGGAGCTCGAAACAGAGTAATAGTTACACTAAGCGAATAAATAAGGCGGTGCTTTTGACACCGCCTTTACCATTGTTACTTGCTCTCGATGAGCGAGATGGAGCGTTGGATGAAGTCCGACAGACTCTTGCCCTTGAGCATTCCGTTCGAGAGGAGTGCCAAATCGATAATCTGACGCACGAGCGAGTTCTCCTTGCCAATCTCCTTGAGACGAAGGTTGCGCTCGTCACGAAGCTCCATAACACGCTTCGAAAGGCTCTCACGCATATCGCGCTCCTCCTGCGAGAGCTCATCCTCCTTCTTATCCTTGATGACCTCCTCGAAGCGGCTCTCTTCGGCCACCGCAGCATCAATCTTCTTGGTGATGCTCTTGAGCTTGTCACCGTAGGCCCTCTCCACCGAGCCGAGAATGTCGGCTACGATAGGGTGGTTGCCATTCACTGCGATGGTGTAGTTGTCAGGCATCTGCGAGTAGAAGTGGCTCATCTGGTCGCCCGACATCTTCGCCATATCCTTCATACGACGCATAAACTCATTCTGCGTAATCACGATAGGTGCGTCGTCAGTCGACATAGCCTCGAACGAGATGTGGTAGCGGATGCCCTCCTCGTCTGGCAGTTGACTCTCGAACACAGGGCGCATAATCTCCTGCTGTGCCTCCGAGAGTGAAATCTTCTGCTCCTCCTTCTTGCGGATGATGCGGTCGATGATGTCGCTATCCACACGCACAAAACGGACATTCTCGTGCTTCTGCTCATACCAATTGATGAAGTGGTTATCCAACTGACCATCGAGCAACAACACATCGTAACCCTTCGCCTTTGCCGACTGCAGGAAGGCGTGCTTACCCTCGATGTCGTCGGTGTAGAGCAGGATAAGCTTCTCGTCCTTGTCGGTCTGCATATCCTTGACAAGGGTGGTGTACTCCTCCGAGGTGTAGTATTTGCCCTCGGTGTTCTTCCAGAGCATACATCCCGATGCCTTCTCGGCAAACTTCTCATCGGTGAGGATGCCGTACTCAATAAAGAGCTTCAGGTCGTCCCACTTCTGCTCATACTCCGCACGCATAGTCGAGAAGAGCTCGTTCAGTCGCTCTGCCACCTTGCGGGTGATGTAACCCGAAATCTTCTTTACATTGCTGTCGCTCTGCAAGTAGGAACGAGACACATTGAGCGGAATATCCGGCGAGTCGATAACTCCGTGCAGGAGGGTGAGATACTCGGGTACTATGCCATTCACCTCGTCGGTCACGAACACCTGGTTGCAGTAGAGCTGAATCTTGTTCTTCTGAATCTCGAAGTTGTTGTGGATGCGTGGGAAGTACAAGATACCCGTAAGGTTGAACGGATAGTCGATATTGAGGTGAATCGAGAAGAGTGGCTCCTCGCTCATAGGGTAGAGTGCCTGGTAGAAGGACTTGTACTGCTCCTCGGTAATCTCCGAAGGCATACGGGTCCACAGCGGCTCGGTGTCGTTGATGAGGTTATCCTTCTCGGTGTCGACATACTTGCCATCCTTCCACTCCTTGACCTTGCCAAAGATGATTGGCACGGGCAAGAAGCGGCAATACTTCTTCAGCAAGCCATTGACCTTGCTCTCGTCAGCATACTCGGCACACTCCTCCGAGAGGTGCAGAACGATGGCAGTGCCACGCTCACGCTTCTCGGCAAGCTCCTCCATCGCATACTCTGGCGAACCATCGCATACCCAATGCACCGATGGCTTCTCTGCGTCATACGACTGTGTGAATATCTCCACCTTGTCCGAGACCATAAATGCCGAGTAGAAACCGAGACCGAAGTGTCCGATAATGGCCTGATTTTGGTATTTCGCCAAGAACTCCTCCGCACCCGAGAATGCAATCTGGTTGATGTAGCGGTCTACCTCCTCTGCCGACATACCTATACCGTTGTCAGTCACTGTGAGGGTGCGAGCCTCCTTGTCCACTGCTATCTGCACCTTCAACTCGCCCGTCTCGCCATTGAATACGCCTGTCGAGGCAAGAGTGCGCAACTTCTGCGTTGCATCCACTGCGTTTGATACCAACTCACGCAAGAAAATCTCGTGGTCGGAGTAGAGAAACTTCTTGATTACGGGGAAGATGTTTTCGGTCGTTACCCCAATTTTTCCGTTTTTCATACCTATATATATTATTTGTTATTGTTTGCTTGTTGCTTCCACTATGCTCAAACCTTGTGCCACACCTCTTTTTCTGCCAAAATGGCAGAAGCAAAATAGATGGATGACACACTTGTCACCCATCTGTTTCTAAATTCAGAATGCAAAATGCAGAATGCAAAATTATTTTTTAAGGGCTATTAAGGGTCAGTAAGGGCTAGTAAGGGTGATTAATGGCAGTTAAGGGGAGTTAATGTTTTTTCTTTGCGCTTGAGCGCACCCTTAATAACCCTTAATAACCTTTAACAACCTTTAATCTTGTTGCGCCATTCTGCATTTTGCATTTTGCATTCTACAAGAATCCCTCCGCCACGAGCCACTCGCGCACCTTCACCCAATCGACATAGGGGCGTGAGGTGGTCATCGAACGAACAAGTGGCACTCCCAAAGCACCATCGTCGATATAGACATCGGCGTGCACCTTTGGTGACTTGGTCCACTTCTTCTGCGTAGGGTTTGAGTTCACGGCGTAGAGAGGGATGTTGTGGAACTTAAACCACTCGATGGCCTCCTTCTCGAGCTTGCCGCTGCGCATAGTGTAGAGAATGAGGTGGTGTCCCTGCTCTGCCAACTCGCGAAGTACGGGCACTGCGCCCACATCCTGACCTATGTAGGGATATTCGTGCGTTACGCAAGTGCCGTCGAAATCCACTGCGATATACAAACCTGTGTATGACATAGCGACTATTTAATCAAACCAATCTTTTTCAAAAACTTGCGGAATCCACGCTCCGAGTCGAGACCTGCGGCATATTGGTAGCGGTAGCTGTAACCATACGACTGACGAGTCTCGCTCGAGCCATTCAATACGATACACATATTGTTGAGCTTGTTCTCGGCGTGCAGAGCGTTGATGTCAGGAATCTGCTGACGGTCGAGCAATCCCTCGCGAACGACATAGATGCTCAAATCGGCCACACGGCTCGAAATCATAGCATCGGCAATAACCATTGCTGGCACGCTGTCGATGATGATGTAGTCGTAGCGGCTGCGGCACTCGGCAATTAGCGTGTCCAAACGCTCCGACATCAGCAACTCGGCAGGGTTTGGCGGCTGCAGACCTGCGTAGATAAAGTCGAAGTTCTCGTGCAGGCCGCTATTCGTGATTATCGAGTTGACAGCCACGCTATCGGTCGAACTCAAATACTTGGTCACACCGTTAGGGTTGCTGCGCTGTCCCATATGCTTCGACAAGGTACGACGACGAAGGTCGAGGTCGATCATCAGCACACGGTTACCCGAGAAGGCGAGTGTCATACCGAGGTTCATCGATACGAAGGTCTTACCTGCGTGGGCATTCGACGATGTTGTGAGGATAACCTGCTGCTTCTTGCCTCGCGACATAAAGCCCATATTTGTTCGCAAAATCTTGAACGCCTCCGACACCTTGTCGCGTCCACTTTCGCGCACAGCTATGTTGCGGGCAATGTGACCATCGTAGAGCGGAATATCGCCCAGATAAGGCACCTTGCAGTACTTGGTGATATCGTGCTTGCCCTGCACCTTGGTGTTGGTGAGAATGCGCAGATAGATGATTCCGAGAGGCGCACCCACGCCGAGAACCAACATTGCGAGGAGCACTAATATCTTGTTTGGCGAGACCGGAATCGGACTACCGAATGCGTAGTCGACGATGCGGGCAGGACGCTCGGTGATGGCCAACGAGATGGCGTTCTCCTCACTCTTGGTCAGGAGGTAGAGGTAGAGCTCCTCCTTGATCTTCTGCTGACGCGCTATGCTGAGGAACTCCTGCTCCTGCTTTGGTACTGCACCCACCCTTGTGCTTATCTTGCGCTCCTCGTTCTCGAGGTTTGTGAGCTTGATCTCGAGCGCCTTGATATGCGACGAGAGCGAAGCGAGGATAGCGTTCTTGGTCGAGTTGATATTGCTGTTGAGCTGAAGCACGATAGGGTTGTTGCCACTGTTGTCACCCAACTTCAGGCGACGAAGTACAAGCTCGTTGTAGTCGGCAATCTGGTGTGCGATATTCTCGCTGCCTTCGAATGTGGTGGCAGGGATGAGGTTGTAATCCTTCGAGCTGTCGCTGAGATAGTCGCTGATAAACTTCGACATAGCGATGTGGTTGCTTGTAGCGGCAATCTCCTGCTCGTAGCGCATAACACCCTCGGTGCGACGCTTAGCCTCGGTCTCGATGTCGACAATGTTATTCTTGTCCTTGAAACGCTTGATGTCGCCATCTATCGAGTGCAACTCCTCGCCTATGATCTGCAGACGATCGTTGATGAACTTGGCGGTAGCCTCGGCTACAACCTGCTTGTCGATCACTGCATCGTCGTTGTAGACATCGAGCAGGGTGTTGAGAATGTCCTCGGCACGCTGTGGTACAACATCGTTGAGCGAGAGGTTGATAATCGACGACATCTTGCTTGCCACATTCATCTTCACCTTGTTGCGGTAAGCTGTCGCCGTAGCCTCCTTGGATGCCTTGCCCACCTTGATTTCCTTGCCGAGATAGTCGGGCGACATATAGAGCGACTTGTTCACGATAATCTGTCCGATAGGCAGGTCGATGGTCTCGCCATACTTTGCCGTTGCCTCGAACTCCTTGTCAGCCTCGGCATCACTCTTGTTCAGGCGCGATGTCTCGAACTTCGAGATGGTGACACCCTCCTCTCCAATCAGCACGAGGAACGAACAACCCTTGCCACCCAAATCGTCCACGAAGGCGATATCGAGCGGTGAGTTCTTGTAGAGGGTGTTGGTGCGGAGTCCCGACTTTATCGAGTAGTTAACCGTGAGGTTAAGACGATCTACAACCTCCATCATCAAGCGACGAGCCTGCAATACATAGAGCTCGTTGTCGACGCTTCGACGGGTGGAGATACCTGCAATGTCGGCAAATGCCGAGAGCTCACTTGCTGCGCTACCACGACGAGCATCCTTGATGAGTACTGTCGCCTCGCGGTGGTATACAGGCGAGGTCGAGAGCAGATAGAATACGCCTACGCCAAGGAATACGACTACCGATATGATGTACCAAAACCAATTGCTGACAGATTTGTCAAGTACCTCGCGGAATGATACGCTGCGATGAGCAATGTTTTCGCTCTCGATCGCAGATGTGATATTTTGATTCTGATTCTCCATCCTTTAGTTCTTTTTAGCAAAGTTTACAATTGTGAGCACCAACGATGTAGCGGTAATAAGGGTGCTGGCAATAGAAATCCAGAATGTTCTGTTCTGGTTGATCTCGGCAGTTGCCGCCTTGTACTTGTTCGGCTGAACATAGACCACATCGCCCTGCTTCAAGTAGTATGCAGGCGACGAGAGCTGATTACCCTCGAGGAAGTTCAACTCGTAGATCTCGTGCTTCTTCTCGTTCTCGGTACGACGGATTACGGTGACATTCTCACGGTTACCGTAGATTGTCATATCGCCCGCCATAGCAAGAGCCTCCAATACGGTCACCTTGTCGCGTGTGATGTCGAACTGTCCGGGACGCTGCACCTCGCCAAGTACAAAGAAGTTCATATCGGCAAACTGAATGTTCACCTGTGCATCGCTGATGTAACCGCCGTCGATAATCTTCTTGGCAATCTCGTTGGCAATCTCTGCGCGGGTCTTTCCGTTGCAGTCAATCTTGCCAATGATAGGCATCTCGAGCAGACCCTTGTCGTCGACGGTGAGCACCTGTACCGACTGCAATCCGTTCACCGACGATGTGCCAAGCGGATTTGGTGTCATCGAACTGAACGACGATGCTGCGTTGAATGGAGCTGCCAACTCGGGATTCTGGCTCGATACCACCACCGTAAGGCGGTCGTGCGGCTTGATGCGAATGAGTCCGTCGGCAAGAATGGTCTTGATGGCCTCTTCGTTTTTGAAGTTGTAGATGACTCGCTTGGTCGAGTTGCAACCTGCCAACATCGCTGCGAGAATCACCACTGCTAAAGTTTTGAATAGTTGTCTCATTTTATAATTTTGTCTTTTGTATCGCTTTTGTGCAAAAAAAGTTGCTCAATCTTTGCAAAGGTAATACTTCTTATTCAAAAAAGCAAAATAGCGAGCGGATAATCGGACGAAATTTGTTTGTTTGGATGTTTTTTTATACTTTTGAACTTCAAATAGTCGATATTTCAATATGCAACACGCCACTTGGAGCTACGATGCAGTGCTCTACGAAATGAATATACGCCAACTCACCGAGGAGGGAACCTTTGTGGCGGCAATGCGCCATTTACAACATCTGAAGGATATGGGCGTTGATGCCATCTGGTTGATGCCCATCTATCCTATAGGCAAGGTCGAGCGCAAGGGGTCGCTGGGCTCCTACTACTCGATATCGGACTACTGTGATGTCAATCCCGAATTTGGTACTTTTGAGGATTTCGACAACTTTGTAGACGAGGCTCATCGTCTGGGACTTAAGGTTATCCTCGATTGGGTGGCCAATCATACGGCACGCGATGCCAAGTGGTTGAAAAACAAACCTATGAGTTGGTATGAGCGTGATGCTCAGGGTGTGGCAAAAGTGCCTTGGGATTGGAGCGATACCGCTAAACTCAACTATGCTGAAGAGGGCGTTTGGCAAGGGCAGATCGAGTCGATGAAGTTCTGGGTTATGGAGCACGCCGTTGATGGCTTCCGTTGTGATATGGCTATGCTTGTCCCAAAGGAGTTTTGGCAGCAGGTGCGCCGTGAACTCCAAAGCGTCAAAAGCGACATATTTATGCTGGCCGAAGCCGAGGGTGTCGAGTTTTTCGACAATGCCTTCGATGCCTGCTATGGCTGGGAGCTGCACCACGCTATGGTCGATGTTGCTAAGGGCAACTCTCGAGTGGGTGCTTTAAGGGATAGAATATACAAGTTGCTCAACGATTTTCCGCGATCGTCTATGCATTTGTCATTCACCTCGAACCACGATGAAAATTCGTGGAGCGCAAGCGAGCAGACGCGCTTCGGTGAGGCGTTGGAGGCTATGACAGCCCTTACCTTCGTTCTGCCAAAGTCGTTGCCGCTCATCTATACAGGTCAGGAGATTGGCTACGACCACTCGTTTGCATTCTTCGACAAGGATGCAATGCCTCCGTTCAAGGCGAATGCAGCCACCGAGCGTTATCGTCGCTTGTGTGCGCTCAAGCACTCCTCCTCTGCGCTTTCGTCTGCCGATAAGGGTGGCTCTTTCGTGGAGATTCGCAACAATGCCGAGGATTGTCTGCTGACCATAGTTCGTGAGAATGAGCAGAGTAGAGTGGTCTACATTGCCAACCTCTCGCCTTACAAGATATTCTCCGACTTCCATACGGGCATCTATGCGGGTGAATATCTCAACGTCCTGACGGGTGAAAATGAAACCCTCTACGAGCATACCTGGGGCGACATCGAGCCTTGGTCGTTCCGTCTATTGTCTCAAAATCGTTGAAAAATCGGGAAAAAGAGGCTGCGAAGGTTTATAATTTAAAAATTATAACTATCTTTGTCGCCAAAGAAAAATAATTCCGATTTTAGCGATGAAAATAGCTTTAGCACAACTTAATTACACTATTGGAGACATTGCAGGCAATACAGCAAAAATCATCATTGCTGTGGAGCGTGCAAAAGAGGCCGGTGCCGATGTAGTAATCTTTGCCGAGCAGGCATTGAGTGGTACTCCGGCTTTCGACCTTCTTCGCAAGACAACATTCCTCGAACTCTGCGATGAGGCTCTCGACGAGATTGCTTCATACTGCAACGATATCACCGCAGTGGTGGGATCGCCAATCCTTATGCAGAATGGTACGCAAAGTACCGCAGTGGTTATCGAGAACGGAAAGATCAAACGCTACATTGCCAAGGCAAACATCACCGCGCGTCGTGAGATGGGCTTTCTCAACAGCGGCGAGGGTGCGAAGGTTGTTCGCATCGCCGGCGAGAAGGTTGCCATCGTTGTGGGTGACGACTTTAGCCACTTGAAGGATGTTGATCGCGATGTCGACATCATCTTCAGTATCAACGCCCGTCGTTATGGCAAAGGACTTATGTCGTACCGCTACGAGACAATGCACAACCTTGCGTTTGTCGAGTCGAAGACCATTGCTCTCATCAACCACGTTGGTGGTTCGGGCGAGATTGTCTACGATGGCACTTCGTGCGTAATCGATGGCAAGGGCAATATCGCTCTTCTGATGAAGTCGTTCGAGGAGGACTTTGCGGTTTATGACACTTTGGCTGACAACAGACCTTGCGAGTTGCCTCACGAACTCGAGACTCACGAGCGCACAGGCTACATCTACAACGCCGCAGTGCTTGGTCTTCGCGACTATTTCCACAAGAGTGGCTACACGAAGGCGTGTGTAGGTCTCTCGGGAGGTATCGACTCGGCGGTAGTTGCCAGCTTGGCGGTCGAGGCTCTCGGCAAGGAGAATGTCAAGGCTCTGCTTATGCCATCGCAGTTCTCTACCGACCACTCGGTGTCTGACGCAACTGAGTTGGCCGAGCGACTCGGTATCGAGTATAGTGTCTTGCCTATTTCGGAGGCTTATACCTCGGTGGTCAACACCCTCAAACCTGCCATTGGCGGTCACGCATTCGATGTCACCGAGGAGAATATCCAGGCTCGTATCCGCACCATTATGCTTATGGCCCTGCAGAATAAGAAGGGCTATATTTTGCTCAACTCGTCGAACAAGAGCGAAAATGCCCTCGGACTCTGTACACTCTATGGTGACACAGCAGGTGCATTCAGCGTTACGGGCGACCTCTACAAGACCGAGATGTATGACTTGGCACGCTACATCAACAAGATCAAGGGCGAACTTATTCCTGCAAATATTCTTGCAAAAGATCCATCGTCAGAGTTGCATCCGGGTCAGAAGGACCTCGATGTCCTGCCTCCATACGATATTGTCGACGCAATCCTTATGCGAATGATTGAGCAGGGACAGCACCGCGAGGAGATTATCAACGCAGGCTTCGATTCGGAGACTGTCGAGAAGATCCACTCGATGGTGATGCACAACGAGAAAAAACGCTACCAGTTCCCACCTGTGTTGCGATTGTCGGCTTGTGCATTCGGTCACGAGCGTCTGATGCCGCTCATCAATAAGTATGGCGATTAGTCTGCTTTAGGCGTGAAACAACCGAGCCAAATAGAGCACAAAGGCATAGTCGCATTCGTAGGGTGCGACTTTGTGCGTGTTGCCATCGAGGTGATGGAGGCGTGTGGCTCTTGTGCCTCGCGCAAGGCGTGTGCTATGGGACAGAGCGACAAACGCGAGATTGTGGTCTATACCGACGATGCCTCTGCTTATTCGGTGGGTGAGGTGGTCAATGTCTCGGCACGCCAAACCATCGGCATTACGGCTGTACTCTTGTGCTATGTTCTGCCACTTGTGGTGATGATTGCGGCTCTTGCCTCTATGGTGATGCTGGGTTGCTCGGAGGGTATTGCAGCCTTGGTGTCGTTGGTGAGCATCGCTCTCTACTATGCCATCTTGGGTGCTCTGCACAAGCGAATCTCGAAGAAGATTGTCTTTACTATTAACAAAATATAATTAACCTGAAAAAGAGATGAATACTCTAATTTTTACAATTGTGACACTCTGTGTCGTAGGCGTTGTGGCGGCTTTGATCCTCTACTTCGTGGCACAGAAGTTCAAGGTGGAGGAGGATCCTCGCATCGATGATGTCGAGAAGATGCTTCCCGGAGCAAATTGTGGTGGTTGCGGTTTTCCTGGTTGTCGTGGTTTGGCTTGTGCGCTGGTTGAGCAGGACGATATCTCGGCGCTCTACTGCTCGGTGGGCGGTGCTGAGTGTATGAAGCAGGTAGCCGACTACCTCGGCAAGAGCGCACCTGTCAAAGAGCCGCAAGTGGCAACTGTGCGTTGTGGCGGTACTTGCGAGAAGCGTCCCCGCACCTCGACCTACGAGGGTACCAAGTCGTGCGCTATCGCATCGAGCGTCTATGTGGGCGAGACCAATTGCGCCTACGGTTGCTTGGGCTATGGCGATTGCGTTGCGGCGTGTGCCTTTGATGCCATCCACATCAATCCGGAGACAGGCTTGGCAGAGGTTGATGCCGACAAATGTACCGCTTGCGGTGCTTGTGTGAAGGCTTGTCCTAAGGGTGTTATCGAGTTGCGCAAAAAGTGGCCAAAGAATCGCGCCATCTATGTGTCGTGCGTCTCGAAGGATAAGGGCCCTGCTACGATGAAGGCCTGCAAGGCGGGATGTATCGGCTGCGGCAAGTGTGCTAAGGTGTGCGAGTTTGGTGCTATCACCATTGAGAATAACCTGGCATTCATCGACTCGACAAAGTGTCGCTTGTGTCGTAAGTGTGTGGCGGAGTGTCCAACCGGAGCTATCAAGATGATAGGTCTTGCGCCACTCCCTCCAAAAGAGAAACCAACAACCAAAGAGAACTAAAACTACAAAAGATAATGAAAACATTTCCGATAGGCGGAGTTCATCCGTCGGATAACAAGGAGTGGAGCAAGGCGAAGGCAATTGAAACGATGGATCTGCCTGATGTCGTTACTATTCCACTCGCACAGCACATCGGAGCACCTGCCACAGCCATAGTCGCAAAGGGCGATATTGTGAAGGTGGGACAGAAGATTGCCGAGCCTACGGGCTTTATGTCGGCAAATATCCACGCTCCAATTTCGGGTACTGTTACCGCTGTCGATATGCAGCTCAATGGTCAGGGCTTGCGCCAGATGATGGTCACTATCAAGCGCGAGGGTGATGAGTGGGCCGAGGGTATCGACCTCTCGACCGAGTTGGTCAAGGAGTGCAACCTCTCCTCTGCAGAGATTATCGCACGCATCAAGGAGGCGGGCATCGTAGGTATGGGTGGTGCAACCTTCCCAACCCACGTCAAGTTGTCGATTCCCGATGGCAAGAAGGCCGAAATCCTGATTATCAATGGCGTGGAGTGTGAGCCTTATCTCACCTCGGACTATCGCACAATGCTTGAGCGTGGCGAGGAGTTACTTGTCGGCGTTTCGATTTTGATGAAGGCGGTATCGGTTGATAGGGCTGTGATTGGCGTTGAGAACAACAAACCCGACGCTATCAAGCATCTCGCCGAACTTGCCAAGGGCTACAAGGGCATCGAGGTCAAGGCTCTCAAGACAATGTACCCGCAGGGTGGTGAGAAGCAACTTATCGCAGCGGTTACTGATCGTGAGGTGCCTGCGCCTCCTGCACTCCCTATCGATGTGGGTGCAGTGGTGTGCAACGCATCGACCGCAGTGGCTGTCTACGAGGCTGTGCAGAAGAATAAGCCGCTTGTTCAGCGTGTGGTAACTGTTACGGGCAAGCAGATTAAGGAGACAAAGAACTTGCTCACCCGCTTCGGAACACCTGTTGCGGCACTTATCGAGAAGTGCGGAGGTCTGCCCGAGTGTGATAACCGCGTATTGAATGGTGGTCCTATGATGGGTCGTCCAATGTCGAACTCGGCATCGCCCGTTATGAAGGGTTGCTCGGGTATCACCGTGTTGAGTGGAGCCGAGGCGTTGCGAGGCGAGCCTTCGGCTTGCATCAAGTGCGCCAAGTGTGTCGAGGCTTGCCCTATGGGCTTGGAGCCTTACCTTCTGGCCAAGTTGTCGAAGAAGCAGACTTGGGATACGGTAGAGAAGAATGATATTGTAAGTTGTATTGAGTGTGGCTGCTGCCAATTCACTTGTCCTGCAAACATCGCTTTGCTCGACTATGTGCGACTCGGCAAGCAGACCGTGATGGGAATCATCCGCGCTCGTAATGCGAAGAAATAAAGGAGAAAAGATATGGCAAACAGAACTATTGTAGCCTCGGCTCCGCATATCCATAGCGACCTCTCGACCAGACGATTGATGGGTGATGTTATCATCGCCTTGATGCCGGCGTTGGCGGTGTCGGTCTATGTCTATGGATGGGGTGTGTTGGCAGTAACAGCAGTAGCAATTGGCTGCTGTGTGCTTTTCGAAGCATTGATTCAGAAATTTTTGGTGCGCGGCAAGCAGACCGTAACAAACCTTTCGGCTGTGGTTACGGGCTTGTTGTTGGCGATGAACTTGCCGGCAAATATTCCATTGTGGATTGTTGCGGTGGGTGCGTTGGTCGCTATCGGAGTTGCAAAGATGCCTTTCGGAGGTCTTGGCAAGAATCCGTTCAACCCTGCAATCGTCGGTCGTGTATTCCTCTTGATTGCCTATCCTGTGCAGATGACATCCTTTGCGTTGCCATCTGTCGAGGGCTTTGTCGATGCCTACTCGGGTGCAACACCTTTGGCAGCAGCCAAGGCGGGCTTGTTGAACTTTGCCGAGTATGACGCATTGGGAATGTTTACGGGCGTTATGGGAGGATCGTTCGGTGAGGTTGCCACATTGGCACTCCTGCTCGGCTTTGCCTACCTCCTGATTCGTCGAGTAATCACCTGGCACATTCCTGTGTCGATTCTGGCAACCGTTGCAATCTTTGCAGCAATCTATGGAGCATTCTCGTTCGATACGCCTCACCTTGCGTCGAACTTTGCGTTGTTCCACCTCTTGAGCGGTGGAGTAGTGCTGGGTGCAGTATTTATGGCTACCGACTATGTCACCTCTCCGATGACCACCAAGGGTATGGTCATCTATGGCGTGGGTATCGGTGCGCTGACAATGGTCATCCGCTTGTGGGGTGCATATCCCGAGGGTATGTCGTTCGCAATTCTCATTATGAACGCTGTCGTACCTCTTATTAATAAGTATATCAAACCGCGCCGCTTTGGTGCCAAAAAGTAGGAGGGCAGCGATATGAAGAGTTCATTGAAAAATATGGTGTTGGTGCTCTTCTGCATCACACTTGTATCGTCGGCGTGCGTGGGCTTGGTCAATATGATCACCGTAGAGCCTATCGCTAAGGCTAAGGCTGCGGCAGTGCAGGCAGCATTGGCGGAGGTCTTGCCCGAGTTCGATGCAACCGAAAAGAGCGAGCACGAGGCAGACGAGTTGCTTATTATTGCTCATAAGGCAACAAAGGGTGGCGAGGTTGTAGGCTATGCTATCGAGAGTGCCACCAAGAATGGCTTTAGCGGCTTGGTACGCCTGATGGTGGGCTTCGATACAAAGGGTACAATCCTCAATGTGAATGTCTTGGAGCAGGCCGAGACCCCTGGTTTGGGTGCTAAGATGACCGAGGAGGGCAACCCTCTCTTGGCAAGCATCCAGGGCAAGGAGGCTGCACAGACAAAACTTACAGTAAAGAAAGATGGTGGCGATGTCGATGCCTTGACCGCTGCAACCATCTCGTCGCGAGCATACACCGAGGCTGTGGCGCGTGCCTACTCGGTATTCAAGGTTGTAGCCGGCTGGGAGAAGGAGGTTCAGGCAACAACAGGTGCATCAAAAACTAATGGTGGCGAGGATTCCAACCACGGAAACTTCGAGCCTAAAAGAGGAAAGGAGTAGCTATGACAAATAAAGTAACATTGTTCCTTAAGGAGAAACTTCTCCTCACTTGGCGAGGAGTTATCAAGGAGAACCCAACCTTCGTTCTGGTCTTGGGTATGTGTCCGACACTCGGTACCACCACCTCGGCGGAGAATGGTTTTGGTATGGGTGTGGCAACTATGGCGGTGCTGATTATGTCGAATATGGTAATCGCACTCATCAAGAATCTCATCCCCGACAAGGTGCGTATTCCTGCCTTTATCGTGGTTATTGCATCCTTCGTAACGGTTGTGCAGATGTTGATGCAGGCCTTCGTGCCGTCGCTCTACGCCTCGCTCGGAGTGTTCATTCCGCTGATTGTCGTAAACTGTATTATCCTTGGTCGTGCCGAGGCCTTCGCTTCGAAGAATGGCGTATTCGATTCGGCTCTCGATGGTGTGGGTATCGGCTTGGGCTTTACGCTTTCGCTCACCGTAATTGGTGCAGTGCGCGAGGTGTTGGGTAGTGGCGCAATCTTTGGTTACGACCTCGGCTGTGGCGACTATATGCCTTTGGTCTTTGTCTTGGCCCCGGGAGCATTCCTTGTGCTGGGATTTTTGATGGTATTGTTCAACAAATTCTTAAAGAAGTAGGAGTATGGAGACAACATATTTTGCAATCATTATCGGCTCGATATTCGTAAACAATGTCGTGCTGGCGCAGTTCCTCGGCATCTGTCCATTCTTGGGTGTTTCGTCGAAGGTCGAGACCTCGATGGGTATGGGAGCGGCGGTAACCTTCGTTATGGCGTTGTCGGGTATTGTCACTTGGCTTATTCAGAACTACATCCTCGTGCCACTCGGTATCGAGTATATGCAGACCATCGTCTTCATCCTCGTTATCGCATCGTTGGTGCAGATGGTCGAGATTGTACTGAAGAAGGTCTCTCCTTCGTTGTATCAGGCGTTGGGTATCTTTCTGCCGCTTATTACGACCAACTGTGCAGTACTCGGTGTGGCTATTCTGATGATTCAGAAGGAGTTTTCTCTGTTGCAGGGCGTTGTGTATAATGTATCGATTGCGTTGGGCTTTGCCTTGGCATTGGTAATCTTTGCGGGCTTGCGTGAGCGCATCGAGTTCGAGGAGGCACCAAAGGCCTTCCAAGGTGTACCTATCGCCTTGATTACTGCCTCGATTTTGGCAATGGCATTTATGGGATTTTCAGGTTTGGTGTAGACAAGTCTGAAACTATCTTTTACCTGTCCCTCACCTAAATTAGGTGGGGGACAGTCATTTCACCCTTGCAAATCAACCATTTCGCCCTCGCACTTTTAACTTTTGCAATAATATGCTATCTTTGTAAGAGTAAATATCCAACTCTTACCCAATGAAGCGACTTACAACACTTGCCTTTTTTCTGATCTTGACTCTTGGTGCTATGGCGCAAAACAGAGCCAAGGTGTTCTTCTATATCTTCGACGAGCAGACCAAGCAACCTCTGCAAGGAGCGGTGGTCGAGGTGACATCCACGAAGGATGGCGCTGACAAGAGCTACTACACCTCGGGCCGAGGCGGTTATATGGAGTTCTCGGTGCCGATGGGGGAGTATAGCGTCACAACCTCGTTTATTGGCTATGCCGACAAGAGGGTTAAGTGTAGCGCCAACGCAAAGCTGGTAGATTTGGGCAAGGTATATATGCGCGAGTCGGTGACTGCAATCGACAAGGTAGTCAAGGAGGCTCATCAGTTCCGCACAACGCAGAATGCCGATACCTTAATATATAATGCAGCCGCATTCAAGACCACCAAGGATGCTGAGGCGGAGAGGTTGCTCTCGAAGATGCCCGGCGTAGTGGTCGAGGAGGGCAAAGTCGAGGTGCAGGGCGAGCAGGTCAAGAAGGTCTTTGTCGATGGTGATGAGTTTTTTGGCGAGGATGTCACGATGGCAATCAAGGCGATACCTGCCGAGATTATCGACAAGGTTGAGGTCTTCGACAAGCTGAGCGACGAGGCCGAATTTTCGGGCATCGACGATGGCAACAGCTACAAGGCTATCAACTTTGTCACCAAGAAGAGTATGCGCAATGGGCAGTTCGGTAAGGTCTATGGCGGATTGGGCTGGCAACCACAAGCCGACAATGTCTCGTTCTACCCTAAATATCTGGTGGGTGGAAATATCAACTCGTTCCATAACAAGCAGAAGTTCTCGCTCATAGGACTATTCAACAACATCAACGAGCAGAACTTCTCGTTCGAGGATCTGCTTGGTGTCTCCTCGTCGGGTCGAGGTGGCGGAGGCAACCAGTTTATGGTGCGGCCACAAGCCGGTGTAGCCCTTGTCAATGCAGTGGGTGTAAACTACAACGGCGTGTGGGGTAGACGCAAGAATGTGAAGTTTCAGGGTAGCTATTTCTTCAATAATACCAATACACGCAACAACTCCGAGCAGATAACTTGGTACGAATCGCCTGCGCCGTATGGTACGCTCTACTCCCTGTCGCAGTCGCACAAAATCAACAACAACCACCGCTTGAATGCTCGACTCGATTGGAAGATTTCGCGCCGACAGCAACTCACTTCGCGAACCAATATCAGCTATCAGGGACATCGCCCTACAACCATTACCGAGGGTTACTCGAACAACGATACCGACCTCGATACTGTAGGTATGGAGGGCATAGCCTTCCGTTCTCTTGCCTACAACGCCCGCTCGAGCGAGAACCGTATGCGCGGTATCAATGCCAATGAGTTTTTGCAGTACCGCTTGCGCTTGGGTGCACCGGGTCGCACGATGACCATCACTGCCCGTGCCGGCTATCGTGACAATCGTGCTACACGAAAGATTATGGAGAATAACGCCAGCGCTATTCCATTCGATTCGCCTCTCTATGAGTCGCTCTACAACGACTACTTTGGCGAGGGCAAGTCGTGGTACGATATGGCAGAGAATCCGTTGCTTTTCGAGCCGATTCGTGAATATATCGATGTTCCGACCTACACCTACAACTTGCGTGGAGGTATCAACTACAACGAGCCGATAGCCCGTAATTGGACCTTTATGGCGCAGTACAATGTCATCTACCGCAACCAGAGCAAGGAGCAACTCGCCTGGTATGCCGACGAGAGCTATCAGCCCGAAACAGATCGCCCTATTGATGCTCTGTCGATAAACTCGTCGACCAACACGCTTACCCATCGTGTCGGCCCGGGTATCCGTTACTCCAAGAAGCGAAACAACTTTGTGTTGCGTCTATCCTACGAGAATCTCTCACGCAATGGTAGTTTCGAGAATGGCGCAAACACATCGAGCCTTGTCCAGAAGCAGTACCATAGTGTGCAGTATCATACGATGTTCCGTTACGCCTTCAATAAGCAGAACTCGTTGCGTATTCAGTTCCGTTCCAACTCCGAAGCACCGAGTGTAACACAACTGCACAATATCTTCGATGTCTCGTCACCTCGCAATATCAGTGTTGGCAACAGCAACCTCGCACCCGAGTATTCGCATAGTGGCAGCATTCGCTACACCCTCTCGTTGGCCGAGAAGGGGCAGACCTTTATGGCAATGATTCGTGGCGAGTACTATCAGAATGCCATTTCGGGCTCGACGCTCTACAATGCAAAGGGTTGGAGAATGCCCGATGAGATGAATGGCATAGCCATCCCTAAGGATGAGATGGGCAAGCCATACCGCCCAACGCAGATTACCTCCTACGAGAATATCAGTGGCTTGTGGTCGGTGCGTGCCAATGTCGCCTATGGAGTGCCGCTCTCCTTTATGAAGTGCAACCTCAATATGGCGGCAAATGTCCGCTACTCGGTTACTCCGAGCGCACTCTACGATGCAGGGGCATCGCCCGAGGAGTTATTGCAGAATGTGGCTGAACACCGCTATAGCATCAACAAGACGAACAATATAGGCTACACCTTCAGAGTCGCTCTGGGTAGTAATATCTCGGAGAATATCGACTTTACCGTATCGTGGCGAGGCACCTACAATCAGGCTTGGAACACCCTTGCTACGGCCGACAATGGCGAGAAAATGGTGAATAGCTACTTCCGCCATACCGCCTCGGCTTCGGTCAAGTGGATATTTGGCGCGGGCTTCACATTGACCGCCAATGCCGCCTACCACCAATATCTCGGCTTCTCGAACAACTACAACGAGCAATATCTGCTCTGCAATCTCTATCTTGGCAAGCAGGTGTTCAAGAGTCGTCGTGGCGAGGTGCTTATTGGTGTGAATGACCTGTTCAACCAGAACACAGCATTCAGTCGCTCAGTTGGCTCGGGCTTCACTCGCAATGTACTCAACAGTACGGTTGGTCGCTACTTCATCGTGCAGTTTGTCTACAATCTGCGCCACTTTGGCAAGAATGCCTCACGCAATATTGCCGATTACGAAGGTATGAATGGTAAAGCGTCAGCACCACGCAATGGTGGAATGAATGGCGGTATGAGGGGTGGAATGTCACGCAATTTCAACGATTTCTAAAAAGAAATGGCCAATGGCTAAAGCAAAACTCGCAGCGATTGCTGCGAGTTTTTTAATGGAGCTTGCGACAAGTCCCCCTTTTCCAACAGGGGATTTAGGGGGAATGTCAATATGAATGCATTGCTTTATTAAAGCAATGCGTCGATCTTCGCTTTAAGCGCAGCCTTGTCGATTGCGCCTACGTGCTTGTCGACAACCTCGCCACCCTTGATGAATACGATGGTAGGGATGTTGCGAACGCGGTAGATTGCACCAATCTCGTCGCAATCCTCTACATCGCACTTACCGATGTTGACCTGCTCGGCATACTCCTCTGCCAACTCCTCTACAATAGGGGCGATAGCGCGGCAAGGTGCGCAGAACTCTGCCCAAAAATCAATTACCAATGGCTTGCTCTCGGCGAGCAATGCCTCATAGTTCTCATTTGTAATGTTAAGTGCCATAAAAATAAAATTTATTGGTTTAATGTTATTGAGTATTTCAATTCGTACTTGCGGATAAACTCCTCAATCTCCTTGGAGAGTGTCACCTTGTATTTGCGTGAGTAGGCGGATACATAGACATCCTCCTTGGTGTCCCGCAACGAGAACTTCAGCTGCGACTTACCCTTCGACTGCTGGGCTATCTCGACCAACTCGTCGATAAACTCGCTGGTGAGGATATCAGTCGGGATATAGAGCTTGATGTCGCGCACCGATTCGCGCACATTCGATAGCTGTGTGATGCTCTCGACCTTGAACTCCAGCTCCTCAGGATTGGAGTATGGGCGCACCTGCACTCGTCCCTTGATGAGGAGGAAATAGTCCTTGAACATTCGTGTGCGGAAGTTCTCGTAATCCTTGCGGAAGAAGCGGAACTCGTGCGTTCCCTCGTAGTCCATCACCGTCATCGAGCCTGCGGCTGTGCCATTCTTGAGGTAGAACTCCTTGACATCGGTCACTATGCCCGCTACGGCAATCTCCTTGCCACGATACTTCTCGAGCGAATCGGGTTTGAGATCTGCAACCGAGCATCCGCAAACCGACTCGAGCAGAAGCTTGTACTCGTCGAGTGGGTGGGCCGAGAGGTACATACCAATCAGCTCCTTCTCCTTGTTGAGCAACTCGAGCAGTGATGCGTCACCTCCTGCAGGTATCGATGGCTTCTGGATGTCGATAATGCCGCTATCACCACCGAAGAGGCTCTGCTGGGCATTGCTCCTCTCGGCCTGAATGCGTGTGCCATAGCGCACCAACGCATCGGCAAATGTCTCATCCTTGATATCCTTGACGAGGAACTTGCCACGCGAGAAGTCGATAATCGAGTTGAAACCTCCCGCCATTGCGATGTTCTCGAAAGACTTGCGGTTGATGGCCGAGTAGTTGGCACGCTCGCAGAAGTCGTAGATATCCTTGTAAGGGCCATTCTTCTCGCGCTCGGCGATAATGGCATTTACTGCACCTTCGCCCACGCCCTTGATAGCCGCCAAACCGAAGCGGATGTCACCCTTGGTATTTGACGAGAATCGGATCTGCGACTCGTTGATATCAGGCGAAAGTACGCTGATACCCATACGCTTGCACTCGCCCATATACTCCTGCAACTTATCCATACTTGTGAGGTTGGCACTGAGCAATGCCGCCATATACTCCGACGGATAGTTGGCCTTGAGATATGCGGTTTGGTATGCCACCCACGAGTAGCAGGTTGCGTGCGACTTGTTGAAGGCGTAGGCTGCGAACTTCTCCCAATCGGCCCAAATCTTCTCGAGCACCTTCTTGTCGTGACCATTCGATGCACCACCTGCCAGGAACTTAGGCTTGAGCTCCATCAGCTTTGCGAGAATCTTCTTACCCATCGCCTTACGCAGTGTGTCGGCCTCGCCTCGGGTGAAGTTTCCGAGCAGTCGCGAGAGCAACATCACCTGCTCCTGATAGACGGTGATACCATAGGTGTCCTTCAGGTACTTCTCCATCACAGGGATATCGTACTCGATAGGCTTGCGTCCGTGCTTTCTATCGATAAAGTCAGGAATATAATCCATTGGACCCGGACGATAGAGGGCATTCATCGCAATGAGGTCCTCGAAAACGGTAGGCTTCAGCTCGCGTAGGTACTTCTGCATACCTGCCGACTCGAACTGGAATGTACCGAGGGTATGTCCTGCACAATATAGATCGTATGTCTTTTTGTCGTCGATAGGAATGGCATCGATGTCGACCTCCACCCCCTTGATGCGTCGAATATTCTCGACTGCATCCTTCATAATCGAGAGGTTCTTCAAGCCGAGGAAGTCCATCTTGATCAGACCCGTATCCTCGATTACCGCACCTTCGTACTGTGTTACGAGCATCTTCTCGCCCGTCTCCTTGTCGACAGCGGTCGAAACGGGCACCCAGTCGGTGATGTCGTCGCGGCAGATGATTGTACCGCAAGCGTGCACGCCCGTACCACGGACATTACCCTCCAACTCGCGTGCATACTTGATGGTGTCGCGCATTATCGGGTCTTCCGAATTCTCGGCCTGCTGCAACTCGGGAACTGCGTTGATCGAGTTTGTCAGGTTGATCTTGAGGGTCTTATCCTTGTTGGTCGGGTCTTGGATTCTGTCCGGAATGAGTTTGCAGAGTCGGTCACTCTCCGAGAGAGGTAACTTCTGCACTCGTGCCACATCCTTCAACGCCATCTTGGTAGCCATCGTACCATAGGTGATGATGTGCGCCACCTTCTCCTGTCCATACTTCTTGGTCACCCAATCGAGCACTCGACCACGACCTTCGTCGTCGAAGTCGATATCGATATCGGGCAATGAGATACGGTCAGGGTTGAGGAATCGCTCGAATAGCAGGTCGTACTTGATAGGGTCAATCTGCGTGATTCCCAAGCAGTATGCCACCGCCGAACCC
This sequence comes from Alistipes sp., assembly GCA_017505725.1. Taxonomy (GTDB): domain Bacteria; phylum Bacteroidota; class Bacteroidia; order Bacteroidales; family Rikenellaceae; genus Alistipes. The sequence goes on from JAFVOR010000016.1 coordinate 26,742, forward strand.
GCTGCCGAACCACGACCGGGGCCTACCCATACGCCCAACTCCTCGCGTGCGGCACGGATGAAGTCCTGCACGATGAGGAAGTAGCCAGGGAAACCCATCGTCTTCATAATGTAGAGCTCGAAGCGCAAACGCTCCGAAACCTCCTCCGAGAGAGGTGTGCCATATCGCTTCTTGGCACCCTCCATTGTGAGTTTTGCGAGGTAGTCGGCCTCGAACTTTATGCGGTAGAGCTTGTCGTATCCTCCAAGCTTTTCAATCTTCTTTTTGGCTGCCTCCTCGTCCATCACCACCTCTCCATTCTCGTTGCGTGTGAACTCGTTGAAGAGATCCTCCTCGGTAAGTCGTGCGCGGTACTCCTCCTCGGTGCCGAAGTCGGCAGGGATAGGGAATACGGGCATAATTGGTGCGTGGTCAATCGAGTAACGCTCGATCTTGTCGCAGATGGCAACCGTATTCTCCAATGCCTCGGGGTATGAGGCAAATATCTGCTCCATCTCGCGAGTGGTCTTCATCCACTCCTGCTTCGAGTAGAGCATTCGTGCAGGGTCATCGAGGTCTCGACCCGTACTCAAGCAGATGAGTCGGTCGTGAGCCTCGGCATCACTCTCCTCCACAAAGTGAACATCGTTGGTGCAGATGAGAGGCACATTGTGCTTGCGTGAGAACTCTACCAGCTTCTCGTTTACGATGCACTGCTTCTCGTAGGCCTCGTGGTTTGCACGCTCTACGGTCGCCTTGTGGAGCTGAAGCTCGAGGTAGTAATCCTCGCCAAAGAGATTCTTGTGCCACAAAACAGCCTCCTCGGCCTCCTCGAGACGATTGTCCTGAATGAGTCGTGGAATCTCGCCACCAAGACAAGCCGATGCGCATACAAGACCTTCGTGGTACTTCTCCAACTCGCGACGGTCGGTACGAGGACGGTCGTAGAAACCGTCGGTCCACGCCTTCGATACTATCTTCAGCAGGTTTTTGTAACCTTTGAGGTTCTTTGCCAAGAGTATAAGGTGGTAACCGCCTCGGTCGGCCTTCTCGCTCTTGAGCGTAAGGTCTCCACGACGAGCAACATAGACCTCGCAGCCAATGATAGGCTTGAACGGAGGGATAGCCTCCGACGAGACAATCTTCTCACGCGCTGTTACTGCATCGAAACCAAACTCCTTCTCTATTGCCGCGAGATCGTCAATTGACGATGCCAACTCCGTAAGTCGCTTTGTCTGCTCCTCGCTTGGCTCGAAATTTTTATCCTTTTTCTCGGCAGCCTCAATCTCGGCCTTGAGCGTCGACTCCTCCTCCTTGAGTGAAGCGAGTAACGCCTTCAGGTCGCTATGCTCACCCTCCAGCTCGAGCATCTTGTCGAGCAGCTTCTTCCACCTCTTTTCGCGGTCGGCTTTTGCACCATTCACCTTGTTTACATAGTTGGTAAACTCCTTGATAGCGAACATATTACCGTGGTCGGTAATAGCGATACCGGGCATACCGTCTTTGATAGCCTTGTCTACAAGTTTTTTGACACTCGCCTGACCATCGAGGAGTGAGTATTGGGTGTGGGTATGTAGGTGTACAAAACTGCTCATAATAAAGTCGAAATTGCTCAGTACAAAGGTATGAAATAAAACCGAAAACGAAAAGCAGAAAATTGAAAACTTTTTCTTATTTTAAGCCCGCACACTTACAATTTGCCCTGTGGTTGTTTAGGCGTGGTTTTTGCTATTTTCCTTATTGGAAAAATTTATAATTTTATTGTAACGAAAGGGCAAACTTATGCAGCAAAACGACTTCATTCTCTTGGCCGAGTACAACACCACCACCGAGGCGGAGATGGCAAAGAGTATCCTCTCTTGTGCGGGCATACACTCGCATATCGACGATGAGTATATGACAACCCTCTATCCGGGAGTTGTCCGTGCGAGATTGATGGTTCCGAAAGATGATTACAAGCAGGCGAAGATGCTGCTTCGGTTAAGAGATTAGTTAGGTAACACACTAAAGCATCTTGGGAAATTCCCAAATTTTCCATAAATAAGCCCCCTCACAGGAGGGGGTTTGGGGGTGGGTAACACACTAAAGCATCTTGGGAAATTCCCAAATTTTCCAAGATGCTTCGGCTTGTGCGTAGAACATTGTCAAGCCATCGATGGTGTGCGCCCCTTGCTCGGCTCCGAGTTGCAGGAACTTTGTCTGGCGAGGGTTGTAGACGCAGTCGAATAGCGTATGTTTTGCCGAGAGCGCCGAGTAGGGTAGTGTGGGGGCACTATCCACATTCGGAAACATCCCGAGAGGGGTGGTATTCACGATGATGTCGCAGTTGCGGAGCAACTCATCGGTCAGATCTTCGTAGGTTAAATCTGCCGAGCCTTTCGAGCGAGATACAACCTTGACCTCTGCTCCGCCCTCACGCAGAACATACTGCACAGCCTTCGATGCACCGCCCGTACCCAGAACGAGCGTCTTTGCCCCATCGAGCCTGATCCGCTCGAGTGATTTGCGAATACCTATAACATCGGTATTGTAGCCGACGAGTCCTTGCGGAGTGACCTTCACGCAGTTTACAGCACCTACGGCTCTTGCCTCTTCGCTGATGTTGGCAAGCAATGGAATGATTGACTGCTTGTGCGGTATGGTGACATTGAAGCCCGACAACTTTGCACAATGCGGTAGCACCTCCTCGGCATTCTCGATAGGAAGTGGTGTATAGTCCGCCTCAATGCCCTCACGCGAGAACTTCTCGGTGAAGTATGAGGCCGACAGCGAGTGTCCGAGAGGAAATCCTATAAGTGCAAAGTGTTTCATTATCAACTTCTTTTGTGGTTTATTATGCCTGCTTCAACTGCTCGACCAATTCGTTGATTGTGCGCATCTCCTTCGGAATGTTGATGCGCTGCGGACAGTGCGAAAGGCAGTGACTGCAGCCTATGCAGTGGTCAGCCTGACGCATTCGCTCCACCTTCTTGTCGTAGCCGATAAGCCATCTCCTGCGTGCCTTGCGGAACTCGTTATCGGTGCTATCGCCCTCAGGCAGAAGATCCTCGGCAATGCTATTGTTGTAGAAACCGAATACGGCAGGGATGTCTATTCCGTAAGGGCAAGGCATACAGTAGTTGCAGCCCGTACAAGGGATAGCCTTCAAGTCGCAGATAGCATCGGCCAATCGCATCAACATTGCATCCTCCTCTGCGTTGATTGGCCTCAAAGGTGAGAATGTGCGGCAGTTCTCCTGCAGATGCTCCAGATAGGTCATACCGCTCAATACGGTGAGTATCTTCTCTGGTGTTCCCGCATAGCGAAGAGCCCACTCGGCAGGTGTGGCGTTGATATCCATCCTCTTCATCTCACGCATAATGTGCGATGGCTGCTTTGCCAAACGACCACCAAGCAGTGGCTCCATAATGATTGCCGGAATACCTCGCTTCTCCAACTCGGCATAGAGGTATGAGGCGTTTGTATTACGCGCCTTCTGCACCTTGGCGTGGTTCCAGTCGAGGTAGTTGAGCTGTATCTGCACAAAGTCCCAATGGTACTTGCCCTCGTCGTGCCAACGCAGCAACATATCGAAGATATTGACATCACCGTGATACGAGAAGCCGAGGTTGCGGATGCGACCCTTCGCCTTCTGCTCCACAAGCCAGTCGAGTATGCCGTTGTCCATATAGCGTCCGTAGAAGGTCTGCATCGAATCTTTACCCTTGGATGTTCCGCCTACGCTGTGGAGAAGCAGATAGTCCACATAGTCTGTCTGCAGATATTCGAGAGAACGCTCAAACATTGCAATCGACTCCTTGCGCTCCCACGCATCCGGCGAGAAGTTGCTCAACTTAGTCGCGACGAAGTAGCTGCTGCGCGGATGGCGTGCAAGTGCTACGCCTGTGGCTGCCTCCGACTTGCCTTGGCAATAGACAGGTGCAGTGTCGAAGTAGTTGACACCGTGAGAGAGAGCGTAGTCCACCAACTCGTTTATTCGCTCCTGATCCAGCTCGTATGGCGCACCCTCCTCGACCTCCTTCTTAGGCAGACGCATCATTCCGTAGCCCAGCAACGACACCTCGTCACCACTATTTGGATTGGTGCGCTTGGTCATCAATTCGGGATTGCTCTCAAATGTGGTTGCCGCAGAGCTCTTCTTATCCTTACAAGCTGTGAGCAGTACCGATGTGCCAGCTACTGCAGCGGTGGCTCTCTTCAAAAATTCTCTTCTATCCATAATCAATCTTTGTGATGTGTGGTATAGCCTTCAACATAAATTGCGCTGAGTGGTCGCGCAGGGCAGATGTATTCGCACTCTCCGCATCCTATGCATCGTTCTGCATCGATGGTTGGTACCTTCACCTTGCGACCATCCGAGGTGGTGTAGTCCACCATCATAATAGCCTTTGCATCGCAACTACGAGCGCAGATGCCGCATCGGTCACCCTTTGCTACAGGGATGCAGTTCTCCTCAATCCACACTGCACGACCAATGCGAATAGCGCTCTTATCCTCTTTGTCAATGGCACGAATAGCGGCGGTAGGGCAAACTTGCGAGCAACGAGTACACTCCGGTCTGCAGAAACCTCGCTCGAACGACATCTCGGGCTGCATAAAGCGAGAAGGGTCTGTCGAAGGGCGCAATACGTTGTTCGGACATACGCTCACGCAGAGCTGACACGCTGTGCAGTGCTTCTGCATATTGCGAGCCGATACCGATCCCGCAGGGGTGAGTGGAGTGTCACGATGAGGTGCCTTCTTATCCTCGATCTCTGCCAATCCGCCATCCACCTTTATCTTGGCTTGCGACATAGCCGATGTTCCAACCGCAAGAAGGGCTCCCGTCAGCACTGCTCGCTTCGATTGCGATGTAGGTTGCTCCTCGCTCTTCTTTGTTGTGCCGAACACCGGTTTGTAGCTGATAGCCTTATGGTTACACTTGTCGATGCAGTCACCGCAAGCGATACAGCGCGAGAGATCGACCTTGCCCGACTTAGAATCGATAGCTGCCGCCCTGCAGTTCTTCTCACATAGACTACACTTGTTGCACTTGCTCTCATCAACCTGAATACGGAAGAGCGAGAATCGTGCAAAGAATGAGAGAATGGTGCCTACGGGGCAGACGGTGTTGCAGTAGCTTCTGCCATTTCGCCACGCCAACACGCCGAGTATCACCAAGGTGAGCAGTGCCACCACAAGCGACGTTACGCTGCGTAGCCACAACTCTGCCTCTGGGATGAGATACCACTCGAACTGCGTATCTATCAATGCCAGAGCATTTTGGAGCAGGTCGTAGAGCGGGCGGAATATCGAATTTACGATGCGTCCGTATGCCGAGTATGGCGCAAGGAGTGTTGTCACAGGTGCGAAACCTAGGACGAGGCAGACGATAAATACGGCCAACACCGAGTAGCGCAACCATCTCTTTTCTGAGGAGTAGCAGTAGCGGTTTTTCTTCTGCTTGCGGCCAAACCATCCGAAGATGTCCTGCATCACACCGAGAGGGCAAATGACGCTGCAGTAGAGTCGACCAAAGATAAGAGTCAGCACAACGAGAATGGCAAGTATCGCAAAGTCCAATGCCATCAAGGCTGGCAGGAACTGCACCTTTGCCACCCAGGCAAACCACATATTGAACTGCCATCCCACGCCCAGGAAAAGCAATGTTGCGACCACAAAGAATAGGGTAGCCAAAGCGATGCGTATCGCTCGCAAAATATTTGTTTTGTGTCTCATAATACGCGTGGTATATTTTGAAGGATCTCAACACACTCTTCTACACTCTCTATGCCTTGCAATCGTGTGTCCATCGGACACATACCCGATTTTTCGCGGTTGAGGATGAGAGGGACCTCTTTTGTTGCAAAGATTTTTATGCCGGCATTCTCGAATATCTCGCGGGCAGGCGTGCATATAACATTGGTATGTACCTCCGCCACTCCGCAACTCGTCATCAGTGCAGCCGCTGCTTTGCCTATGATTTTATCCGCCACAATAGCACCTTTGAGTCGCTCGGGTTGTGACGAAACTAATGTTAGCAGGTCTTGTATTCCACGATTGTCGTGCGTGGTGAGTGTCTCGTTGTTGTAGACCAAGAGACTCAACCCCTGCTCGTTGAGCATCTCGAGCATCTGCTCACCCGTAGATGGTTGTGTCTTCTTGGGCGATATGCAACCCGTAAGTGTTGCAATAGCAAGAAATGTAAGAGTTAAAAGACGCTTCATAGCACTTTTTGAATAAAAATCCATTGTAAAGATAGTGAAAAACTTTTACAATCGACTTGTAAAAGTCTATTTTTTCACCCCTTTGTAGATGATGTAGGCGAGAGCCAACGCCACAACCGCTATAATCACATAGCCAATTTCGTGGCTATACTTGGTGACTGTTGTTATGAGTTGCTCCTCGGGAACTACCGCTTCGAGGATGTAGCCAAGTGTTGCCAATACACCATTCCACAATCCTGCTCCTATAGCGGTATAGAGAGCGAATTTTGCGAGATTCATTCGAGCCAAGCCCGCAGGTATCGATATGAGTTGTCGCACCGCAGGAACAAGACGACCAACAAGCGTTGCCGCAACTCCGTGATGCACAAAGAAATCCTCCGCCTTTTTCACCTTCTGTTCGTCGAGTAGGCACATATGCCCCAAGCGGCTATTTGCGAACTTGTAGACAATCGGTCTGCCAAGCCAAAGTGCGAGATAGTAATTTATGAATGCGCCAATGAGAGCTCCGAGTGTGGCGAAGAATATCACCAGCCACACATTCAATTCGCCCGTTGCGGCGGCCTTATATGCGGCAGGCGGTACAACCACCTCGCTTGGGAATGGAATAAACGAACTCTCGATGGCCATCAATAGCGTGATGGTCCAATAGTTCAGATTATCCAAACACCACTGTATAAAGCCCAAAGACTCCATAATTCAAAATGCAAAATTCAAAATGCAGAATGCAAAATTACAATGCAAAATTCAAAATGCAGAATGCAAAATTACAATGCAAAATTCAAAATTCAAAATGCAGAACCGACGCACGAAGCAAGAGCAGAGGGTGCTTGCATACTATGCCTTGCAAGAAGGAGGAAAAGCCCTCGAAGAGGGGTTAATGCAAAATTACAATGCAAAAAACCTTATTTACTACTGATAAACCGCTTTGTAAGCCAACGGCGCACCGGCTCATCGTAGAGCTTTAAGCAGGCGTATGCCAACGCAATATTTATAGCAAATACCATTATCACTACCGGCCAAGTCTCGCCAAGTGTGTAGAGTTTGTTCTCTATCAACCAGGCGTAGAAGAGGTACATCACCGGATAGTGCACAATGTAGAGCGGATAGGATATGTCGCCCAAGAATTTGCAGAGTGCCGACGAAACCTTACCTGTTGTTTCGCCCGAAGCGGTAAACCATACGATTGCAGGGAATACTAACAAAATGCAGGCGAACTCATACAAACCATTGATGCTCACCTCGCCATACTTTGCAAATGCAGGCACGGAGAATAGAGCAAAGAGTATCGCCCACGCAATCCAGAATATACCCTTAATCTTTACGGGCTTGAAGTTGCGAGCCAAGAGCATACCCAACGAGAACGGGAACATCATTCTGAGCAGACCGCCGAAGAAGTTTACTGTGTCGAGTGTCCAGCCGATACCTATCATATCGTAGCCCGATACATCTGTGGTAACAAACCAGCACCACGCTGCACCCAATATAGTTGTCAAGATAGCCAAAGCACGATTGCCCAAGCGACGAATAAAGAGTGCGTAGAGCAGGTTGCCGATATACTCAAAGAAGAGCGACCAGCTTGGTCCGTTCAGTGAGTACATTTCGCCATTGCCACGCAAGTCGTATTGTGCGCCGGGATATGCCGGAATGAAGAACATCGTAAGCACTAACGCCACCAACGACCACGACATCGGTGTAGGCGTGCCGTCCCACTTTACGCCACCCTGCAAGCAGAAGGTCGTGAAGCCAATTATCGCACCCATAATCAACATTGGGTGCAGACGGATAAGTCGTCGCTTGAAGAACTCTTTGAGCGTTAGAGGGTTGTGTGCGCGTTGCCAACGGTCGTCGTAAGCATAACTGATAACAAACCCCGAAAGCATAAAGAACAAATCCACTCCCAAATGGCCGTGATTGAAGGTTGTGATTGCAGTTCCCTCGGCAAAGGCAAATCCCTCGAAAAAGTGGTACCAAACAACCATCAAAGCCGCTGCACCGCGCAACGCATCGAGCAGAGCGTAGTGGGGCTTGCTATCGGCAAACATAGCCGATGGGGTAGTGGTCAGGTTAGCCATATTGTCTGCCAAATAAATGTTATTTGATAAGGTCTGCTATCTCGTCAAATGCAACAAGGTTCTGCTCACCGCTGGTCATATTCTTGACGGTTGCCTTGCCCTCGGCTAATTCGTTGCTGCCGATAATTACAACATACGGAATCTGACGACGGTTGGCGTACTCCATCTGCTTCTTCATCTTCGCAGAATCGGGATATACCTCGGTCGAGATACCTGCATCACGCAACGCCTTTGCACAACGCAACGATGCCAAGCCCTCTGCCTCGCCAAGGTTGATGAAGAGCACCTTGGTCAAACAAGTTACATCGGCAGGGAACAAGTCCAAACCTACCATAACATCGTAGATACGGTCTGCGCCGAACGAGATACCTACGCCCGAGACATCAGGCATACCGAAGATGCCCGTAAGGTTGTCGTAGCGACCACCACCGCAGATCGAGCCAATAGCGAAATCCTTCGCCTTGACCTCGAAGATGGCACCTGTGTAGTAGTTCAAACCACGAGCCAACGAGAGGTCCAACTCAACCTCCAATGCGATACCCAAAGCCTCGACCGATGCGAATACGGTGCGCAACTCCTCTACGCCCTTCAAACCGGTCTCGCTCTCGGCAAGGATAGTTTCGAGCTGTGCGAGTTTCTCGGCAGTTGAACCGCTCAAGGTGAGGATAGGCTCCAACTTTGCCACAGCCTCTGCCTCGATACCACGCTCTGCCAACTCCGCCTTCACGTTGTCCAAACCAATCTTCTCGAGTTTGTCGATAGCCACGGTGATGTCAATCATCTTGTCGGCGTGGCCCATAACCTCGGCAATACTGTAGAGCACCTTGCGGTTGTTGAGCTTCAACACCACATTGATACCGAGCTTTGAGAATACACGCTCCACAATCGAAATCAACTCCACCTCGTTCATCAACGAGCGTGAGCCGATAATATCGACATCGCACTGATAGAACTCACGATAGCGGCCCTTCTGTGGGCGGTCAGCACGCCATACGGGCTGAATCTGATAACGCTTGAATGGGAAGGTAATCTCGTTCTGGTGCTGCACGACATAGCGGGCAAACGGAACGGTCAAGTCATATCTTAAACCCTTCTCGCAGATGCGGTGAGCCTGACGCACCTCCTCGTCGTTGAGGTTTGCTCCAAAATCACCCGAGTTGAGTATCTTGAAGAGGAGTTTGTCGCCCTCCTCGCCATATTTACCCATAAGGGTAGAGAGGTTCTCCATCGAAGGGGTCTCGATTGCTGCAAATCCGTATGCGCGGAAGACCTCGGCGATAGTATCGAATATATAGGTGCGACGCGCTGTCTCAATCGGCGAAAAGTCGCGTGTTCCCTTTGGAATGGATGGTTTCTGTGCCATATACTTTCAGTAATTAAGAATTAAAAATTAAGAATTAAGAATTACTTGAAAAATGAGTTTACAACTTTATCCACAAAAGATTCGTTTTGACCTTGAACTGTATGAAGTTTTCTATCTTCTGCTTGTTGAGCATCATATTTAAGTTTGCTCCAATCTCTGCTATATTCGTTCCATATATCTACATCTAATTGACTTGGATGGTCAAAGCCATTTCCCTCTGCTTTTGGATCTAAATGTATGAAATTTCCAAACTTCATTCTAACAGAAGCAGGTGTTTTGCCTATGATTTTTGCAACCTTTTCAATTTGTGCAGATGTTGCATTATTACGATATGCTTCCAATGCTATGATTGTGTCGTCTCTATCCCACTTTGCCATTATATCTGTCAATTTATTTAAGTAATACTCTTTTGTTTGACTCTTCTAATATCCTCATTTGTTGAATAGCTATTTGATTGAGTTTTATCAGCCTTTCTCGTTGAGGCATATTTTCGTTAATTAGAACAGCGTTCAAATTCTCCATATTTGATAGGCATATAAGTTCGTTGATGGTTGCATAATCACGGATATTGCCTTTCAAATCGGGGTTTGCATCACGCCACTCTTTTGCGGTTAGACCAAATAGTGCAACATTAAGAACATCGGCTTCATTTGCATATATATAAGATATTTGCTTGGGCGTTAGTTCTTGTGGAATAAGATGATTCTTTATTGCATCAGTGTGAATATGATAGTTTATCTTTGATAACTCTCTTTTAGCACTCCAACCAAGCAGCTTTTGCTTCTCTTCTTGTAATTTTTGGTACTCTTTAACTAATAACAACTGAAATCGAGGACTAATCCACATTCCAAAGTGATAGGCAATATCCTTATGAGCGTATGTTCCGCCATACCTACCAGCCTTTGCTACAATGCCAATAGCGTTGGTCCTTTCAATCCAAGTCTTAACAGATAGCACAAAGTTGTTGCTGCCCGCAGCGTTTCTAATTGTACCGAATTCGGTATAATTAAAATTGGGATTGTACAGCAACTCCCACTCTCCGATATATTCGATAGTACTTTTAAGACTCAACCATCGGAATATGATGTGCTCTTGCATCTGGCTGTGAGCCATATCTGTAAGAGATATATAATCTTCTGCGCCTTGCGGAAGAATGGTAATCTCGGCATTGTCGATATGGATAGTCTGTTTTTGTGCCATAAAATATAAATTCAAAATTAAGAATTAAGAATTTGCTGATGTAGCAAAAAAATAATTTTTAATTTTTAATTATGAATTTTTAATTTATTGGTTTTCAACCAATTTGCGGTACTTAACTCGGTGTGGGGTAGTGTCCATACCCTGTGCCTTCTTCCACTCCTCGTACTCCGAGTAGGAGCCCTCGTAGAAGATGACATTGCCATCGCCCTCGAACGAGAGAATGTGAGTTGCGATACGGTCCAGGAACCAACGGTCGTGCGAGATGACAACGGCGCATCCTGCGAAGTGCTCCAAACCCTCCTCCAATGCACGCAAGGTGTTCACATCGATATCGTTGGTAGGCTCATCGAGCAAGATTACATTACCCTCCTCCTTGAGTGCGAGAGCGAGGTGCAAGCGGTTACGCTCACCACCCGAGAGTACACCGCATTTCTTCTCCTGGTCTGCGCCTGTGAAGTTGAAGCGTGCAACATAGGCACGAGCAGGCACCTGACGATTGCCCAACTGCACGAACTCGCTATTCTGCGAGATTACCTCGTATACGGTCTTCTCCGGGTCGATAGATTTGTGCTGCTGATCTACATAGGCGAGCTTTACAGTCTGTCCTACGGTGAATGTTCCGCTTGTAGGCTCCTCCAACCCCATAATCATACGGAACAAAGTGGTCTTACCTGTTCCGTTAGGACCAATCACACCCACGATACCTGCAGGTGGCAACTTGAAGTCCAAGCCCTCGTAGAGTACGCGGTCGCCAAAGGCCTTCGAAACGCCATTCGCTTCGATAACTACATCGCCCAAACGAGGTCCGTTAGGGATGTAAATCTCGAGCTTCTCCTCCTTCTGCTTTGTATCCTCGTTGAGCATCTTGTCGTAGGCCGAAAGACGAGCCTTGCTCTTGGCGCGACGGCCCGATGGATTCATATTAACCCACTCCAACTCGCGCTCGAGGGTCTTGCGACGTTTCGACTCCTGCTTCTCCTCCATAGCCATACGCTTGGTCTTCTGGTCGAGCCAACCCGAATAGTTGCCCTTCCAAGGAATACCCTCGCCACGGTCGAGTTCCAAGATCCAACCCGCTACATTGTCCAGGAAGTAACGGTCGTGGGTTACGGCGATTACCGTACCCTTATACTGCTGCAAGTGCTGCTCCAACCAGTCGATAGACTCGGCATCGAGGTGGTTGGTAGGCTCATCGAGCAACAATACATCAGGCTGCTGCAACAAGAGACGGCACAATGCCACACGACGACGCTCACCACCCGAGAGTACGGCCACCTTCTGGTCTGAAGCAGGGCATCGGAGGGCATCCATTGCACGCTCCAATACGCTATCAAGCTCCCAACCATTCACGTGGTCGATCTTCTCGTACAACTCGCCCTGACGCTCGATCAAGCGATTCATCTCGTCGTCGTCCATTGGCTCGCACAACTTCATATTGATATCCTCGTACTCCTTCAAGAGTGCTGCGGTCTCGGCACAACCCTCCTGGACAATCTCCTTTACGGTCTTGTTGTCGTCGAGCTGTGGCTCCTGCTCGAGGTAACCTACGGTGTAACCCGGCGAGAATACAACCTCGCCCTGGAAGTTCTTGTCGATACCTGCAATAATCTTCATCAGGGTAGATTTACCCGAACCATTAAGACCGATGATACCGATCTTAGCACCATAGAAGAATGAGAGGTAGATGTTATTTAAGACCTTCTTCTGATTCTGAAAGGTCTTGCTGACACCCACCATCGAAAAGATAATTTTCTCGTCTGCCATAATTGTATATTGTATTTAATTTTTTGTCAAAATGCCTATAATCGCACAAAGATAGTGATTTTATTCGAAAAAATCTTTATCTTTGCAAAAAGATAATTTCCAGCGTAAAATTTACAAAGAGATGAAGAGGTCGATTTTATTACTCTGCGTACTGCTTTTAGGTACAACTGTTTTTGCAGCCAATGACTATAATTTGTTATCGCCAAACGGCAAATTGGAGGTTGCTATTAGTACGAGCCCTCAACTATCGTACAGCGTAAAATGTAATGGCGAGCAAATTTTAGTTCCTTCACAAATCGGATTGAAAATTTACGAAGGAGTGCAACTTGGTGTGAATGAGAAAGTTAAGCGTGTTAAGCGCACTTCTGCCAACACCGAAATACCTGCGCAGTTCTATTTTCGCAACACTATCAAAGACCATTACAACGCATTACGCATTGAATTTTCCTCTCGCTATGCAGTAGAGTTCCGCGCTTACGACGAAGGCGTCGCATATCGTTTTGTAACGAACTTTAAGAACGATTTTATTCTTGAAAGCGAGATTGCAGAGTTTGCCTTCGCCAAGGATTACAAAGGTTACTTCCCATATACCAATTTGACGGGCACAAAGAAGGATAAATACTTTACTTCTTTTGAATCGTGGTACCGCAATGTTGAGTTATCGAAGTTCGAGGCAGATAAAGTGGCATTCGTTCCTGTGATGGTTGAGACCGATAACTACAAGGTTTGTATCTTGGAGGCAGATGTGGAGCATTATCCTGGTATGTTCGTGTCGAATCCAACGGGTGCAACTGCACTCAGTGGTGAGTTCGCACCAATGCCCGATAAGGTTGTTGAGGGAGGACACCATCAACTACAGGGCATTGTTATGAGTCGTAAGCCGTATGTCGCTGAGTGTAAGGCGGTGACAAATACTCCGTGGCGAATTGTTCTTGTGACCGACAACGCAAACACACTACTCGATAATGATATGGTTTATCGTCTGGCATCCCCTTCGCGCTTGGAAGATACATCTTGGATTAAACCGGGCAAGGTCGCTTGGGAGTGGTGGAACTATTGGGGATTGAAGGGTGTGCCTTTCAAGGCGGGTATCAATACCGAAACCTATAATTACTACGTAGATTTTGCAGCAAAGAGTGGTGTAGAGTATGTTATACTCGACGAGGGTTGGGCAGTAAAGTATGCTAATGACCTTCGTCAGGTGGTTCCCGAGATTGATTTGAAGGCTATCATAGAGAATGCTAACGCTAAGGGCGTAGGAATTATTCTCTGGGCAGGATATAATGCCGTTGCAGGCAAAGAGGAGGAGATATGTCGCCACTTTGCCGAGATGGGAGTGAAGGGCTTTAAGGTAGATTTCCTCGACCGCGATGATGCGCCGATGGTTGATTTCCAATACAAACTTGCGGAAATTGCAGCCAAGTACAAACTTATGATCGATTTCCACGGATGCCCAAAACCTACGGGTATGAATCGCACCTATCCGAATATTGTCAATTTCGAGGCAGTTCTCGGTTTAGAGAATGCAAAGTTTGTTCGCAAGCACAATACTTATAATCAGGTGGAGTACGATGTGCAGATTCCATATTTGCGAATGGTAGCAGGCCCTATGGATTACACGCAAGGAGCAATGCGCAATGCCAGCAAGGAGAATTATTATCCTTGCCACCACTCCCCAATGAGTCAAGGTACTCGTTGTCGTCAGTTGGCTATGTACGCGATATATTTTGCTCCGTTCGCAATGTTATGCGACTCGCCTTCTCTCTATGAGCGCGAAGAGGAGTGTACTAAATTCATTGCTGAGTTCCCTACCGTATGGGACGAAACAGTACTCCTTGACGGGGCGTTTGGTGACTATGTCGCTATGGCTCGTTGTAGTGGCGATGTGTGGTATGTGGGTGTCATCTCCGATTGGACAGCACGTAAGGTTGAACTTGACTTGTCGAAGATTCTTGGCGAGGGCAATTATGTTGCTGAGGTGTTCCGTGATGGCTTGAATGCCGATCGCTTGGGCGAGGATTATATCCACGAAACAGTTGCTGTGCCGGCATCTCGCAAGATGGTTGCCGATATGGCTCCAGCCGGTGGATTTGTCTTAAAGATTACAAAGAGATAGATTACCCTTTTAATTTAGTATCGTAAACTATGGCTCAGCAGAATAAAAAGAGGGTGGCACTCGCTCTTTCGAGCGGCGGACCACGAGGATTTGCCTATATTGGCGCATTGGAGGTGCTCGAGGAGCGTGGCTACGAGGTCACTGCTGTTGCGGGAACTTCGATAGGTGCTTTGGTGGGCGGTATCTATGCTGCCGGACACCTTGCAGAGTTCAAGAAATGGTTACTGACACTCAATAGCTGGAAGTTGTTTTCGTTGATGGATTTATCGCTCTCGATGAATCACGTTGTCAAGGGCGACAAACTGATGGATGCTATACAGAAGATTGTTCCCGATGCACAAATCGAGGAGCTGAATCTCCCATTCAGCGCAATAGCAACAGATCTCTATTCGGGCGAGGAGGTGGTCTTCGACAAGGGCGATCTCTTCTCGGCAATTCGCGCCTCGATGTCGATTCCGTCGTTGTTCCGCCCTGTGCAAGTTGGCGAGACTATTTTGGTCGATGGACACTCTTCCAACTGCTTGCCACTCAATCGTGTAAAGCGTTCCGAAGATGATATTTTGATTGGCTTCGATGTCAACTATTTCGATATTGAGGCTATCCGCACAAATATTGCCGAGACCAAGAAAACGCTTGCCGAATACGATACCCTTGTAGCGAAAAAAGAGGCGGAGGTAAAGGCTCTGTCTACCACCATCAAGATGAACAAAGTAACCTCTTTTTGGCAGAAACTACGCGCCTTGGGACAGTTGCGTGCCGAGGCAAAACGAGAGGTGCGTGATTTCCACGAAACCTATGTAGAGCCACTGCCCGATATCGATTATGAGAGCAACTACTACGGTCTTATCGATCGCACCTTCTCGATTATGAATCAGCACAATTCGCGACTGATGATCGAACTTTGTAAGCCTGATATATTGGTGCAGATGCCTTTCGATGCCTATGGCGATATTTCGGACTACGCCCTCGCCGACGAGATTATCGAAAAGGGCCGAAAACTGATGAATGAGGCTCTCAACGAGTATGAGGCAAAGCTTTAATTACTATGCTGTTATATGATAAATGCCGAGCAACATTGAAGTGACCCCAAAAGTTTGGACAAAAAACTTTTGGGGTTTCTTTATGCGCAAAAAACACGATTATGAAGCATTGCTCAAATATATGAGGATGCTTAAAGATGGCTATTCAATAGGTTCTATTGCCAATAAATTTGGAATAAATGAAAAACAACTGAAATACCTATGGATATTGTACCAAAAACAAGGCATATCGGTCCTACATCGCAAGCCATACACTCAAACAAGTGGAGAATTAAAACAACGAATCGTATCGGATATTGAGAAAAATCACTTAACTTTGGTGCAAGCCTCGTTAAAATACAATGTGAGTGTCGGTCGGTTGGGCATTTGGTTAAAGATAGCCAGAGAACAAGGACTTGACGCACTCCTCATCATCAAGAAGCGAGGGCGACTACCAGGTATGGGAAGACCGAGAAAGAAGAAACCAGAAGAGATGACCGAGCTGGAGCTATTGCGAGTGCGAGTTAGGCAACTTGAAATAGAGAATGCTCTGTTAAAAAAAGTGAAAGCCTTAGTCGAGGAGAGGAAAGCCCGTCTGCGTGCGATTGGGCGTGGGCAATCCGAGAACTAAGGCTACATCAAGATGATTTACTTTTTGCTTTAAGGTGTGTTAATATAGCACGCTCTACTTACTACTACCACACCTCAAAGCAACGAGAGGATAAGTATGCTGATATACGCCAGCGTATCAGCGAGCTATTTGCTCTACACGGCAAACGCTATGGCTATCGTCGTGTGTATCAACAACTACGCAACGAGGGCTATACTCTAAACCACAAGACAGTGCAGCGACTAATGCAGGATATGAACCTCAAATCACAGATACGCAGAGCGAAGTATCGCTCATATCGTGGCGAGGTGGGCAAGACTGCTCCTAATATCCTCAATCGTGAGTTTAAGGCATCACGACCTAATGAGAAGTGGGCAACGGATGTTACAGAGTTTAAGGTGGCAGACCGCAAGGCTTATCTATCGCCAATTATAGATATGTTTAATGGCGAGATTATAGCCTACACCATATCTGATAGACCTGATTTGAAGATGGTAATGGATATGATGCACTCGGCAAAGCGTAAGATTAAAGATACAAAAGATGTGATACTGCACTCGGATCAGGGGTGGCACTATCAGCATATGCAGTACCAACAAACGCTGAAAAAGTATGGCATTACGCAGAGTATGTCACGCAAAGGGAACTGCTTAGATAATGCTGTAATGGAAAACTTTTTTGGTATTATGAAATCTGAATTGCTATATTTGCATCAGTTTTCTGATATGGAAGTTTTCAAGCGAGAATTACGAAAGTATATTAACTACTATAATAACGACCGTATTAAACTAAAATTAAACGGAAAGAGTCCGGTGCAATACCGAACTCTTTACCAATAAAATTCTTTTTATTAATCAGTCCAACTTTTTGGGGTCAGTACAAA
>JAFVOR010000017.1 GCA_017505725.1 Alistipes sp.
AAGGCTGAAAAGAAGCAGAAGGCTATCGCGATCATGCGCGACTGCCCTACCTCACCTCGTAAGATGCGCCTCGTAGCAGACATCATTCGTGGTGTAGAGATCAACAAGGCGTTGGGTATCCTTCGCTATTCAAAGAAAGAGGCTTCTATCCGTTTGGAGAAACTCCTCAAGTCAGCAATCGCTAACTGGGAGGCAAAGAACGAGAACGAGCGTCTGGAGGACGTAACACTTTGCGTAAAGGAGATCACCGTAGATTGTGGTCGTATGCTCAAGCGCATCCAGCCCGCACCTCAGGGCCGCGCACACCGCATTCGCAAGCGTTCTAACCACGTCACCATCGTTGTAGATAAAATGGTAACCGCAGAAAATAACTAAACAAATGGGACAGAAAGTAAATCCAATAGCAAACCGTCTTGGTATCATCAAAGGTTGGGATTCTAACTGGTATGGTGGTCGCGATTTCTCAGAGAAATTGGTAGAAGACGCTAAGATTCGTAAGTACTTGAATGTTCGTCTCTCGAAGGCAAGTATTTCAAAGATTATCATCGAGCGTACTTTGAAGCTCGTTACTGTAACTATTTCGACCGCACGCCCAGGTATGATTATCGGTAAGGGTGGTGCCGAGGTTGATAAGTTGAAGGAGGAGTTGAAGAAGCTCACCGGCAAGGATGTACAGATCAACATCTTCGAGGTTAAGCATCCGGAGGTTGATGCAACAATCGTTGCACAGACCATCGCACGCCAGCTCGAGGGTCGTGTATCGTACCGCCGTGCTATCAAGACTGCTATCGCATCGACAATGCGTGCAGGTGCAGAGGGTATCAAGGTTCAGATTTCAGGTCGTGTAGGCGGCGCCGAGATGGCACGTTCGGAGACCATAAAGGAGGGCCGTATTCCATTGCACACATTCCGCGCCGATGTAGACTACTGCTTGGCAGTGGCTGTTACCAAGGTAGGTACCCTCGGTATCAAGACTTGGATCTGCCACGGCACAGTATATGGCAAGCGCGACTTGTTCGAGATCGCAGGTGCATCGCAGCAGAACCAGCGTCAGCAGCAGGGTGGCCGCAAGGGCAACGCTCCACGCAGAAATCGCAAAAATAACAAATAGTAAGTAGTACCTTTTAAAAGCAAAACAGTTATGTTACAGCCAAAGAAGACCAAATTTAGAAGAATGCAAAAGGGTCGTATGAAGGGTGTTGCTCAGAGAGGTAACCAGCTTGCATACGGATCGTTCGGCATCAAGGCACTCGAGTGCTCTTGGATCACCGGCCGTCAGATTGAGGCCGCTCGTCAGGCGATCACCCGTTATATGAAGCGTGAGGGACAGATCTGGATCCGCATCTTCCCTGACAAGCCAATCACCAAGAAGCCAGCCGAGGTGCGTATGGGTAAGGGTAAGGGTAATCCAGAAGGATTCGTAGCACCTGTTACTCCAGGCCGTATCTTGTTCGAGGCAGAGGGTGTACCAATGGAGATTGCAAAGGAGGCACTCCGTCTCGGAGCGCAGAAGTTGCCAATCACAACTAAGTTTATTGTTCGCCGCGACTATGATGAGTCGACAGCATTGTAAAAAGGAGGATTAAGATTATGAAAACAGCTGAAATTAAGGATATGTCGGTTCAGGACTTGCAGGAGCGCATCGCTGCTGAGAAGGCAAGACTTGCAACTATGAAGGTTCAGAACGCAGTTTCGCCAGTCGAGAATCCTTCGGAAATTAAGAAAACTCGCAGAGATATAGCTCGTATGATGACTATTCTGCGCCAAAAATAAGAATTGAACTATGGAAAGAAATCTTAGAAAAGAGCGTATCGGAGTAGTTGTCAGCACCAAGATGCAGAAGACCATCGTGGTGGCAGTTGCTCGTAAGGTGAAGCACCCAATCTACGGTAAGTTCGTCAACAAGACCACAAAGTTTGCTGCTGAGTGCCTCGACGAGACTGTACAGGCAGGTGATACAGTGCGCATTATGGAGACTCGTCCGTTGAGCAAGACGAAGCGTTGGAGATTAGTAGAAATCGTTGAAAGAGTTAAGTAGTTATGATACAGCAAGAAAGCAGACTCGTAGTAGCTGATAACAGTGGTGCAAAGGAGGTTCTTTGTATCCGTGTACTTGGCGGTACCAAGCGTCGTTATGCGTCGATCGGCGACAAGATTGTAGTGGCTGTTAAGAGCGCAAGCCCTTCTGGTGATGTAAAGAAGGGTGCCGTTTCGAAGGCAGTCGTAGTAAGAACAAAAAAGGAGATTAGGCGTGCCAACGGATCTTACATCCGTTTCGACGACAATGCCGTAGTCCTTCTTAACAACCAGGGTGAGATGCGTGGTACTCGTATCTTTGGTCCGGTAGCTCGTGAGTTGCGTGACCAGTATATGAAGATCATTTCGCTCGCACCGGAAGTATTGTAATAATTAAAAAAGAGTACTTTATATGTCAGTGAAATTACATATTAAGAAAGGGGATA
>JAFVOR010000018.1 GCA_017505725.1 Alistipes sp.
CCTGTGGGGGTTTGATCGCCCCCTCAGGTACTACGAATTGATTGAGGATTGAGGATTGGAATGCAGAATGCAGAATGCAGAATGCAAAATGCAAAACCGACGACAAACCGAGAGCAGAGGGCAAGCTTTGCTTGCACTGTGCCGAGGTGCGAAGGAGGAAAAGCCTACGGAGTAGGGTTAATTCAGAATTAAAAGCTTAGCAAGATTAATTGAGAAATAAAAAATATAAAGAGATGAGAAAATTGAAATTTGCACTTGCAAGCCTTGTAATGGTCTGCTTCGCAGGTCTCCTCACAGCGCAAGAGTTGATTCCTACGCCTGTGGAGGTTTCGTACAAGGGCAAGAAGAGGGTCAAAGTCGAGCAGGTAGACGCCAAGGTCGATAGCTCACTCGACCTCCCTGCCGAGGGTTACACCCTCGAGATTAAGGGCACTACCGCAGTGCTTCGTGCCAAGAGTGCTCAAGGCTTGGTGTGGGCAAAGGCTACCCTCGCACAACTCCACGACGAGGAGGGTTTGGTGCGCATCGCAAAGATTAAGGACTACCCAGCATTCCCTATTCGCGGCTTTATGCACGATACGGGACGCAACTTCCGCTCGGTGGAGAACCTCAAAAAGGATATCGACCTCTTCTCGGCCTACAAGCTCAACATCTTCCATTGGCACCTAACCGACAACCCTGCGTGGCGCATCGAGAGCCGTTGCTACCCCGTGTTGAACGACCCTAAGTACTGCCCCGCATCACGCAATCCGGGCAAGTTCTACACCTACGACGAGATTCGTGAGGTTATCCGCTACGCCAAGGAGCGTGGTGTGATGATCATCCCCGAGCTCGACATTCCGGGTCACAGCCAATACTTCTGGACCATCTTCGGTGTGCAGATGGAGAGCGAGAAGGGTATTAAGATTCTCGACAAGCTCTTTGCCGAGTTCTTTGCCGAGATTCCGGCAGAGGATTGCCCATACATCCACATCGGCTCCGACGAGGTGCGTCGCAAGATGAAGGATGCCGAGGGTTTTGTTCGCTACTACGAGCAGCTGCTGGCAAAGCACAACCGTATTCCGCTTGTGTGGGATCCCGGTATCAAGCCATCGTCGACCACCATCTGCCAAATCTGGAACGAGGCTATCAAGAACAGCATTGCCGAGAGCAAGAGCTACAAGAATCCATATGTCGACTCCTATATGGGCTACCTCAACCATAGCAACCCTGTGAACAATATGCACCGCCACTTCCTTCATCAGATGTGCACTGTCGAGCGTGGCACAGATCGCGCATTGGGTGGCATCCTCTGCCTATGGAACGATGTGCGCCTCGCTTCGGAGGAGCAGCTCTTCCCAATCAACGGTATGCCTCTTGTGATGCTCCCGTTCGCCGAGCGTGCGTGGGTAGGTGGCAAGGGCTATGACCTCACATACGATATGCTCGTGCCTGGCCCCGAGAATCAGGGACACCACGACTTGGTAGCCTTCGAAAAGAAGCTCATCTACCATCGTGACCACCAATTCAAGGATGTAGATTGCCACTGGGTGGCAAATGCTCACATCCCTTGGCAGGTGACAATCCCTGCAGCGAAAGGTGCAAAGATGGAGGATTTGAAGTGGGAGAAGGCCTATGGCGGCTCGGTCAACCTCCACGCCTTTGCAAAGATGCACGAAGGATACACAGGTGCCGAGCGTGTGGCTTGGCTCAAGACCGAAATCTACTCGGAGTGTGACCGCGAGATTCGTGCTTGGGTATCGCTCGAGACCCCTTCACGCTCGACTCGTCGCTCGGCAGGTATTGGCGAGCAGGGCGAGTGGGAGACCGGCGGCAAGGTGACCATCAATGGCGAGGCAGTAGTGCCTCCAAAGGCTTGGAACGAGCCTGGTATGTACGCCTACCACTTCAGCACCTACAAGTACCCCGACATTCAGAACCTGGCTTGGACCAACGAGCAGTTGTTCTGGATGCGTGAGCCTGCCACAATCAAGCTCAAGAGGGGCTGGAACACCCTCCTTATCGAGGCACCACTCCTCTACCAAACACCGTTCTGGTATGTATCGTTCTCACCTGTCGAGGTGGGCAAGGATGGCCGCTGGAGCGAGGTCAAGGGCTTGCAGTACAGATAGACAATACCTATATATAATAGATAATATGAGGGGTGGCGATATTTGCCGCCTCTCATATTTATACCTCCTGCAAGGAATTTTATGACATATCTATTGCAAAAGCAGAAATATATCACTAAATTTGTATCCGAATATAATAACCTAATGCGATGAAACGAGCCTTTCTACTTCTTGCAGGTGCCACTATTCTTTGCACATCGTGCGGATTGCTCCCTGTGCTGAATCAGACAACATTGGCCACAGGTGTAACATCTCCGCTTGCCAAACATCTGAAAGCAACCGAGGACCCGGGCACAGGTCTGTATGGCTATCTCAACAGTTATGGTTTATGGGCAATTCAGCCCACCTTCCGCTCTGCCAAGGAGTTCGACACCGAGTTAGGTATTGCTGTAGTGCAGTTGCAGAATGGATATTGGGGAGCCATAAACACACTCGGCACTACCTACATACTATTCAATTTCACTTCGTGGCTGGATGTGAACAGCGCAATACGCAGCATCTCGAAGGGACGCTATCGTGGCATTGACCTTTGGGAAGAGTGCGACCAAGCGACGGGATTGTGGGGCTACCTCGACTACACAGGAGCTTGGTATATCGCACCTCAATACAGAAGCGCAAAGGGTATGTCGGATAGAGGTATTGCAGTTGTGCAATTCCAAGATGGTCGCTGGGGTGCAATTGACCGCAAAGGAGCAATAGTCATCCAACCCAACTTCAACTCGTGGCTGGATGTTGATAGTGCAATCAGAAATCTACACTTAAACTAAAAAAAAGACCTCTCAATTTAACGAGAGGTCTTTCTAATATAACGAATGTAACTCTACAAAAGCTTCGAGAGTGACTCTAAATTCTTCTCGTTAAGTAACTGCTTACCCTCGGCTGTGTATGCGTAGTCGATACGAGCAGCAAAGTGGGACTCCACCTTGTTGCGGACAACCTTCATAGTGCTATTGACCAAGCCATTCTGCTCGGTGAAGGCCTCGTCCACGATAACCAAAGCGGCAGGCAACCAGCGGTCAGGGAACTCCTCGCCAAACTCGCCACCTGTGCGGTACTTGCGAATCTCGGCATCGATAATCTCGGCAGCACAAGCCGCCTTGTCGCCATCGCAGGTAGCCGTTGCTCTACGCAGATTCTCCTTGTTAGGCACTACGATTGCGATGGTGTATGGGCTCTGATTGTTGTGGAGAATAATCTGGTCGATATATGGCGACTTGTCGACCATAGCCTCCTCCATACCCTCTGGGCTATACTTCTCGCCATCACTCGAAATGAGCAAGCTCTTGAAGCGTCCCAAGACATAGAGGAATCCATCCTTACCCATATATCCCATATCGCCCGTATGGAGCCAACCGTCAACAACAGTCTCGGCAGTAGCCGAAGGGTTCTTCCAGTAGCCCGCCATCACATTCTCGCCCTTGATGACTATCTCGCCCTTCTCACCGAGAGGCATCTCGTTGCCCTCGTGGTCGAGGATACGAAGTTCGAGCGGCTGAATAACCTTACCCGACGAGCCGAAGCGGTGACGACCCTTGCCAAGCGAGTTTGCCGAGATGATAGGGGTAGCCTCCGAGAGACCATAACCCTGCAACATAGGCATACCCACTGCGTAGAAGAAACGCTGCAACTCCGAGTCGAGCAGAGCACCTCCGCCCACGAAGAACTTGATGTTGCCACCAAAGCCCTCGCGCACCTTCTTGAAGAGAGTCTTATCGAACAACGCCACCAGCGGCTTGAGCACAAAACGCCAACCCTTGCCCTTGGTGTAGCCATCCTGATTGTAGGCATAAGCCACCTTCAAAGCGAACTTGAACAACTTCTCGACCTTTGGTCCCTGCTTGTGAATCGACGCCTCGATATTCTTGCGGAAGTTCTTTGCCAAGGCGGGCACCGACAACAACACGTGCGGCTTGACCTCGCGGATATTGCCCGGAACATTCTTCAAGGTCTCGAGTGGAGTGCGGCCCACCTGTGGGGTTGCAACCGACGCACCACAAGCCACCATAATGAAGAATCCCGCAACGTGAGCAAAGCAGTGGTCGAGTGGCAGAATCATAAACATTCTGTAGTCCGATGGTATCGAGATACGGGTTAACGCCTGCTCGACATTTGCGGTATAGTTGCGATGGGTGAGTATCACACCCTTTGGATCGGCTGTAGTACCCGAGGTGTAGGTGATAGTGGCATAGTCGTCGTTCTGCACCGCCTGACCGATTGCAAGGAACGCCTCACGATTCTCTGCGAGGTACTTCTCTCCCATCGACAACAGCTCTGCAAGCGACATCTCGCCCTCCTCGAGCTCGATATCTCCCCAGACGATGATATGCTTCAAGAGTGGCAACTCCTCACGAATGCGACGAATCTTCGGCAACTGATTGCGCGAAACGAAGATTGCGCACACCTCGGCGTGACGAAGACGGAACAAGAGGTCATTCGCCTCCTCCAACTTCACCGAGAGTGGCACACTGATAGCACCTGCGTACAAGAGTCCCAACTCCGATGTAATCCAAGCATTGCAACCCTCCGCCAGGATTGAGACAGTCTGTTTCGGCTTGATGCCTAGAGAGACAAGACCCGCACCCGTAGTCAAAGCAATCTCACGACTCTCACGATAGGTTGTAGGTTCAAACTCGCCCGTAGTCTTCTCGAGCAAGAAAGGCTTGTCGCCAAACTTTACAACCGAATCCTCAAAAAGGTCAATAATTGTCTTTTTCATATAATTGTCACTTCTTAATCTTCAAATTCTTAATCCATCTTGAGCACAGCCAAGAATGCGGTCTGCGGCACCTGTACCTGACCAATCTGACGCATACGCTTCTTACCCGCCTTCTGCTTCTCCAAGAGCTTGCGCTTACGCGAGATATCACCTCCGTAACACTTTGCGGTCACATCCTTACGCACCGCCTTGACAGTCTCGCGAGCGATAATCTTCGCACCAATAGCCGCCTGAATGGCGATATCGAACTGCTGACGAGGGATAAGTTCCTTCAACTTCTCGCACATCTTGCGACCAAAGTCGTAGGCGTGGTCGGCATATATAAGCGACGACAAGGCATCGACAGGATCGCCATTGAGGAGAATGTCGAGCTTTGCCAACTTACTCACCTCGTAGCCCGTACGGTGGTAGTCGAACGAAGCGTAACCCTTCGAAATGCTCTTCAACTTATCGTAGAAATCGAATACAATCTCCGACAACGGCATCTCGAAGTTGACCTCAACACGGTCTTGTGTAATGTATGTCTGATTCTTGAGCACACCTCGCTTGTCGATACAGAGCTTCATCACAGGACCCAGGAAGTCCGCCTTGGTGATTATCTGCGCCAAGATGTATGGCTCCTCAATCTTGTCAATCTTGGTTACCTCAGGCAATCCCGATGGGTTGTGCACCTCGACAACATCGCCCATAGTGGTGGTAATCTTGTACGACACATTCGGCACGGTGGTTATCACATCCATATCGAACTCACGATAGAGACGCTCCTGGATAATCTCCATATGGAGCAAGCCCAAGAATCCGCAACGGAAACCGAAGCCGAGAGCCAACGAACTCTCAGGCTCGAATGTGAGCGAGGCATCGTTGAGCTGCAACTTCTCGAGCGAAGCACGCAGATCCTCGTATTGGTCGGCCTCGACAGGATAGACACCCGCAAAGACCATCGGCTTCACATCCTCGAAACCTGCGATAGCCTCGGTACAAGGCTTCGAGACCGAAGTGATGGTATCGCCCACCTTCACATCCTTCGAGTTCTTGATACCCGAGCAGATATATCCTACATTGCCCGCCTTCAACTCGGTGCAAGGCTGCATCTTGAGTTTGAGAACGCCAATCTCGTCGGCATCGTACTCCTCGCCCGTATTGAAGAACTTGACGTGTTCACCCTTGCGGATTGTGCCATTAAAGATACGGAAGTAGGCGATAATACCTCGGAAAGGATTGAACACCGAGTCGAAAATCAACGCCTGCAACGGAGCATTCTCGTCGCCCTTTGGAGCTGGCACACGATGAACAATCGCCTCGAGCACCTCGTCTACACCCTCGCCCGTCTTACCCGAAGCGCAGAGGATATCCTCGTGGTCGCAACCGAGCAGATCAACAATCTGATCCTTCACCTCGTCAATCATTGCCGAAGGCATATCAATCTTATTCAGGACAGGGATAATCTCCAGGTCGTTACCAAATGCAAGGTAGAGGTTCGAGATTGTCTGCGCCTGAATACCCTGTGTGGCATCCACCACAAGCAGCGCACCCTCGCACGAAGCGATAGCTCGCGACACCTCATACGAGAAGTCGACGTGTCCCGGGGTATCGATAAGGTTCAATGTGTATTGCTCACCATCCTTCGCCACATAGTTCATCTGAATGGCGTGCGACTTGATGGTGATACCCTTCTCGCGCTCGAGATCCATATCATCGAGCACCTGCGACTGCATCTCGCGTTGATTCAAAGTATTTGTAGCCTCCAACAAACGATCGGCCAAGGTCGATTTACCGTGGTCGATATGGGCTATAATGCAAAAATTTCTTATCTTATTCATAATTTCCGCAAAGATAGTAAAACAAACGGAAAGCCGAAAGCGGAAAACGGAAAACTTTAATTAAAATTAAAAATTGTCTTTACGACTCTCTCTGTTACCCCTCGATGCTGATTTACATAGACCTTTGCAAGGGCTGACAAGCGGGCCAGATAGTCATTATCACTCTTCAATTCATCAAACCAACTCTTCAGTTCCTCGGCGCTCCTGACCGAGCGACCTGCACCGAGCTCTATCAAATCGCAAGCCTCCTTGAACTTGCGGTACTTTGGACCAAAGGCCACAGGCATACCATAGACTGCCGCCTCGAGCGTGTTGTGGATGCCCACACCGAAGCCTCCGCCTACATAGGCCCACTCGGCCGAACCATAGACACGCGAGAGCAAGCCCACAGTATCAAGCACAAGCACCTGCTTGTCGGCAAAGTCACTCGGCAGTTGTGTATATCGCACCGCACCACCCTTCACCTCACGCACGAGGCGTTCGATGCGTGACTCATCCATCTCGTGCGGAGCAACCACAAACTTGATGTCGGGGTTTTCATTAATCAGTGGCACCAATATCTCCTCGTCGGGCCCCCAGGTCGAGCCCGCCACAAAGAGTCGTTTCGCCCCTCTGAACTGCTCGACAACATCAACTCGCTCCGCCTCGTCAGCAATCGTAATCACACGGTCGAAGCGGGTATCTCCCGCCACAACCACATTCTCGTAGCCAATCTCGGCAAGCAGATGTTTCGAGTTCTCGTCCTGCACAAAGAGCGTATCGAACGCTCCAAGAGCCTTGCGCCAAAGCCCTCCTACGGGGTGGAAAAAGATGGAGTTGCGACGAAATATTGCCGATACGATGTAGGTGCGGATATTGCGTCGACGCAACTCGCAGAGCATATTGAGCCAAAACTCATACTTTACAAAAATAGCAATCTCGGGCTTGACCACATCGAGGAAACGACGCACCTTACGACGAGTGTCGACGGGGATATAACTCACATAGTCGGCATTGGGATAGTTCTTGCGCACCTCGTAGCCCGCAGGCGAGTAGAATGTGAGCAGCACCTTGTAGTCGGGATAGTGCGAGTGAACATAGTCGACCAGAGGTCTGCCCTGCTCGAAATCGCCCAACGACGAGACGTGAATCCACACTACCCTATCGCCCTCGCCTATCGCACCACGCAGACTCTCAATCATACCCTTGCGCCCACTGCACCAGAGTCGTGCCTTCTCGTTGAAGTGCGCAACCAAGCGGACAAGAGCCGCATACAACGCTATGCAGATGTTATAGAGCCACATACCTACCATCCATACTCCAAAGCATTCTCCACGAAGCGCAATCGCTCGACCTGCTCGCCCACCATCTCGATGGCAATGAGCGAAAAGACGGGCTCAAGATTGCATCCACGATGCGCCATATATGCTGATGCAGCACGACGCATAGCACGCAACTTGCGCTCGTTGATAGCCTCCTCGGGGGCGGTCAACGAGCCGAACTTGCGGGTCTTCACCTCCACAAAGTGTAACTCATCGTAGCGCGAGGCTATGATATCGACTTCATCCTGCCCTACACGATAGTTGCGCTCGACAATCATAAAGCCGTTTTGGCGAAGGTAATCCACCGCCGCCTGCTCACCTCGAGCACCTCGTATTTGCCTTTCGGTCTGCATCTATGCTCAATTAAAAATTAAGAATTAAAAATTAAAAATAAAAATTCAATTCTCCTTTCTTCATTAGAATTAGGCTATTTTTGTGCGATGCAAGGTGACGAAAGCGCAGCATAACAAAACTATGTGAGCATTTCGGCATCCGATGCACTCGTGCAAAAAGAGTCAATTATAATAAGAAAGACAAGTCATCGCCTGATTGCACCTCATACGCTGCAATACCCTTCTTGAAGATACGCATTGGGCGCGAGCCGATAAGCTCCAACTTGCCGTCGACATAGCGAAGCATACAACCCTCACGCAAGCCTACCACGTAGCGACGCGGATTTGCCTCGATATACTCCTCGATACGCTGCTCACGAGTCTCACCGGCGTGTCCCTCAGGGTTGGCATCGAGATAGTGCGGATTGATCTGGAACTTCACAGCTCCGATAGCCTTGAACGACTCGGGCTCCACGATAGGCATATCGTTGGTGGTGCAGATGGTTGGGCAGCATACATTGCTGCCTGCCGACCAGCCCACATACGGAGTACCCTCCTTCACACGCTCGAGGATAGCCTTCATAAGCCCCTGCTCCTGCATCTTCTTGGTGAGAGCGAAGGTGTTGCCGCCGCCTACGCAGATGGCCTGTGCCTCCTTGATCGCCTTGCGAGGACTCTTCTCGCGGTGGATCGAGCGCACCTTGATGCCGATCTCGTCGAAGCGCTCCTGCACCTTGCGCTCATACTCGTCGTAGGAGAATGTTACCGCAGCATAAGGGACAAAAATCACCTCGCTGACACCCTGCAGATGGTTGGCAATTTGGCCAATAGGGTACTTAAGATATGCCTCTCCGGCATTGGTCGAATTCGAAATGAGTAGCAGTTTCATATATCTATTTGTTTTTCAAGTATTTACAGCAATCGAATAGTCGATTGTTCATAAAATCTTTATAAATTTATGTCAAAGATAAGAAAAAAATGTTACATTTGCACCGTTAAGTGTTGATAATTTTGATGGTTCTCGGACCAAAAATAGGCACAGAGACGAGCGCAGTTGCGTTTTTTGAGTGAAGCATCGGCGCATTTGGCAAGATATTTAGATAGAATTACATACACAACTAAACTATTGTTAAATTAAAAAACTGAAAGTTATGTCAGAAATTCAAGAAAAAGTTGTTAAGGTTATCGTAGACAAGTTGGGCATCAACGAGGACAGCGTTACTCCAGAGGCTACTTTGGTAGGCGATCTCGGTGCAGACTCGTTGGACACTGTTGAGATCTCGATGGCACTTGAGGCTGAGTTCGGTCTTGAGAATATCGAGGCTGAGGCTGAGAAGTTCCAGACTGTAGGCGACATCGTAACTTACATCGAGCAGCACGCAAAATAATCTTATCAGAAATCGAAACTTAAAGCCTGCAAGAGGTTCGGTATGAAAACGGCAAGAAGAGTTGTCATTACAGGTATAGGCACCATAAATGCCATCGGAAACAACATCGAGGAGTATTTCGCAAATCTCGAGAAGGGAGTTTCAGGATGTGCTGAGATCACTCTCTTCGACGCCACCAACTTCAAAACACGCATCGCTTGCGAGGTTAAAAATTACGATTGGACTGCACACTTCGACCGCAAAGAGGTACGCAAATTCGACCGTTTCAGTCAGTTTGCTATGGTTGCGGCAACCGAGGCTATCGAGAGCGCGAAGTTCGACTTCGACACCCTCAACAAGGAGCGCGTAGGCGTTGTTTGGAGCTCGGGCATTGGTGGCGTTCAATCATTTCACGATGAAGTGATGGGCTGGGCTAATGGGGATGGTATCCCTCGCTTCAGCCCATTCTTTGTACCCCGACTTATCACCGATATCGCTGCGGGACATATATCTATTAAGTATGGATTTATGGGCCCTAACTACAGCGTAACATCTGCCTGTGCATCGTCGAACAATGCGATGATCGACGCTATGAACCTTATCCGCTGGGGCAAGGCCGATGTGATGGTCACAGGCGGCTCGGAGGCCCCCATCACCATCGATGCGGTGGGAGGATTCTCTTCGATGCGTGCACTCTCCACTCGTAACGACGACCCTGCACACGCTTCACGCCCATTCGATGTGGGTCGTGACGGATTCGTTATTGCCGAGGGTGCCGGAGCATTCGTATTCGAGGAGTATGAGCACGCCAAGGCTCGTGGTGCAAAGATCTACTGCGAGGTGGCAGGTGGCGGAATGTCGGCCGATGCCCACCATATGACAGCACCTCACCCCGAGGGCAAGGGTGCAATAATCTCGATGCGCGAAGCATTGGAGGATGCCGAGATGAGCGTGGAGGATATCGATTACCTCAACACTCACGGAACATCCACACCTCTCGGCGACATTGCCGAGATTACAGCCATCAAGGCTCTCTTTGGCGACCACGCCTACAAGATGAACATCTCGTCGACCAAGTCTATGACAGGTCACCTCTTGGGTGCCACCGCTGCGGTGGAGGCGTTGGCGTGTGTAATGGCTATCGACAGAGGCATTGTGCCTCCAACCATCAATGTTGAGGAGCTCGACCCACAGATCGACGACAAACTTAACCTTACACTCGGCGAGGCTCAGCATCGCGAAGTGCGTGCCACTATGAGCAACACCTTCGGCTTCGGAGGTCACAACTCGACCATAGTGTTCCGTAAAATCTAATATACAATGTTTGACTTTATACTCCGTCCGATACGCCGTAATTTCGGACGCAACAAATCGTACTACCGAATCATCGACGATATGTTCGGCTTTGTGCCGCACAATATCGAACTATATAAGCTTGCACTCATCCACAAATCGGCATCAGTCGAGATAGATGGTCACAGTATCAACAACGAGCGTCTTGAGTTCCTGGGCGACGCAGTGATCGAGAGCATCACCTCGGACTACCTTTTCATCGAGTACCCCAACTACGACGAGGGCAAACTCACCAAACTCCGCTCGAAGCTCGTATCGCGACAGTCGCTCAACGCCATAGCCTGCAAGTTGGGCTTGGACAAGCACATCATCTGCTGCCGCTCGGTGATTGCAACACAGAAACATATCTTTGGTGACGCATTCGAGGCTATGATGGGAGCCATCTATCTCGATCAGGGCTACAATTTTGCTAACAGACTGCTCATCAATAATATATATTCGTCTAAACTCTCGTTGGAGGAGGTCGACGAGACCGAGACCGATTTCAAGAGTCGCCTCATCGAGTGGGGACAGAAGAACCACCATAGCGTGCAGTTCCGTACCAAGGGAGCACCTACGGGGGCGGGTGCAACACGCTCGTTCCACTGCACCGTATTGGTCGACAATCTCGAGGTGGGACACGGCATTGGATCGTCGAAGAAGGAGGCCGAGCAGCGTGCAGCGCAGTCTGCAACCTATGAGCCAAGCGACGAGGAGTGTGCTCGTCTGCTCGATAGGCTCGATAAGTTGAACAAATAGCCATAACATATGCAGGACATCCGCAACAAATTGGCAGCGAGAGGCATAACATCACTCTCCGACAGCGAACTCTTGGCGCTCCTCCTCGAGAGCAGAGAGTTGGCCGATGCCCTTTTGTGCGAATGTGGTTCGTTGAACGCAGTGGCATCAACTCAAGCCTCGCGCCTGCGAATGATTGCCGGACTTGGCTCGAAGCGTGCTGAGCGAATATTGGCAGCAGCCGAGTTGGGACACCGCATAGCGGCAGCCAACCGAGCCATCGAGGATAGCATCACCTCGTGTGACGATGTGGTGCGCATTATGCGCCCTAAACTTCAGGACAAGAAGCACGAGGAGTGTTGGGTGCTCTATCTCACCAACTCGAACCGCATCATCGAGTGTACCTGTATGAGTCAGGGGGGATTGCAAGCCACGGTGGTCGACCATCGACTCATCATCAAGCGGGCGTTGGAGCTGCTCACTCCTCGCATCATAGTGTTGCATAACCACCCTTCGGGATGCGCTACGCCGAGTGGTGCTGATGTCGATATCACCCGCAAAATAAAGAGTGCGGCGGCACTCTTCGACATCGAACTGCTCGACCACGTAATCATCTCATCGAGCGAGCACTACTCGTTCAAAAGCAACGGAAAACTCTAAAACGAATATACTATGAAGAGAAAACTTATTTTCGGCACTATTCTTATCGCTGTTGTAGTGGCTGTCGCAGTTGTTTTTAACAACAAGACAGACAAGCCTTACACCATCAAAAATGGTATGATTCACTTCGCTGAGCCTGAGCGCGTAGCAGGTCAGACATCGATGCTCGGTTTTGCAGCCGAGCCTATCGACACCGTGCGTGTGGGTATCATCGGAATCGGACAGCGTGGTCGAGGCCCTCTCAAGCGTATGTCTTACATCGATGGCGTAAAGATTGTAGCCATCTGCGACCGCCATCAGGAGAATATCGACAAGGGACAAGCCCGTCTTGCAAAGTATGGTATGCCGACAGCCGACGGATATGTTGGCGAGGAGGCGTGGAAGGAGATGTGTCAGCGCGACGACATCGACCTTATCTACATCACAACCCCTTGGCATCTCCATACTCCAATGGCAGTATACGCAATGGAGCACGGCAAGCACGTAGCGATCGAGGTGCCTGCAGCCACATCGGTAGCCGAGTGCTGGCAGTTGGTCGACACATCCGAGCGCACCCGTCGCCACTGTATGATGCTCGAGAACTGCATATACGACCACTTCGAGCTCACCACACTCAATATGGTGCAGCAGGGTATCTTTGGCGAGATTGTACACGTTGAGGGTGGTTATCTCCACTCACTCGACAAGTTCTGGCCACTCTTCGACGATAATTGGCGTTTGAAGTTCAACCAGGCACACGATGGTGATGTCTACGCAACTCACGGCCTCGGCCCAATCTGCTTCGCGCTCAACATCCACCGTGGTGACCGTATGACCCACCTCGTTGCGATGGATACCAACTCGTGGATTGGTTCGGAGTTATCCAAGAAGTCACTTGGTACCGAGGAGTTTGCCAATGGCGACCACACTGCAACACTCATCCGCACCCACAAGGGCAAGACCATCGGCTTGCAACACAATGTCTACACCCCACGCCCATATAGCCGTCAGTACGAGATTACCGGCACAAAGGGCTATGCCAACAAGTACCCTACTCCGGGCATCGCGCTCGAGCACGATGCTATGGCTGATAGCGGTGTAATACCTAATCACGAGGATCTATCTTCGCACAAATTCCTACCAAAGGAGACATACGACGCACTTATCGAGAAGTATCGTCACCCTATCCAGAAGGAGCTTTTGGAGAGAGCTTTGAAGGCTGGCGGTCACGGAGGTATGGACTTCATTATGGACTACCGACTCATCTACTGCTTGCGCAACGGACTGCCACTCGACCAGGATGTCTACGACGCAGCCGAGTGGTCGTGCATAGGTGATTTGTCGGCCGCTTCGATTCAGAACAACTCGATGCCTGTAGCATTCCCGGACTTTACACGCGGAGAGTGGGACAAGCTCGAGGGACAGAGCTTCGCAAAGTAGCATCTGTATCGAGATAAGGATATTCATCGGGGAGAGATGGCATTGCGCCTATCTCCCCGATTTTTTTTGCAAAAATCTGCAAACAAAAAACCCCATCAAGACGACACTCCAACGCCCCATATTAACTAAAAGTTAATTGAAAATCAAAGAATTTTGCATTTTGCATTTTTAATTCTGAATTTTTCACTATCTTTGCCACCGCTTTGGCGTGATTCGTAGTAAGGCGAATGCGTACGAAGTTTTAACTTTTAAATAACTTAATTTTAATTTTTTACAATTATGGCTTATTTAACAGCAGAGAAAAAGCAAGAGCTTTTCGGTCAGTACGGCAAGTCTAACACCGATACAGGTTCTCCAGAGAGCCAGATCGCGTTGTTCTCGTACCGTATCAGCCACCTTACAGAGCACCTCAAGAAC
>JAFVOR010000019.1 GCA_017505725.1 Alistipes sp.
ATCCTATCCTATCCTATCCTATCCCATAAAAAAAAGGATATGCCAAAGCATATCCCTTTCAGATACTATATTAATTAGGGTTAATCTTTCTTTGCCTTCAGGGTGTGGATAGTGAAGTAGATTGCGAGAGCGATGTACATTGCGAGGGCGAGCCATTCGTCGTTGCTCGAGGCGGCCCACTCGGTCATATAGAGGTCGACGCCGACAAACTTGAGTACAGCTGCCACAACGCCCATCAATGCGCCACCTGCGATGAAGCCCGAGGCGAGGAGAGTACCACGATCGAAGCGAGCCTTGTTCAAAGCCTCATCCTTCGAGCGCGATGATACGAACCACGCGATAGCACCGCCAGCTACGAGCGGAGCATTCAACGACATCGGGATAAACATACCCAACGAGAATGCCAATGCCGGTACGCCAATCCAGTTCAATACAAGTGCCAATACTGCGCCCGCAAAGTAGAGTATCCAAGGAGTCTCGCCACCCTCCATCAGAGGTTTGATAACTGCCGCCATAGCGTTAGCCTGTGGAGCGGTGAGGGCGTTCTCGCCCACGAAGCCATAGGTCTTATTCAAGATAATCATCACGCCCGCAACAGTAGCAGCCGAGACGAATGTGCCGAGGAACTTCCACTTCTCCTGTGTGTGCGGGGTAGTGCCGAGCCAATAGCCAATCTTGAGGTCAGTGATGAAGCCGCCTGCCATCGAGAGTGCGGTGCAGACCACACCACCGATAATCAAGGCTGCGGTCATTCCCTTCTCGCCCTCCAAGCCTATCGAAACCAATACCAACGAGCTGAGAATCAAAGTCATCAAGGTCATACCAGATACAGGGTTAGTGCCCACGATAGCGATGGCATTAGCAGCAACGGTGGTGAAGAGGAATGCGATAACAAAGACAATGAGCAGAGCCACTGCTGTGTGCATCCAATTGCCCAAAACGCCAAATTGGAAGAATACTACGGTGGTGATAAGTACTGCGATAATTACCGAGAGGATAACCTTCATCGAGATGTCGCGCTGTGTGCGCTCAACAGTGCCCGACTGCTTCTTGCCGCCAAGCTCCTTGACCGCGAGTCCTACAGCCTGCTTGATAATGCCCGCCTGCTTGATGATGCCGATGAGTCCCGCCATAGCGATACCTCCGATGCCGATTGGTCTGCCATAGGCCTGAAAGAGCTCCATTGCACTCATCGATGCAGCCTCGGCAGATGCGTAGCCCACCAATGGCACAATCACAAACCATACGAGGCACGATCCTGCGGTGATGATAACAGCATATTTCAGACCGATGATATATCCCAAACCGAGGAGTGTGGCACCCGTATTCATCGAGAACTCCACCTTGAACTTCTCGGCTACGGTTGCGCCCCAAGCGGTCATCTTTGTAGAAATGTTCTCAGCCCAAGCGCCAAATGACGACACTGCAAAGTC
Organism: Alistipes sp.; assembly: GCA_017505725.1. Taxonomy (GTDB): domain Bacteria; phylum Bacteroidota; class Bacteroidia; order Bacteroidales; family Rikenellaceae; genus Alistipes. The sequence continues at coordinate 1,434 of JAFVOR010000019.1, forward strand.
GTACAATCCGCCAAGCAATCCAGCCACTGCGAGCAACTTGGTCTGCTTGCCGCCCTTCTCGCCCGAGACGAGCACCTCGGTGGTAGCGGTAGCCTCGGGGAATGGGTACTTACCGTGCATATCCTTCACGAAATATTTGCGGAATGGCACAAGCAACACAATGCCCAACACACCACCCAACAGCGACGAGAGGAACACCTGATAGAACTGCGCCTCCAAGCCGAGGATGTAGAGTGCAGGGAGTGTGAATATTGCTCCCGCAACGATTACACCCGACGAAGCACCGATGGACTGAATGATAACATTCTCGCCAAGCATACTGCGATTCTTGCCTCGCAACGAGCCGAAACCGGCTGCCAAGATTGCGATAGGGATTGCAGCCTCAAATACCTGTCCCACCTTGAGTCCGAGGAAGGCTGCTGCTGCCGAGAATATAATAGCCATAATAACACCCATTGTCACCGAGTATGGCGTAGCCTCGGCAGGTCTGCTATCAGCCGACATTATCGGCTGATACTCCTCGCCCGCCTTCAACTCACGATAGGCATTCTCGGGCAGGGAAACACTCTTTTTCTCTTCCATATATATCTATTAGTTAATCTTGAAAATTGCTACACTGATTGGCTTCATCTTGAATGTGTGACCATCCTTCGATGTTTTGCATTTGGCGAGTCTCTTGTTGTTGCCATACACCCACTCCGCCTTCCTACCCATTGGGGCAATCGAGCCTTCCACCTCGCGGTCGGCAGGGTTGAACACCACGACATACTTCTCGTTGCCGAGTGTACGCGCGTATATCATAGGGTATGGGTTGTCGAGGTCGCCCACATACTTCCACTCTCCCTCGACGCCGAGTGCAGGGATTGCGGCACGCAACTTCAATAGCCCCTTCACATACGAGAGTACCGAATTAGGATCGTTCTCCTGCTCGGCAACATTCGGAAATTGTGGCGCATTGTCCACAGGTAGGTAGAGTCTCTTTGCACTCTTCACAGCCGAGAAACCGGCATTGCGCTCGGTGCTCCACTGCATAGGGGTGCGACAGGTCGAGCGGTTGCGTGACGAGAGGCTTCCCTCTTTTGCCGGCGCATACTCGAGGTTACGCATACCAATCTCCTCACCGTAATATACAATAGGTGGGGTGGGCAGAGTGAGGAATAGCGTGATAGCCACCTTCTGCTCCTCGGGTGTGTTGCGATTCATTCGTGTCAAACGCCAGATGTCGTGGCTGCAGGTAGGCATCGAGGCGTATCCTCCTATAGCGCGATAGTCGTTGTAGATCTGGGTGTAGAGCTCCATAGCCTTGCGAATTTTACCCTTGCCCTGACGGTTGAAGTAACATACCGTAGGTACCATTTTGTCAGTGGTTTCGCAAACGAGTGGACGATAGACCTTACCGCCAATACCATTGTGAATAAGGAGGTCAATGTTAAATCCTGCCGAGATAGACTGCTTAGGGTACGACCACTCCGAGAGCATAATGTTCTCGGGATATTTGGTGTTGTACCACGCAAAAATCTCTTTCCAAAGTCGCATAACGCCATCTTGTGCTTTGTTGTCGCCCTTGACAAGCGATTTTGCCATATCGACGCGGAAACCGTCACATCCCATATCACACCAGTAGGCGATAATCTTCTTCAGCTCGTTGCGAACTGCGGTAGGGCCGGGTGCATCGTATGACTGCTCCCAGCTATGCGCAGGGTTAGGCTTGTAATAACCATAGTTCAACGCAGGTTGAATAGGGAAGAAGTTGCTCAGGTAGATTCCGTTGCGAGGGTAGCTGTTGTCCACCCAGCGGTAGCTTGGCTGCGGCATAGTGTGTCCTTCGGTCCAGATGTAATAGTCCGAGAACTTGTTGCGCTCCGCCTTCAACGACTCCTGAAACCAAGGGTGCTTGTCCGAGGTGTGGCCTGCAACGAGATCGAGTAATATTTTGATACCCTTCGAGTGAGCTTCGTCGATAAGACGCTTCAAATCATCGTTTGTGCCGAATCGGGGATCTACCTTGTAATAGTCGAGGATGTCGTAGCCGCCATCCTCCCACGCACTCATAAAGCAAGGGGAGATCCAGATACAGTTGAAGCCTACACTCTTGATGTAGTCGAGCTTCGATCGAATACCCTCCAGGTCGCCAATGCCATCGCCATTAGAGTCGGCATAGGTGAGGGGGTAGATGTGGTAGATGTTTGCCTTCTTGAGCCACTCGGGTTGCTCTTTTGCAGACAAAGTCATTGTAGCAAGCAATGCTACTGCAAATAAAAATCTCTCCATCGTTATAGTTTGTCAATTAGCACCTCCAATTTGATTCCGCGCGAGCCTTTCAGCAGCACAAGGCATCCATTTATCGGCTCCTTGTCGAGGGCTGCCAACGCTTCGGCAGTGGTAGGATAGAGGGCATACTCGCTCTCCAACTCCTCGCCTACGATGGTATGAGCTTTGGCAAACTCCTTACCCACCAAGATTATGCGATTGGCTATGCCATCTGCCTTGCGGAGGATGTTGATGTGAGCCTCCTCGCTCCACTCGCCAAGCTCGAGCATATCGCCCAATATCAGCACCTTATGCTCTGCCTCCATCGTTGCAATGTTGTCGAGTGCCACCTCCATACTCGAGGGGTTGGCATTGTAGCAATCGACCACAAGCAGGTTGCGCTCGGTCTTTACCGCTTGTGAGCGGTTGTTGTCGGGCGAGAATGAGAGTATAGCCTCGGCGATGCGCTCATCAGCCACGCCAAAGTAGCGACCTACCTCCACCGCAGCGGCAATGTTGAAGCGGTTGTAGTCGCCCGTGAGGTTGCTCTTGAAGCCCTCGGCAATGGCGCGAGAGTAGTACTCCACAGCCAGATCCTCGCGCTCGGCAGCCATAGCGCAGAGCGTGGCATCCTCCTCGGGAATAAAGGCTCTACCTCCAATCTCGTTGAGGTGGTCGAACAACTCGCCTTTGCCCTTGCGGATGCCCTCCACACCTCCGAAGCCTTCGAGGTGCGAGAGTCCGATATTGGTCAGTATTCCGTAGTTTGGCTCGGCAATCGAGCAGAGCAGAGCAATCTCGCCCTGTGCGCTTGCTCCCATCTCCACCACGCCAAACTCGGTCTCGTTGCTCATCGCAAGGAGTGTGAGAGGCACGCCAATGTGGTTGTTGAGGTTGCCCTTGGTAGTCGAGACCTCGAACTTCTCTGCCAACACTCGTGAGACAAGCTCCTTGGTGGTGGTCTTTCCGTTGCTGCCCGCTATGGCTACAATTGGTATCGCCAGGCGGCGACGATGCTCTCTCGCCAACGCTTGCAACGCCTGCAAGGTGTCCTCCACAAGGAGGAGTTGCTCGGCATAGTCGGGGTTGTTCTCAAGAATATCTTTGCGGTCGATGACCGCAGCCGAAGCCCCCTGCTCGAGAGCCGCTATTGCATAGTTGTTGCCATCGAACGATGCTCCGTGCAGTGCAAAAAAGAGCGCACCGACTTCGATCTTTCGAGAGTCGGTGATTACGCCCGTAGAGTTAGTAAATGCGGTGTATAGTCTTTCCAATGTTTGTGGTGTTTGGTTAGGGTTATAGTAAGAGTTTGGCGCGATGCTGTTTTATATCGTCGGGCTATCGCCCTCTATGGGGTCACACCTTTGGTGTTCTATGGCGTCGGGCTTCGCCCTCTCTGGCGCGCGCCATAAAGCAGTCGCAGACTGCGCCGTCATAAAGGAGGCTCCGCCTCCGCCGCCAAAGAGCCAACCCTGTTGGCGACGCTATGCTTGCCTCGCGCTTTCGTCTCTCGTCTAAATATGTTTCTCGCCTGTATTGTACTTCACCTCGTCGATATACTTTTTGATATTCTGCTCCTCGCCACGTGGGCAGATTAGTAGAACATCCTCGGTGTCTACCACGATGTAGTCGCGCAGGCCGTTGATTACAGCTACCTTGCCCTTCGGAAGCGATACAATAGACGAGCGGGTGTTGTAGGTGTAGCAACCCTCGTTAGGCTTCACATTGGCATACTTGTCTTTGCGTGAAAGCTGGTACAACGAGCCCCAAGTACCCACATCGCTCCAGCCAAAGTCGCCACAACGAACATATACATTTTCGGCCTTCTCCATCACACCATAGTCGATAGATATGGAACGACACTCCGAGTAGACTTGTGCGATGGCCTCCTGCTCTGCCGATGTGCCCAAGAGAGGTGCAACGCCCTCGAAGAGTGCGTAGTGCTCGGGCAGATGCTCTGCCAATGCGTCGATGATATCCTTGATTTTCCACACAAAGATACCCGAGTTCCAGAAGAACTCACCCGATTGCACAAAGATTTGTGCAAGCTCGAGGTTTGGCTTCTCGGTGAAGCACTTCACACGCGAGATAGTCGAGTTGTCGCTCTTTTGGATGTATCCATAGCCCGTCTCCGGTCGCGAAGGGGTGATGCCAATGGTCATCAGTGCACTCTTCTCGGAGGCGAAGTCGATGGTGTCGTGCAATATGGTGCGGAACTCCTCCTCGTTGAGGATAAGGTGGTCGGCAGGTGTCGCTATCATCATAGCATCGGGTGCGATGTTACGCAGGTAGTAGGCGGCATAGCAGATGCAAGGTGCGGTGTTGCGACCTATCGGCTCGCACAATACCTGCTCGGGCTTGATCTCGGGGATATGCTCGAGTACAAGCTGTTTGTAGCGGGCATTGGTCACCACCAAGAAGTTCTCGTCGGGCACAACGTGTGCAAATCGCTCGTAGGTCATACGCAGGAACGACTTGCCTGTGTCGCAGATGTCGAGAAACTGCTTTGGCTTGCTCTGGCGACTCTCAGGCCAGAAACGAGAGCCTACACCACCGGCCATTATCACGCAATAGAGGGGCTTGTTGTTAGTCATAGTGCTATTATCTGTTTTATAGTGTTACAAAGATAACAAAATTTTTATTACCAAGCAAACAAAATTTCGTTCTCTTTTGTCGTACTATTGCTCTTTTGTGGCTATAACTTTACGCACAAAGCGCTGGTAGCGCGAACTCTTGGTCTTGCGACCATAGATTGCGTCGGTCTTGTGGGCTATCACCATATCCAATTCGGGTATGATGGTGATGTATTGTCCCATAGCTCCGTGAGCTGCGTAAGCACCCTTCAGAGCCGGGTTGCTGTCGTTGTAGAGCCACCACATATAGCCATATCCGAAACGCTTTTTGGGTCCTGTCTCCTCGGGCTTGGTCGATGTGGCAATCATCTTGCGATGCCAATCTTTTGCAATAATCTGTTTCTCCTCCCACTTTCCTTTTCGCAACATCAGATAGCCTATGCGTGCCATATCGCGAGTCGAGAGGTGAAGGTGGTAGGCAGGGTGCATCGAGCGAGCCATATTGCCCGTGTGTCGGTGTCGTGCGAGGTTCCAGTCCTGAAAACCGAGCGGTTTTGCCAAATCCTCGTCTACCGCCTCGAAAACGCTCTTGCCGGTAAGTTGCTCGAATACGGAGCCTGCGGCGTTGAAGTCCCAATTGTTGTAGAGGAACTTTGTTCCGGGTTTCACCGAGCCTCGCTCGGGAACGCGCTTCGGATTGTCGAGCGCACTACCCGAATTGGATGCCGGATGGTAGATACCCGAACGGGCCTGAATCAGGTGTAACACTTTGGCACTCTGCTCGATGGGGAGTAGGCCTCCGTGGTCGGTAAAGCCCAATTCGCCGAGTGTCTTGTTGAGGTCGATAGTGCCATTCTTGACATACTTGCCATAGAGTATCGAGAGTACACTCTTGCGGCACGATGCGATGTAGCTCGTCTTTTCGATGTCGCCATATTTGAATATGCACTCGCCACCCACGATAATCATCAATCCCGTGGTCTGCATCGAGTCTATCACATAACGACGCAACTCTTTGACCTTTTTGTCGTTGAATCCATACTTCGATGGTTTTGCTTGTTGCCAATCTTCGCCGGCCTTGGGGTAGATGTGGCGAGCCTGCAAGGTGATTGCACAAAGTGCAAGGGTCAGTGTGAGAATAATCTTTTTCATATTGACAAAGATACAAAAAAAATCTATTAAAACATAGCTTTTTGAAAATTTTCCTCTTTAATCTTGCTTCGCAAGCTTTTCACCGCTCCGCCTCGGCATAGTCTGCAAGCAGTCTCTGCCCTCGGCTCAATCGCGGCGTTCCGTTTTCCACTCCAAGCGAAAATCGTAAAAACTTTACAAGTTTTCCGCTTTCCGCTTTCCGTTTTCCGTTTATTTTTTCTATATTTGCGTGGATAAACTTTTTAGATACCGTAATACTATGCCAAAGATTTCAGAACGAGCTGTGTTGATGCCATCATCGCCTATCCGCCGTTTGGCTCCACTTGCCGAGGAGGCAAAGAAGAGGGGAACAAAGGTCTACTACCTGAATATCGGTCAGCCCGATATCAAGACTCCGCAGGTGGCACTCGATGCCATCCGCAACATCGATCGCGAGATTTTGGAGTATAGTCCGAGCGATGGTTTCCTCTCGCTCCGCGAGAAGCTGGTGGGCTACTACGACCAATACCAAATCAAGCTTACGCCCGACGATATCATTGTCACTGCGGGCGGCTCGGAGGCGGTGTTGTTCGCCTTTATGTCGTGTCTGAATCCGGGAGACGAAATTATCGTTCCCGAGCCTGCCTACGCCAACTATATGGCATTTGCAGTCTCGGCAGGTGCGGTGATTCGCCCAATTACCTCGTCTATCGACAATGGATTTGCCTTGCCTTCGATTGAGCAGTTCGAGGAGCTTATCAACGAGCGCACTCGAGGCATCCTCATCTGTAATCCAAACAACCCTACGGGCTATCTCTACACCCGCAAGGAGATGAACCGCATCCGCGACTTGGTCAAGAAGTACGATCTATTCCTCTTCTCGGATGAGGTATATCGTGAGTTTATCTACACAGGCTCGCCATATATCTCGGCTTGCCACTTGGAGGGTATCGAGGATAATGTCGTGCTTATCGATTCGGTGTCGAAACGCTACTCTGAATGTGGTATCCGCATCGGAGCGCTCATTACCAAGAATAAGACATTGCGTGCTGCGGTGATGAAGTTCTGTCAGGCACGCCTTTCACCTCCGTTGCTTGGTCAGATTGCGGCCGAGGCGTCGATTGATGCACCGCGCGAGTATGCCATCCACACCTACGAGGAGTATATCGAGCGTCGCAACTGTCTGGTTGACGAGCTGAATAAGATTGATGGTGTCTACTCGCCAATCCCTATGGGTGCATTCTATACGATTGCCCGCTTGCCAATCGACGATAGCGACAAGTTCTGCGAGTGGTGTCTGCGTGAGTTTGAGTACGAAGGCGCAACTGTGATGCTCGCCCCGGCATCGGGTTTCTACTCCGAGCCAGGTTTAGGTAAGGATGAGGTGCGTATCGCCTACATCCTCGAAAAATCCGAGCTCAAAAAAGCAATCCGCATACTCGGCAAAGCAATCGAGAAGTATAACGAAATTAATAAATAAAAAATATTGCGCCTCCCTTACTGGCCCTTAATAGCCCTTACTGGCCGTTACTAGCCCTTATAAATTGGCGCATAAGAAATCTATGTCTACTCCATTAGCAGAAAGATTGAGGCCACAGAGCCTCGAAGATTATATAGGTCAGCAACATCTCGTGGGTGAAGGAGGTGTATTTCGTCGCTTTATCGAGGCGGGGAATGTACCGTCGTTCATCTTGTGGGGCCCTCCGGGGGTGGGCAAGACCACTCTTGCCAAGATTGTGGCAAATGCCCTTGAGCGCCCATTCTACACCCTTTCGGCCGTCACTTCGGGCGTGAAGGAGGTGCGCGATGTTATCGAGTCTGCCAAGAGTCAGAAGTTCTTCTCGTCAAAGACTCCGTTGCTCTTCATCGATGAGATTCACCGCTTCAACAAGTCGCAACAAGACTCGTTGCTCGGTGCGGTGGAGCAGGGTATCATCACACTCATTGGCGCAACCACCGAGAATCCATCATTCGAGGTTATCTCGCCACTCTTGAGTCGTTGCCAGGTCTACACACTCAAACCAATGCAGGATTCAGACCTGGAGCATCTGCTCAATCGTGCTTTGACTGCTGATGAAGAGCTGAAAAAGCGTAAAATCAAGGTAGAGGAGTCGGCAGCGTTGTTCCGTTTTGCGGGTGGCGACGCTCGTAAGTTGTTGAATATTCTCGATATCATAACCTCATCTCGCGAGGGTGACTTGGTGATTACTGATGACCTTGTTACGGAGGTTCTACAACAAAATATCGCACTCTACGACAAGAATGGCGAGCAACACTACGATGTCATATCCGCCTTCATCAAGAGTGTGCGAGGTAGCGACCCGAATGCGGCAATCTATTACTTGACACGAATGTTGGCGGGTGGCGAGGAACCTCGATTCATCGCACGCCGATTGGTTATCCTTGCATCAGAGGATATCGGCTTGGCGAATCCGAATGCGTTGCTGCTTGCAAATGCCTGCTTCGACACCGTACACAAAATAGGTATGCCCGAGGCGCGTATAACCCTTGCCGAGACCACCATCTACCTGGCAACCTCGGCAAAGAGTAACTCGGCCTATGCCGCTATCAACGAGGCCCTTGCATTTGTGCAGAAGGATACCAACCTTCGCCCTGTTCCGCTCCATCTGCGTAATGCGGTAACCGAGTTGATGCGCGACGAGGGCTATGGCAAGGATTACAAATATGCGCACGACTTCGAGGGTAACTTCGTAGAGCAGGAGTTTCTACCCGAGAGCCTCAAGGGCAAGCAGTTCTACCACCCGAATATGGGGAATGCAACCGAGCAGCGCATAGCCGAGCGTATACAACAACTTTGGAGAGGAAAATACAAATAGTTTAACAATAGATTTTATGAAGAGATATGTCTTGTTCTTTGTGGCACTAATCTCTCTGGCAACAGCAATGGCACTACCAACACCTACAACTTACTGCTATGTGGAGGGCAAATCCCCTCTCTACCTCGACCACTATCGTGCCGAGGGTTCTGGACAACACAAATGTGCCTTGTTTGCCTTCGGAGGAGGCTTCTCGCACGGTAATCGTGCCAACGAAAAGTATATGCCCTATTTCGAGATGCTCCTCTCGCAGGGCTTCGATGTGGTATCGATAGACTACCGACTCGGTATGGCCTACACCAACGAGAAGAGTGCCGATGTCGGCCCTCTCGAGGGTGCGTGGGCTATGTATCGTGCGGTGAGCAATGCCGCTGAGGATGTGCTCCGTGCAACCAAGTATCTGCTCGACCATAGTGCAGAGCTGGGCATCGACACCTCCTGTATTGTGGCTACGGGCTCGAGTGCGGGTGCCATATCTGTGTTGCAGGCCGAGAACTACATCTCCAACCGCTCTGGTTATGCCAAGCAACTCCCTGCCGACTTCAACTTTGCCGGCGTGGTGGCCTTTGCGGGCGCTATCTATTCGGTGCTTAGCGAGCCCGATTGGGATGCCACCCCTTGCCCTATAATGCTCTTCCACGGTAATGCCGATCGCAATGTGCCGTATCGCAAGGCGACCATCCTCGCCACTGGCTTCTATGGCTCCGACTATATTGCCGAGCAACTTCACAGTATAGGTGCAACCTACTATTTCCACTCCGCGCACTATCGTGACCACTCCCTCGCAGTATCGCCTATGACCGACAATCATTCCGAGATTATCAACTTCCTCTCCCGTTGTGTCCTCTCTAATGAATTTATGCAGCACACCAACGAGTTTGTCGACGAGACTCTCGAACCGTGTCAGACCGAATTTACCATTCAGGAGTATCTGAACACCAACTACAGTTAAAAATCGTTCTGATGGGTAAATTTTGCACTGCACTGCGGATGTCGAAATGCTCACATACCTTTTAGTATGCTCCGCTTTCGCCACCTAGCTTAGCACAAAATTTCCACCATCATTTACGATTTTTTTGTTGTGGAATGTTCTGATGGGTAAATTTTGCACGAGCGCGTCGGACTCCAAATTCCTCACATAGCTTTACTATGCTGCGGATTTGTCGCCTAGCGTCGCACAAAATTTCCTCCATCATTTACGATTTTTAGGGCTGTGGCAAATTGTTCTGATGGGTAAATTTTGCACTGCACTGCGGTCAAGGCGCAGACTTGTTAGGGTCGTTAGAGGCGTTAGGGGTGCGCGGGAGGCTGAGGGTTGCGAGAACTCCGACGGTGGTCAAGGCGCAACAATATTAAGGGTTATTAAAGGTTATTAAAGGCTATTAAGGGAGCGCTACAAGCAAAAGAAAAAAACATTAATCACCCTTAACACTCCTTAACTACCCTTACCAGCCCTTACTGGCCCTTACTAGCCTTTACTCGCCTTAAAAAAATAATTTTTAATTCCCCAGTAACTCCCAGAGCCGAAGGCAAAGCCTGGCAGGCTTAATAAAGCCCGTCGCCATTACCCACAAAAAAAAGGTCGATCGCTCGACCTTTTTAGTGTTACTATCAATATTATAACTTTGTGTCAACAGGGTTTGCATATATGCCCAAGTAGACCTTGCGTGCTGCCTTGACATCGAGGCCATACTCCAGGAAGCGAGCCTCGGCGTATGCCATACGGCCCTTGAACTTCTTCACTGCGGCCGGGGTGTAGAACTCGGCATAACGCTTCTCGCGGTGGAGAATATCGTGTGCGATATAGTTGGTATCGTGCAGCTTGTAGTTCTTGTAGATGCGCTGGTCAACAATATCCTTCAGTCGCTTGTATGCCTCCGCCTTTGGTAGTGCACCGCACTCCTCCAGCTCCTCGCGAGTGATAGGCTCGCAGATGGTGATGTCGACATCGCCCTTTGGCATACGGATACCATAGAGAATGCTGTTTACATCCTCGTTCTTGCCCTTCTGGTAGGTACCACCCATAAGTGTGACGGTGGTCTCGATAGCCTTCTTGATGTCGCAAGGCTCATACTGATACGAGATGGCAATTGGTGTAAGGCTCAAGTCGCTGAACTTCTCGACAAATGATCCCTCACCACTGAGGCTCAACATCTTCAATACGCCTTGATCGGTCGAGTCGATGCCATCCTTGGTGCGGCCATTGCGTTGAGCAATCCACATCGATTTGCCCTGCGAGATATACCAGCGGATATACTCGGCGAGGTGCTGCGAATTTTGCAAGAACTCGCGTGGAGTGATCTCGTCGGTCCTGCGGATGACACGCACTGCGCGGTTGATGCGGCAGATATCGATGATAAATTGCGAGCGCAAAAGATTGTCGCCCAATGTGGTTGCTGTGGTTGGGAAACCGCTCTTGAAGAGTGTGTACTGCAAGAGGTATGAGTCGAGGGTAATGTCGCGGTGGTTCGAGATGTAGAGGTAGCCCTTATCCTTCTCGATGTGCTCCACGCCCGAGGATGTGAAGTTGTCGATAGTGGTCTCGATAATGCGCTGAATGATGCTGATCATCACTCGCTGCTGCAACTGCTCAACCGTAGTGCAGGTGCGTACCACCTCGCGGATGCGCTCCATATCAGCATCAGGGAAGGCGAAGTTTACTGCTGGCACAAATGCCGGATCGTTTACAATTCGCTCGAGTGCTGCGGGTATTTCGTCGTCGTTGTAGGGACGAATATCGCTATATAAATCTTCCTTTATATTCTCCATATCAAAGGTATCGTTTTCACAAAGGTAAGTAAAAAATCTCGAATTGCCAAATTTAGCTACTTCGAGGTGTAAGGTCCGTGTATCGATTTAACTCTATATTCGAAGTTTCCATCGTCGAGCATATATACATAGAACTCTCCGCCACCCGGGGTAACACGCAGTGCAATGTGTCCGCTATGACCGGCCAATTTGGCATAGGTATCACCATTTTCGATGAGTGCTTCAGGGTGTGCGTTGGTGGTGAATACCTGATTTGTAACATTGAATACCGTATTGTTCAACAAATCGATGTCGGGCTGTTTTTTGTAGAAGTTATGATTGAGCACTACGGTTGGGAACATGTAGTTTTGCATCTGTCCGCCCCAACTATTGCTGCTCAAGTGATGACCGCCCTTCAGTGCGTCGAGCTTGGTGCCATCGGCGCAATCGCGGAAGTAGTATGCCATTCTGTTCTGCGGAGCGCTAGTTATGTCGCCTGCCGAGACATAGTCGAAATTGCCATATTTGAGGTAGAATCCGCACGATGCAGGGTTGCCCGGGTCGCCCTTCGAACCATTTCTTTTAGGTGTAGTTGCACCCGTCTTGATGTAGTAACCATAGCCATTTCCGCAGATGTTGAAGGTCTTGAAATTGCTATATCTATCCTTGTTGTAGAGTAATATAATCTGCTCTTTTCCGACTGTGAAGCGTGCTCCCTGCAACTTATTATTTTGCTCACCGTGTTTGATAAAGATGCGCCAATCTTGGATAATTAAACTGTCGGCAATCGAAGGGACTTGCGTCTCCTCCACATAGTTTGGATAGGCTCTGTCGAGAATATTGCGGAACGGTATCTCATCGTAGAGTGCCATAGGGCCGATTTTGCGATAACCGATAGGGCTCATCTCCGCCTCCCAGCGGTGGTCGCCAAAGTGGTCGATATGGAAGTGCGAAATGTGGAGGTAATCAATCTCGCTCTTGCCCTCAGGTATAAAGTGCCTGATGTAGTTGGCGTAGGTCTTGTATGGTCGCACCTCGTCGTTCGGACGGTGAGGCACGCGAGTCTCGGCGCTGAACAACGGCGAGAGTTCGCCCACATCCACCACCATAGTCGTGCCATCGGGCAGAACATAGAAGGCGCACTCGCCACTACCGCTATTAATCATATGTATATCGAGATAGCCCTCGCTCCACTGTGGCAGAGGTTTGCCAATCTCGACATCGCTTGTGCTATCGGCCTTATATTGGATTGGTGTCGTAAATTCGCGTATATCGCCCGCAACGAGTGGTCTATCTTCGGTTGCACGCACTCGCTTGGCCATCACGCCACCTTCGTTGTCGTAGATGCGGATGTTGAGTAGCGGATAGTCGCCTGCAGGCACTGCAATGTGGATGTAGGTGGGTGTCGAGGCATCGAGCTTCACACCCTCGCCAAGCGAGTAGTTGATAATGCTTTTGGCATCGGCACTTGGCGTTACTGCGCCACTCTCGAAGTCGATGTCAAACTCACCCGCAATGGGTGTGTAGTCGGCTGACGATAGGCGCACCTTTGTGATGGTTGCCGAGCCCACAATGCCGAATTTTAGCACCCCTGTCAAGTGGTGCAACTCACTACCCGTGCCATACATTGTCGATACACCTTGTCCGAAGGTCGTGTTGCCGGTATAGTGCTGATTCTCTGCGAAAAGCACCTTGTTTGCCGAGGCTGCAGGGTAGGCTATATGACGACTCTCGCCCACCTCTCCATTGATGGTGAAGGTTGCGCGAGAGGGGTTCTCGGTGTCGATTACTGCAGCGGCCGACTCCACGCCATTGACCGAGATCTTGTCGCCCTCGCTCCAATATAGCGGATAGATGCCATCGGCCTTCTCGCCGAGCTGGGTGCGTCTCTGCTCGAGCGACAATGTTATAGAGGTGGCGGTCGCCTCGATGCTCTCTGTCGGTGCAACACACGATAAGGCAATGAACAATGAAATAATTGCTATGTAAATCTTGCGGAAGATCAACTCTTTATCTCGATTTGTATGGTCCGTGAATCGATTTTACTCTGTACTCGAAGTCGCCATCGTCGAGCATATAGACATAGAACTCTCCACCACCGGGTGCCACTCGCAACACTATGTGTCCGTTGTAGGCCGTAATCTTCTCTACGAGATTGTTTGCCTTCAGCTCGGGAATATTTACGAAATCTTTGTGGAGGTTTGTAGTGAAGAAACCCTCGATGACGGGCAATACGTGCATCAACTTCTTGACATCGGGCTTGTTGAGTGTGAAGCTGTGGTTGAGCACTACGCGAGGGTTGAAGTTGAGCTCCTGCATCCTCGATCCCCACGAATTGCCCGCCAAGTGGTGGTTTGCCTTGAATGCGTCGAGCTTGCCCTCGCCCACAAAGTCGCGGAAGTAGTATGCCAAGCGGTTTTGTGTGCTGCTGACAAGGTCGCCACAAGCGATATAGTCGAATGCTCCGTAGCGGATGTGAAAGCCGCACGAAGAGGGGTTACCTCCGACCAATGTCTTGCTCTCCACAACTCGCTCTACGCCGCTGTTTGTCCTCTGCCAGATAGCGCCATTGGCGCAGATGTTGAATATCGAGAACTCCTTGTGAGCCTTGGGGTTATTGAGCATCTTGATCTGCTCCTCGCCCGCGAGGAAACGAGCTGCAGTGAATCTCCTCTTCTTGACTCCCCAGGTGACAAACTTTGCCCAATCTTGCGAGAGCTGACCACTTAGAGCAGGTGTGATCTCATCTTCGGTGTAGTTAGGGTAGGCTCGGTCGAGGATGTGGTTGTAGGGCACCTCGTCGTAGAGTGCCAACAAGCCCGACTTGCGATAGCCTGCGGGCGATGTGCCAACCACGCAACTCTCACTACCTATGTGGTCGGTGTGGAAGTGCGATGGCGAGCAGTAGTCGATAGCCTCCTTGCCCTCGGGCAGGAAGTGCTTGATATACTTTGCGTAGGTTATATATGGCTTGGTCTCGGCATTTGGCCGCTGAGGTACGCTGGTCCCGCTGTCGCCCACCTCGCCTGCATCTACAAGCAGTGTGGTGCCATCGGGCAGGATGTAGAAACAACACTCGCCACGCGCACTATTTATGAAGTGTATGTCGAGGCAACCTTCGCTCCACGATGGGAGGGTGGTGCCAACCTCAACCTTTGCAACCTCGGTTTTCGAACCTCTCTTTGCCGGTTTGGCTTGGCAGATGCCGCCGCCCAAAATGGTTGAAATAATCAAAACAGTGAGTAATTTTCTCATATTTTCGGATTGTTGTCTACTTATTAGGTGTTTAATATGACAAAAATAGTTAATTTTTTTTCAATTCACTCCTATTAGTTGCAGATTTTTTTAATACCTTTGTAGCAAACAATCAAAATTGACCTAAAGATGAGAAAACTCTATTTGATTATCGCGGTAACTTTTGTTACATTATGCTCATTCTCTTGCTCGCCCAAAACGGTGGTGATCGACGATCAGGTGCCTGCCGGTAATATTGTCTTCGAGCGCATACTCAACGATACAGTTTATGTGCATCAGAGTCTGCGTGGCTCGAAGAAGGCTTGGTTCTACTGGGCTTTCCGTGTTCGAGGCGCACAAGGCAAGAAGCTAACTTTCGTATTCACAAAGAGTTTCGCCATTTGCGAGAGAGGCCCTGTTGTCTCGCTCGATAAGGGTAAGAGCTACGAATATCTGGCCGAGGAGGGCTCTACTCCGCACTCCTTCACCTATACCTTTCCGGACGATGCAAAGGAGGTGTGGTTCTATGAGTGTCACCCATACACTCCCGAGATGTGGGAGGCATTCTTGAAGGCTCCACACAAAGGCGAATTCGAGATAGGCGTGTTGTGTAAAACTCGCAAGGGTCGCGATGTACCATTCTTTAGAATGACACCTCGCAATTCGAAGCCAAAGTTCTCTGTTGTGCTCAGTGCCCGTCACCACTGCTCGGAGGCCCCTGCTATGTATGCTCTTGAGGGTTTGGTGGCAACATTCCTTGAGGATAGCGAGTTGGGCGATTGGTTGCGCGAGAATGTCGAGTTGACGGTAGTTCCGTTTGTCGATATGGATGGTGCAGTCGAGGGCGATCAGGGCAAGTGGCGTCTTCCGCACGACCACAATCGTGACTATACCGAGTTTCTCTATCCCGAGACCGCCGCTCTGGCAAGCTTGATTGCCGAGACCGAGCCGCAGATGTTCCTCGATTTCCACAATCCGAAGCTCTACAAATACAACGACAACTACATCTATACTCCTTACAAAGAGTACAATGGCGTCGCAGAGCTCAACTTCTCGGCGCTCATCGAGAAGTATCAGGAGGGCGGTTTGAAGTATCAGACCTCCGACAATCTCCCATACGGAACAAGCTGGAATGCCAAACATAACTACACCGATGGAATGAATGTCACCACTTGGGTAGCCACCAATATCAAGACTATCGAAATTGTTCGTACCTTCGAGTTCCCGTTTGCATACTCGAATGGCGAGTTTGTCTATCCGAACAAACTTCGCAAGTTTGGACACGGTATGGCTCGCGCTTTGAGAGCCTATGTCGAGGGAGAGGTGCTTGTCGATAAGATGCCCGAAATAGAAGAGTAGCGGCGTGGTTGAGGGTGCTGCAAAAAAGAGTCCGAGTGGGCTCTTTTTTTTGGATATTACATAGTAATACACTATCTTTGCCGCCGCTATGTTGAAAAATATTTTAAAATCGTTTCTAACCTGTCTGCTCCTCGCGTTTGTGATGGTGCCACATCTTGCCTCTGCGCAGGGTGGTGTTGTCACTGTGAGCGGTGTGGTTACCTCTGCCGAGGATAAACTGCCGCTGATAGGAGTAACTGTCGTCACCGAGAAGATGCAAGGTGTAACGACTGCGCTTGATGGCTCCTACACCATCAAGGCAGAGGCAGGTACAAAATTATCATTCTCCTATTTGGGATTCCGTTCGGTGGAGTGGACCATCCCTGCGGGTAGTGCGACTGCAACCTACAACCTCGTTATGCAGAGCGAGAGCGAGTCTATCGAGGATGTGGTGGTAATCGCCTATGGTGTCCGTAAGAAGGGTACCGTTGCAGGTTCGGTCTCGGCTGTCGAGATGGAGAATATCACCGACACCCCAACTGCGGCCTTCGATCAGGCTCTGCAGGGACAGGTAGCAGGTCTCTCGGTTATGTCTTCGACAGGAGAGCCTTCCGCATCGGCAAAGATGACTATTCGTGGTGTCAACTCGATCAACTCGGGAACTGCTCCGCTCTATATCTTGGATGGTGTACCTATCGAGAGTAGTGACTTCAACGCTATCAACCCTGCCGACATCGAGTCGTTGTCGGTGTTGAAGGATGCCGCTTCGACCTCGATCTATGGTGCGCGTGCTGCCAATGGTGTTATCGTTATCACCACAAAGCGCGGTGCCAAGGCTGAGCGTCCTCGCATCGACTACCGTATGCAGCTCGGTTTCTCGGAGGTGGCAGGTAATAATTGGGATTTGATGAACACTGCCGAGCGTATCCAATACGAGAAGGAGGTGGGACTCACCGAGGGCAAGGATTACGACCTCTTGAGTAAGACCGACATCCGTTGGCTCGATGAGGTCTACAAGAAGGCGGCTCTGTTGCAGAACTACGAGCTTTCGGTTTCGGGTGCTGACGACAAGACCTCATACTATGTCTCGGGAGGTTACTACAATCAGGAGGGTACGGCCTATGGCTCGGGCTTTGCTCGATTCTCGTTCCGTGCGAACTTGGAGCGTAAGGCTGCCAAGTGGCTCAAACTCGGCACGAACACTATGCTCAACTACCAGCAGATTCAGCAGGCCGACGAGGGCTCATACACCCTTGTAACCCCAATCTCGGCTGCTCGATTTATGTTGCCATACTACTCGCCATACAAGGCTGATGGCTCGTTGGCATCTATCAACGATGGCTCGTGGAAGGGTATTGGTCAGAATCCGCTCGAGTGGCAGAAGAATAATCCTGTAACCTTCAAAAAGTATAAGTTGCTCTCTACCGTATTCCTCGAGGCAACCCCAATCGAGGGTCTTTCGTTGCGCTCGCAGTTGGCGGTAGACTACTCGCATACTACGGGTTTCGGCTTCACCTATCCGAGCTATTTGCCAAATCAGGGACAGGGCTCGGCATCGCGCTCGTCGACTGATGGTGGCTCGCTCACAGTCACAAATACAGCAAACTATCGCTTCTCGAAGGGATATAAGCACAACTTCAACTTCCTCGTTGGTCAGGAGGGTATCTCCTACCACTATGAGGCATTCAGCGTCTTGACCGAGGGACAGAACAACGACCTGATGACCAATGTCTCGTCGGGTACTCGTGCCACATCGTGGAGCGACACTACCGATTCGGACTATGGCTTCCTCTCGTTCTTTGGTCGTGGCGAGTATAACTACGACAATCGCTACTTTGCCGAGTTCTCGGTGCGTGCCGATGGCTCGTCGCGTTTTGGTCGCAACAACCGCTGGGCAGGCTTCTGGTCGGTGGGCTTTATGTGGAGCCTTCGTGACGAGGCCTTTATGGAGTCGTCGCGCAGGTGGCTTACCCACGCGCAGATTGCACTCTCGACAGGTACTTCGGGTAACTCCTCGATTCCAAACTACGAGCACCTCGCTCTTGTGGGTGGTGGCGTAGACTATGGTGGCGACGCAGGTATGACTCTGTTGCAGCCGGGCAACGATTCGCTCAGCTGGGAGAAGCCTTGGACATCGAACCTTGCATTCCACTTCGGATTCTGGCACCGCCTCACAGTCGATGCCGAGGTCTACTACAAGCGTACCACCGATATGCTTATGCAGGTGCCGCTTCCATACTCCACTTCGGGCTTTGGTTACAAGTGGGACAATGTCGGCACGATGACCAATGTGGGTGTCGAGCTCAACGTGCAGGGTACACTTGTTCAGGCAGGTAAGTTCCTCTGGACTGCGAATGCCAACTTCTCGTACAATCGCAACCGTATCGTTTCGCTCTACAATGGCGTGACCGAGTACGAGATGGCCAATACCAATACCAAACTTGCAGTAGGACACTCGCTAGGAGAGTTCTTCATCAACCGCTATGCGGGCGTTAACCCTGCAAACGGAGATGCCCTTTGGCTTGATAAGGATGGCAATATCACCAACGAACTTCGCGATGAGGATAAGGTCTTTATGGGCAAGAGCTACATAGCACCTTGGCAGGGTGGTTTCGGTACAGCCTTGTCGTGGAACGGACTCTCGTTCAGTGCACAGTTTGCGTGGGTGGCAAATCGTTGGATGCTCAACAATGACCGCTATTTCGACGAGTCGAATGGTCGCTTTATGGACTACAACCAGTCGGCACGCCTGCTCAATCGCTGGAAACAGCCGGGCGACATCACCGACATACCTCGTCACGGTGTCTACACCGAGTTCGACAGCCGTCTGCTGGAGGATGCATCGTTCCTTCGCCTGAAGAATGTGATGCTCTCCTACTCGTTCCCCGAGCAGATGTTGCGCAAGAGCAAGGTGTTCCAGGGGTTGCGTATCTATGCACAGGTACAGAATCCATTCACCTTCACCAAGTTCTCGGGATTGGATCCAGAGGGCACTGCCAATGTCTATCAGGCGCAGTATCCTATGGCACGCCAATACACATTCGGTCTTGATATAACATTCTAATTGACACGATGATGAAGAGTATAATATATTATATAAAGGTGTGCGTGGTGGTTGCAGCCCTCTCGGTTGTGACAACCTCGTGTCTCGACAAGTATCCGGGTTCGGCTATCCCTGTCGAGAATACAATGAAGAGCTACGAAGATGCCGAGCAGATAGTTACGGGCATCTACGCAAAGTTCAAGAGTGGCTCGCTCTACAATGGCTACCTCACCATCCTGCCCGATGTGCAGACCGATATGGTCTATGCGGTGGATGGCTATAGCAATCAGTATGGCTCGTTCTGGTTGTGGCAGATTCGCTCCACCACATCCGAGTCGGAGAGTGTCTACGCATCGCTCTATAGTGTGATTTCGAATTGCAACTTCTTCCTCGAGAATGTCGATGAGGTGAAGGCATCGGTCACCGATGATGGCAAGCTCACAAGTCTCGACTACTACACGGGCGAGGTCTATACCCTCCGTGCTTTGGCCTACTCGGAGCTTCTCAAACTCTACTGCAACGCCTACGATCCTGCAACAGCCCGCGATGAGATGGGCGTAGTGTTGCGTCGCCACTATTCGCAGTCGGAGCCTGCGGTGCGAGCTTCGTTGTACGATTCGTACCAGTTTGTACTGGATGATTTGGCGAAGGCCGAGGAGTTGCTCAGTAGCGATTACGATATGTACTCGTCGGACTACGCCACCAAGGCTTTGGCAGAGGCTTTGCACGCACGTGTTGCACTCTATATGCAGGATTGGGATGCGGCAATCGACTACTCGACAAGCGTGATCGAGAATAGGGCATTTTCGCTCTCGTCGGCAAGCGAGGTCTACACAGGCGGTCAGAGCTTCTTCCAATATATGTGGAACTACGACCTTGCCACCGAGGTTATATGGCGTGTCAAGCTCACTCCGCAGTCGCCTGGTGCAATGATTGGTTCTCCGTTCTTGAACTTCACCACCGACTATGTCAACTTCTATCCCGACTATGTCCCTGCGCAGTGGGTGTTGAACCTCTATGCGCAGAACGACCTCCGCTACGGAGCATACTTCTACGAGGCGCAGACGGGCTATGCACACGGATTGGTGTGGCCATTGTTGGTAAAGTACTACGGCAATGGCGATTTTATCAACTCCTATCAGCTCTACCACGTCTCGATGCCGAAGCCATTCCGCTTGGCCGAGCAGTATCTGATTCGTGCCGAGGCATATTGCCGCAAGGAGCAACCGAACTTCTCGGCTGCGTCGGCCGACTTGACCACTTTGCGCGAGAGCCGCTTCTCGTCGGGTGCGGGTACGATGAGTGTTTCGGCTGGCAACTTTATGCAGAATATTGCCGAGGAGCGTGTTCGCGAGTTGTATATGGAGGGACACCGCCTTCACGATATGAAGCGTTGGGGTAGACTCTACAACGAGGGTAAGGGTTTCGAGCGAACTCCGCAGAGCAACTCGTTGGCGGAGGGTAGCAGACTCAAGTTTGCCCCCGACCACTATATGTTTGTGTGGCCAATTCCTCGCCACGAGGTTGAGGCTCCCGGATCGCAGGTGAAGCAGAATGCCGGCTACTAAACTTTGAGAGATGACTATGAAGAAGATTTTTAATATACTTATGGCGGTTGTTGCTGCAGTCGGTTTTGTGGGCTGCAACGAGCAATATACCACCTATGAAGGGGCGGAGTATCTGATGTTTGCAGACTCGCTCTCGACAAATGCGGTTACTGCCGACGGAGCATCGTTCAAGGTAGCGGTGTCGTCGACCGTAGCTCGCAACTACGATCGCACCTATGCAGTGGAGGTTATCGACAAGGGTAGCAATGCCATCGAGGGCAAGCACTACCGCCTCAAGTCGAACACCTTTACCATTCCTGCGGGTAAACTTTCGACCGATATCGAGGTCTTTGGCAACTACGACAATATCGGGCCTGCCGATTCGCTCGGCTTTACCTTGCAACTGGTTATGCCTGAGGCTCTTAAGTGGAATCTCTATCCCGAGTCGAATCGTACCAAGGTTGTGATGTTCAAGTCTTGCCCATTCGATATCAACGAGTGGGGTGGCACCGAGCAGGAGCCACGCTACTGCTTGCTCACATCACTCTTGTTGTACAGCTATCCTGGTCCGAATAGTTCGTATCAGCGTCTGGTGCGTTGCTACAAGCACGCAACATTGGAGAACACCATCGTGATGGACAATCTCTTCTACGATGGCTACGATTTGCGCCTTACATTCAACACCGAGAACCCGTCGGAGCCACTTCTCGAGGTTGAGGCCGATCAGGTTATCGGTGATGAGTTTATGGTATTTGGCATCCAGCACGGAGATGGCAAGATCTTGGCGCAGACAAGCCCTGCGTCGGGTAGCACCGTTTCGACCTTCAACTCGTGCCAGAAGTATGCACAATTGTGGACTCGTGTCTATGTCAAGGATTTCTCGACAATGATTGGCTATGTCGGCGACTTCTACAACATCCTTGAGTGGGTGTCGAAGGATGAGGCCGAGGAGATGATGCGAGAGGGATTGTAAAAGAGAGTATTTGATTAAGAATAAAAATAGGATACAATGAAAAAGATATTAGTAGTATTGAGCGTGGTGGCAATGATGCTCACCTCGTGTGAGAATGGTGGTGAGAATGCAGCACCCGTAAAACCAAATTTCCCAGAGCCACAGAGCTTCGAGGCAGTAGCAGGAGGCTCGTATGAGTTGACTTTTGTAGCTGAGAAGGAGTGGACCATCTCACTCTCGGCTGAGTCGCAGAGCGCAGCCTTCCTTATCTACGACGGATTCCCAGAGTCGTCGCACTCGGGTGAGGCCGGTGAGCATACCGTAACCGTAAAGATGCGTGAGGGTATTATTAGCTATGCCAAGGATATCGTAACCGAGGTGCAACTCTCGATGGTGGGATTTACCGAGACCATTGCAACCTACACAATTGCGCGTACGGAGTTTCCTGTAAATGTTATGGGATTGGCAAATGCCGGCTCGGAGGAGACCGTTAAGTCGACCTTCAGCAAAGGTGGTCACCCCGAGGATGGCCCATTTGCATCGGCTCCACACACCTATACACTGCGCCATAATCGTGGCATTGATGCTATGTATGCAGAGTTTTATGTTCAGCACGATCTCGATGCGAGTAAGTATAACTATGCAGTTTATGTACGCAATTCTAAGGGCGAATTTATTGCAGTAGATCTTGAAGATGCAAATTCGTGGGTTCAGTTTGTGAGCTTTGGCGCAAAGGGTGAGAAGTTCCGCTTGTATATGAACTACAACAAAGCCAGAAAGACCAAGGATGTGGGATATGATGCCTATGTCAACCTCGAGGATGAGAATGGCGACGCTCTTGTCTCTGTATACCACGTATATGATCCGGACAAGGAGGTTATTGTTGAGACCTCGATGAAGTTGGCTGATGCCGCTTTGGCTGCGGAGAAGGGTGTAGTGATGACTGGTGCTAATATGAATTATACACTTACCCTCCCTTCTGCTGATATCCTTACAACAGATTATTTGGCTGCAGCACTGAAGTTTAGCGGTTATTCGGAGATATATGGCGGTTTTGGTAGTGGTACTCAGAATCTCGTTTTCGAGCACGCTGCTGAACTCGATGTCTACTATGTGCGCCTTGCGCCTGAGGCCTCAATAGAGAGCTTGCAGCGCACCGAGGTGCTGAATATCAGCGCAGTAGGTGACACAATGCACAGCTACACCATCAATCTTGTATTCGACTGGATCGAGGGCACCGAGGGCGACATAACAACCGACTATTCGGCAAGTTTTGTCAATGTGAAGAGTGCCAATTCGTTGGGTGCAACCCTCGAGAAGATAGAGGCAAACGATGCCGATTTCGATAGTGAGTGGGGCATCTCGTTGCAGTATCGTATGACCTACACCTCTGCCGAGTTGTTCAAGGTGCCGGCTCAGGTGGCGTTGAATATCCCAGGTTTCGAGTACGGTACCGTATCGAACATCCACTCGGAGAATAGTGCCGATGACTTCTTGTACTCCGATGCTTTGGATTTTGCAAAGGATTCGGTTACTTCAGAGGTGCTTCTCACCTTGAAGGAGGGTGTCGAAGCTGAGTCGATTCCAAATGGCAAGTGCGACTTGCTCTGTGCTGATGCTTCGGGCAAGAAGTTTATCCGCATCTTGTTCGTGGTGAATGTCGAGAAGTAGAATGCGAGTGAAGAACGAAAAATAAAACACTATATAGACAAATGAAATTGTTGAAAATCAACATAGTCGTAGCACTGCTGACGCTTCTCGGACTCCAATCCTGTGTGCAGGATGTAGCCGATTTGCGTGAGCGCGACTACGGATATGTTCAATTCAAATTGTACAAGGCAGCCTCTTATACTCCTGCCGAGTCATCGCGTGCGGTGGTCGAGGAGTTGGATTACTTGGCCGAGGCTTGTAAGATTGAGGTAAACCTCTACGACAAGAATGGTCGTCAGTTCCGTCAGAGTTTGGTGCTCTCGGCTGCCAACGATGCAGCTGCGGAGTATGGTCTGCGTAGCGATAAGTTGAAACTTCTTGTGGGCGACTACAAGTTGGGCGAGGTGGTGCTCTTCGATGCACTCGATGGTGTCAAGTACCGCAAGGTACCCGCTTCGGAGTTGAGCTTCTCGGTTACCGAGGGCGGACTGACGGTGCACGACATCACCATCGATGTCAAGCCACGAGGATTTGTCAAGTTCAACCTTGTGAAGGAGTTTGTACAGACACGAGGCGAGATTACACGCCAATACACCTTCGACGAGATTCAGAGCGTCGATATTTCGGTGCGTCGAGTTGCTGATAATGGCAATCTTATTGGTGCTCCTATTGTTTTGTCGAACTTGCCAACCAAGTTCTCGCAGCACTTCGACGAGGAGAAGGAGGGTTGGAAGACCTCCTCAATCGAGTGCGACTCGCTCGTCTCGCTCGAGGCGGCTACCTATCGCGTAGTGTCGTATAGCACCTATGCCGACAAGAGGGGCGACTCGATGCTTGAGGTCAACACAACCCCTAAAGCGGTTGAGTTTACCATCAAGGACAACGTGCAGACCAACACCGATGTGAAGGTTGCGCTCTATGAGTCCGACGAGTATATCAAGGATAACTACGCTTTGTACGAGATTTGGCAAAGCCTCAATGGTGAGCAGTGGTGCTACGATGGAGAGAACTACCCTCGTGGTGTGAATTGGAACTTCGACAAGGATATCGACTTGTGGTGCGCTCAACCGGGTGTTCAGGTACACTCGAATGGTCGTATTGCAAGCATCGACCTGAGTGGCTTTGGCTTCTCGGGCAATATGTCGCCTGCGATTGGTCAGCTATCGGAGTTGATCGAGCTTCATCTCGGTACCCACAACGATACCAATGTGATGTACGACCCATCGCTCGACTTGAAGCGTCCGTTGGCGGAGCGTCAGCGCAATCTCATCGACGATCAGCGCAGCTATCTCCGCTCGATTCACCCTGCCATCCAGATGTCGGAGCCTTCTGCTCGCGCATTGATGGAGAAGGGTTTGACCTCGCCTGCTATCGCGCTCTATGCTGATGGCAAGAAGGAGTCGGACATCATCGACATAAAGAGTGGTCGTCAGACCATCCGCAAGTACGATATGAACCACGGAGTGATGAAGAATGGCTTGACCTCGCTTCCAAACGAGATTGGTCGCTTGCGCAAACTCGAGACACTCAATATCGCAAATGGTGCTCTGGTGTCGTTGCCCGATTCGATTGTTCACTTGGAGTCGCTCTCATCGTTGGAGATCTACAACTGTCCGAAGATGTTGAAGTTCCCGACACAGGTGGGCGAGTTGCCGGCCTTGCGCTCGGTGAATATCGCCAACAATGCACAGTGGTCGTCTGAGGAGATCGAGAAGGGTTTTGCTGCTCTCGCTACGGGGGCATCGCGCAAGACCATCGAGATTCTTTACGCTCGTGAGAATAACCTCTCGAAGCTCGATAAGGCGTGGTTTGGTGCAAGTCGTGGCGGTTTCGAGGCTATGGGCCTGCTCGACTTGGCATTCAACAAGATTAAGAGGGTTGATGCCCTCGGCAAGGAGGTGCAGTTCATTCAGCTCTACCTCGATAACAACCTTATCGAGGAGATACCTCACGATAGCGAGGGTTATTTCTGCGGCTATGACGATGTGGAGACCTTCTCGGTGAACTACAATAAACTGAAGAAGGTGCCAAACATATTCAACTCGAATGCGCTCTACACAATGACTGGCGTAAGCTTTGCGGCCAACGAGATTACAGGTTGCGAGGGCGAGGAGGATGGCTCGTACAAGGGTATCAAGGTGAAGACCTTGACCTTGTCGATGAACCCATTGAAGCGTTATCCGAAGGCCTTTGCAGAGTCGAATTCGGTGTTTGAGTATCTTGTGGCAAGTGCTTGTCAGATTGAGGAGATCGAGAAGGGCTGTTTCTCGCACAGTAGAGCAGTCAACCATATGTCGTTTGACCTGTCGTACAATCGTTTGAAGAGATTGCCTGACGACTTCCACGCGGGAAATATGCCTTATCTCTATGGTGTGGATTTGTCGTTCAACCGCTTTGAGGAGTTCCCATTCAACCCACTCGATGCTACGGGCTTGACTGTTCTGGCTGTTCGTAGCCAGCGCAACGAGAAGGGCGAGCGTTGCTTGCGTGAGTGGCCACAAGGCATCTATCAGCACGTGGGCTTGCGTGGTTTGTACCTCGGCTCGAACGACCTTCGCAAGGTTGATGACACAATCTCGACCTTGTGCTACTACCTCGACATCAGCGATAACCCTAACATCATCTTCGATGCCAAGGATATCTGCTACGCTTGGCAGGTGGGTGCTTACATTCTTATGTACGACAAGACACAGAAGATTCTCAACTGCGAGGCAATGTTGGACAAATAAGGAGGGATGACTATGAAGAAGAACTATATATTGCTTGCAGCGGCACTGCTCATTGAGGCGGTGGGCTGCGTCAACGATAAGGGCGTTGTTGACTTTGGTACCGATGTCGCCTCCATCGAGTTTGATGCTGCGGGAGGAGTCAAGAAGGTGCGTATCGCATCGGATGACGAGTGGACCGCATCGGTGGGTATGAACGAGAATGGCGAGCCAAACCCTTGGATTACCATCTCGCCAGCCAATGGTCGTGGCTCGGTGGAGTGCGATTTCCAGATCGACTCGGCACTCACAACAGAGCCTCGCTCGGCAGTGGTGCTTATCACCAATGTGGCGACCAACAAGTCGAAGCGTGTAACCATCAGGCAGAAGGGCTACGACTATGCTGTCTCGTTGGATAGAACCGATGTCAAGATTAAGAAGTTTGCCGAGTATGGCAAACGCTACTTCGATGTTACGGTCAAGACAAACTTCCCGTTCGAGGTGGAGATTCCGCAGAGTGCCCAGCACTGGATTGAGCGCGAGTCGCCTACAAAGTTGGGTGATGCCTATCAGTTGCGCCTCAATCGCGGTGTTCGTCCTCGTGAGGTAAAGGTGCGTTTTGCGTGGAAAATCAATAACTCGGCCAATCTGCGCCTGGCAGATATCAAGTTCGTGCCAAAGGAGGATATCACGGTGGCGTCGGCGCAGAGTTTGAGCGTCGAGCAGGAGGCTGCCGAGCCAATCATCCCCGACACTCGTGCGGGAGACTCGTTGGCTCTGCTCAACATTGTCAACACTATGCAGTGCTGGACCGTATGGGATTCGTCGACTACGATGGATACCTGGAACGGTGTCACTTTGTGGGAGGAGCGTATGGAGGGTTGCACTCCTGAGAAGGTGGGTCGTGTGAAGCGAGTGGAGGTATTCCTTTTTAACTCGTACGAGGGACTTCCATACGAGGTGCGATACCTTACTGCAGCCGAGGAGATATACATCTTCTCGAACGAAAATTCGATGTTGAAGAGCATAAATCTCGGTGAGCATATCCTCGAGTTGCAGCAGCTCAAGCGATTGACCGTAGGTGCATTCGGTATCTCGGAGTTGCCGGAGAACTTCAAGTTCGAGAATTTGGAGTATCTCGATCTCGGCTCGAACAACTTCCAGAAGGTGCCTGATGTCATCAACAAGGAGAACTTGCCGAAGTTGCGTGCCCTGGTGCTCAATGCGCAGCAGCGTCACGCCATCTCGGACTTGAGCAATACCACACGCGACTTGTCGACTGTCGGTGGTCTCATCGATGATGAGAAGTTCCCTGAGCGTCTTTTGAAGTGGGGTCTGGATACTTTGGTCTTGAGTGTCAACTACCTTCACGGTGAGTTGCCTTCGTTCGAGGATGATCCCGAGGTGCCAAAGTGGACCAAGGAGGATATCGATGCAGCAAATGCTATTGTGGCCGACTCGTTGCCTCAGGCACTTATCGGCACTCCGAAGGTTATGCCTCACACCAAGACCTTCCGTATCAACCACAACCGCCTTTCGGGCGAGGTGCCGCGCTGGTTGTTGATGCACCCGGCACTCGACTGGTGGATTCCGTTTAGCCTTGTATTCCCACAGGAGGGACGCGATGCCGATGGCGTGAAGGCTGGCTTCACAAATGCCCCTGCAAGCCTTGTCGACTACTACAAGAATTGGTATCCGAACAAGAAGCTGGCCAATAGTATCGAGGAGGAGATTCCCGAGGAGGAGAGCGGAGTAATTAACCGATAATGAGTAGTGAGAATTATGAGATATAACAAGATAGTATCAATTTTTGCGTGTGCGGTATTGGCCCTTGCCTCGTGTGTGAACGAGAGTGAGGCTTTGCGTGTGGAGAGTCCATCGCAGGGTGAGGCCTACGCTGCAGGGGAGTTGTTCGTGAAGTTCACCCCCGAGGTTGCCGCTCTGGTCGAGGCTTCGGGCGTTGTGCGCTCCGATGCTACACGCAGCGGTGTGACGAGTGTCGACGAGCTGCTCAATCTGATTGGTGGCTTCGAGCTCTCGCGAGTATTCCCCGTAGATCCTCGCCACGAGGAGCGCACTGTGCGTGATGGCTTGAACTGCTGGTACCTGGTGCGATATAGCAATGACTACACCGCCGAGGATGTGGCAAGACGCTTCTCGGCTTTGGGCGAGGTGCAGAATACCGATATCAACCGCACCATCAAGCGTGCCAACACCCGTAAGGCTACTCCGCTTTCGGAGGAGAGTGTGCAGTCGGCTACACGCGCTTTGCAGGGCAAGTTCAACGATCCGCTCTACTCGCTGCAGTGGAATATCGAGAACGATGGCGAGATGGCTGAACTTGGTGG
The DNA here is from genome assembly GCA_017505725.1 of Alistipes sp. GTDB lineage: Bacteria > Bacteroidota > Bacteroidia > Bacteroidales > Rikenellaceae > Alistipes. The sequence goes on from JAFVOR010000019.1 coordinate 29,790, forward strand.
CAAGGCGAAGGCCGGTGCCGATGTTCAGGTTGTCGAGGCTTGGGAGCGCAGCAAGGGCGATGAGTCTATCATCGTGGCGGTGCTCGACGAGGGTATCTATTGGGAGCATCCCGATTTGAGGGCAAACATCTGGGTCAACAAGGACGAGGATGGCGGCTGGTTCGACGACAAAGATGGCAATGGCTACGAGGGCGATAAGCACGGCTATAACTTTGTCTACGATACGGGCAAGATTACTTGGGATAATTACTACGATTCGGGACACGGAACACACGTAGCAGGAACTATCGCTGCGGTCAATAACAATGGCGAGGGCGTAAGCTCTATTGCAGGTGGCGATGGCTCGAAAGATAGCGGCGTGAAGATTATGGTGTGCCAGATATTCTCGGGCAACATCTCGACAGGCCTCTACAATGTGGTGCGTGCTATGAAGTATGCTGCCGACAACGGTGCGGTAGTGTTGCAGTGTAGCTGGGGTTACACCTCGGGCTCGGCTAACCCATACGATTGGGGTGAGGCGGGCTTCGCTACCGAGGAGGAGTGGATTGCGGGCTCGCCAATCGAGAAGGAGGCGCTCGACTACTTTATCCACAATGCAGGCTCGCCTAATGGCGTGATTGATGGCGGTATTGCAGTCTTCGCTGCAGGTAACGAGAATGCCCCTTCGGCGGGCTTCCCGGGTGCTGCCGACTATTGCATCTCGGTGGCGGCAACATCGGCCGACTTCACCCCAGCAACCTACACAAACTATGGTCCGGGTACAACGCTCTCGGCTCCAGGTGGTGATCAGGACTACCACTTCGACTACTTCAACCCCGAGAGTGGCAAGTATGGCGAGAGAGGTTGCATCCTCTCGACACTTCCTTACCACGTCAGCAAGACGGGCTATGGCTTCTTTGAGGGCACTTCGATGGCTTGTCCTCACGTCTCGGGAGTAGTGGCACTCGGACTCTCCTATGCTACCAAGTTGCGTAAGCACTTCACAGCCGAGGAGTATCGCAAGATGGTTATCGAGGCCGTTGAGCCTATCGACAAATATATGACAGGCTATAAACTCTACAACCGCTATGTTGCCGATATCGGTGCATTGCAGCCGATGCAGATGGCTCTTGCTCCATATCGTGGGGCAATGGGCTCGGGACAGATCAGTGCCAAGAAGTTGCTCGCTGCAATAGATGGCAAGGATGCTGGCACACAGATGCACTTCCCTAACCTCTCTATCAAGGTGGGCGATAGCATCGAGGTCGATGCAAGCCGCTACTTCGTGGGTGGTGAGGGGTTGACCTACACCATAACTATCGAGGATAACTTGGTGGCAACATTCCAGCAGGAGGGTGCAAAGTTTACCTTCTACGGAAAGAAGAGTGGCGTAACCAAGGGCTCAATCAGCGCAAGTAATGGCCAGGTGCATAACTTTACTATAACAGTTCGCAAGTCGAGCGGCTGGTTGTAAAATCGTTCTGATTGACTCTTTTTGCACAAGTCGTCGGACGCCGAAATGCCCACATAGCTCTACTATGCTCCGCATTCGTCGCCTAGCCTTGCACAAAAATAGTTCAATCATTGACGATTTTAGTAGTTGAATTTGTTCTGATTGACTCTTTTTGCACAAGTCGTCGGACGCCGAAATGGTCACGAAAGATATGAGGAGATTTATTACTGTTGTATTGATGCTGTTTGCGGTGCAGAGGCTCTGTGCGCAGATACGCATTATTCCGCACGATAAACTCCTCGAGGCTGCAAATCCTAAGGCGGTCGCTTCGTCGCTTAGCTTTGTGCCCGAGCGTGTGGATTTCGGCACCATCGACGAGATGTCGGGCGTATGGCAGGGTAGTGCCCTGCTCACCAATAGTGGCTCGGATACGGTTGTCGTGACTCGCTTGAAGACAACTTGCGGATGCCTGGTTGCAGATGCGCAGAAGAGGGTACTTGCCCCCAACGAGCAGAGCCGTGTGTCGTTAAAATACTATCCTCGTGGCCACGCAGGGCGAGTTTTGCAACGAGTGATGCTCTATACGACCCGCTCCGACGAGAAACCTTCGGCAATACTTGCAGTCGGGGGATTGGTGACTGCGTCGGAGGACCGCAGTGACGACTACCCCTATCAGCGTGGTGTGTTGCGCTTGCGACAAGAGCGCATCGGCCTAACAGCAACGGAGCGACAGGTGGTACGCATTGCGGTTATGAATGGCGGCTCGACGGTTATACGCCCCGAGGCTGACAAGATGTTCTTGCCCTCAGGCGTGAGTGTTCGTTTCGAGCCTTCGCAGTTGAGGCCGAAGGAGCAGGGCGATCTCGTTGTAGAGTATGCGCCACAGGGCGAAATGGCTGCCACCAAGGGCTTCAAAATATTTGTCAAGGGGCTGAATGTGCCACCTCGACAGAGTGCAATAGATGTAACTTTTGAGAATTAATAGAGTAGAATATATGAAAAAAATCACTAAATTTGCGATGGCGTTGATTGTGGCGATTGCCGCTTTTGCCTGCTCGAAGGAGGAGAATCGAGGTGCAGAATACCTCGATGTCACCTACAACAACATTGCCGGAGTATGGAGCTTGCAGAGTTTCGATAACGGAGTTGAGCTCGGCGAGGGCACCTATCGCTACCTCGTGCTCGATCGCAAGGAGCGTCGCTTTGTGAGCTACGACAACCTCGGCAGTATGGAGCAGGTTAAGCGCACAGGTCGCTTCGACATCTACACCGATGGTGCCGCCATCATCCGTGGTGCCTACGACTTTGGGCAGGGCGATTGGGAGCATCGCTACTATGTGCGTAACCTGACCAGGGAGCGTATGGAGTGGGTAGCTACCGACAACGAGAATGTCGTTATGGTCTACACCCGTGCCGAGTTACCCGAGTGGATCGAGAGCGAGGAGTAGAAGAAAAAAATAACTTAAAACTATACATCGTATGAAGAGATTATCAATCATCTGTTTGTTGCTCTGCGCAGTATTCTCTGTGCGAGCGGCCGAGATTCTCTATGGTCCTTATGTTCAGGCTGTTACCGAGGATGCCGCTTATGTTGTATGGGTTACCGACAAGGCAACCTATGGCTGGGTGGAACTCAAGGGTGAGGGCGAGAAGAAAGCTGCGACATTTGTGGAGAGCCACATCGGTTTGAAGCACTATCGTCGTGTGCACCGTGTGCCTGTCACAGGCTTGAAGCCGGGTACAAAATATACCTACGAGGTATTCTCACAGGAGGATAACAACGGCAAACTTTCGAAGCCGATTTCGAAGGCTGTCAATGCACACGGTAATCCATACTCCTTCCGCACAAACGACCGCAACAAGGAGTCGATTTCGTGGTTGATGGTGACCGATATCCACTACAACAACTACATTAAGAACAACTTCGAGATGCACATTACTCCAGAGCGTCTCGAGGGAAAGGACTTTGTCGCTTTCGATGGCGATATGGTGACCACAATGTCGAGCGAGAAGACCCACTTTGACCGACTCTTCAGCAAGATTCACAATATCCTCGATTCGAAGGATGCACAGTTCTACTATGTGCGTGGTAACCACGAGTCGCGCGGTAACTTTGCCCAGAAATATATGGACTACTATCCGACTTGGACAGGTATGCCTTACTACGCATTCCGTCACGGTCCTGTATTCTTCATCGTTATCGATGGCGGTGAGGATAAGCCGGATAGCGACATCGAGTACTATGGCACTGCTGCATTCGATCTTTATCGTGAGGCCGAGGGCAAGTGGTTGCAGACCGTGCTCGACAGCGATGAGTTCAAGACCGCAACCTATCGTGTGATCCTCTCGCACATCCCGTTGACCGATAACTCGTGGCACGGAGGTCGTCACGCTTGGAAGCACCTCTGCCAGCGTTGCGAGGACAAGGGCATCAACCTTATGATTTCGGGCCACATCCACAAGTATCGTTTCTACGACAAGGGCGTTCACAATCAGACCTTTCCTACCGTTGTGATTGGTGCCGACAAGTTTGTTGATGCAACAGCCGATAAGGAGTGTATGACCATCGCAATCAAGAATGCCGATGGCTCGGTACACCGTGAGTTTAAGTTCCCTGCAACGAAATAGTTGTAGCAGGAGATACAATAAGAGGGCGACATCGTATATGCGGTGTCGCTCTTCGCTTTAGCGGTGAGGGTTTTTGTTGTAGAAAAATGGCAATTCGTTGAAAAAATTTTTTTACTCGAAATAGAGGTTATATCTTTGCCACCGATTTATGTGTGTATTTATACACAGATGAGCAAGAAATGGAAATTTAATCAATTACAAAACAGATATGATGATGAAAAAAGTTTACAGCAGACCATCTATCGAATTGTTCGAGGTGGCAAGCGAGAAGGGCTTTGTACAAAGCGGTTTTGATTCGGGCTTTATTGTTCCGGGTGGTGGTAACAACGGTGGTGATGACGATTGGGCATACTAATGTTGTTGAGTGTTAAATTTAATAGGAAGATAAGAGATATGAAGAAGATATTTGCATCTATTTTGGCACTTGCAGCATTTGCAAGCTGTTCTACCGCTGTCGACAACGATTTTGTTGCAGCTGGCACAACTTTTACCGCTCCAATGGAGATTTCGGTTGCCGAGAGCCGCGCTTTCGATGCCGATTTGAATTGGTCGTGGGAGACTACCGATGTTATTGCTGCATACCAGAACGCTGGTGAGAAGAGCGTGAACGCCCTCGCTCTCAATGCATCGGGTAACTTCTACAACGAGGCATTCATCTATGCTACCGAGGAGCTTTCGCAGTTCCACTTCGTATATCCTGCATCGCAGCTCGGCGCAGACTACTCGTTGGCCGTTGCTCAGACAGGTGCTTGGACTCCAGTCCTCTACGGAACTGTCGAGGCTGCTACCGTAGCAAACCTCGGTACTGTCGAGATGAACTACCTCTCCTCAGCTTTCGAGGTGCGCGTTTGGGAGAATGGTCGTGCTGCTCGCAAGAACATCGTTAAGGCTGTTCTCTCGTCGGCTAACGACTTCGTTCCAACCTGGAATGTAAACAACGACTTGACCTACACCCAGACTTTGTCGGGTAAGGAGCTCTCGCTCGAGCTCAATGGTGATACCGCTATCTTCAACCTCGGTGAGGGTGACTTCGCATTCAACTTGGTGTTGACCGACACTGAGGGCGAGACCTTGATTTATGAACTCCCTGCAAAGAACTTCGTAGCGGGCAAGCGCACAATCCTCAATGTTGAGTGGCGTCAGACAACTCCTGCTGTTGAGGGCTCGATTGACTCGTGGTACGAGGATTATGCTAACAATGGAAACTCGGCTCTCGAGGGCGGTGCAATCTATGTTACTGCAGTTGGTGGTGAGCCAGTTGTAACTGTAAATGGCGAAACCAAGCAGGTTGTTGATGGCAAGGTTGCAGTTGAGTCTGGTAGCCACAATGTCGTTGTAACTATCAATGGTCAGGAGGTTGTTAATCGTTCGATTGTTGTAACTTCGATTCCTACCGTAAGCGCAACTATCCGTACTTCGTACTCGAACAATGGTAGCGAGGCAAAGAATAATAGCATTGATGGTAAGGCTTTGCAGGTGACAACTTCGTTGAACGATTCTGAACTTGCAAGCTATGTTTCGACTTGCCAGGTTGCTTATGGCTCTACCTTCGCAAACTGTACTCTCAATGGTCAGTCGAACTTCACTGTTCCGGTAGGCGCATACAACTGCTATGTTAAGGTTGCGTTGAAGAATGGCTATGTTTGCCAGAGCCAGGCCTATACAACACACGTGACAGGTATTCCTCTTTCGTATGCATTCTATAATAATGGTGCAACCGATTTGACAGCAGCCAAGAACGCTGGTTGGTCATTTAGCAAAGACAATACGATGTCGGATCAGTTGGCATTGTGGAATAATAGCGAGGCTATCGTTGTTGGTTCGCCAAAGTTCCACGCCCCTGTCAATATTAATACAACCACAACACTCGGTCACCGTCTATACAAGGCTGGTTTTACATCGTCGACCTATAACGCCTATGTTGGCGCTTCTTCGAGCCCGACTTCGGCTGTGAAGACAAATACCTACTCAATTAAGAGTACAAACAACACTGGCGAAACAGCTTCGATTAGCACCCACAAGGGTAATGATACTAATGTAGTGGTATCGTCTTCGACTCCGTATATCACTATTACAGCCGACACTGAAAGTTCAATGGTAGTGTTCTATCACTATTTGCATACAATCAAGATCGAGTATCGCTAGTTCGAAAATTTACTATCATACGCCCTTCCGAGTTGCTCGGGAGGGCGTATTTTTTGGGGGGCTTTAATGTGTGAAATGCAAAATGCAAAATGGGATTAGATAGGATTAGATAGGATTAGATGGGATTAGATGGGATTAGATGGGATTAGATGGGATTAGATGCCTTTTCCTATTAAATCCTATCAAGCACCGCAGGTGAGTTTCCTATCAAATCCTATAATTTCCTATCAAGTCCTAAAAACATCGCCAAAAAGTTGCTAAATCACCTTTTTCTTGCTACTTTTGTAATTATGAAAACCTTCCACTCAAATAGCGGTAGCTATCGTAAACTGAAGGCCTATTGCAAGGCAGAGGTTATCTACGACCTCACCTATTACTTCTGCGAAAACTATCTTAAGCGAGGCGACCGCACTATCGATCAAATGGTGCAAGCGGCGCGCTCAGGCAAGCAGAATATCGTCGAGGGTAATGCCGTGGCAACAACTTCTACCGAAACTTTTTTGAAACTTTTGGGCGTGGCAAGAGGAAGCTTACAAGAGTTGTTAAAGGACTACGAAGATTATCTGCGAGTGCGTAATTTGCGATTGTGGGAGCCCAACTCTGTTGAGGTTGATGCAATGCGAAGGCTCGGCATAGAACACGAGAAGAGTGAATATTTTCTTTCGTTGGCGCAAACTCGTAGCGATGAGGTCGTTGCCAATATGGTTATAGTGTTGATATATCAAGCCGATACTTTGCTCAATGTCTACATACAAAAGCACTATAATAAATTCCTGCAAGAGGGAGGATTTCGAGAGAAACTAACCAGGGAACGGTTGTCTTGTCGTGACCATAAATAGGATTTGATGGGAGAGGATGCCTTTTCCTATTAAATCCTATCAAGCACCGCTGGTGCGTTTCCTATCAAGTCCTATCGCATCCTATCAAATCTCACAAACTTCTATTAAAACTAAAAGTTTTCCACTCCAAGCGAAAATCGAAAAACTAAAAGTTTTCCGCTTTCCGCTTTCCGTTTTCCGTTTTATTTCTTATCTTTGTGCGATTGTAGAAATAAAAATTAGCTCCTTGAAGTTATGTTGAGCAGAAGAATACTCAGAACAAAGGTCGTAAAGGCGGTCTACGCGCACACGCAGTGCGAGGGTATCACGCCCGTAGCAAGCGAGAAGAATCTCGTCACATCCATCAACAAAGCCTACGACCTATATTTCCACCTACTCGCTCTCGTTCCCGAGATTGCCGAGTATGCTGCCGAGCGTATCCGCATCGGCGAGAACAAGAAGTTGCCTACATACGATGACCTCCACCCAAACCGCAAATTTGTCGACAACAAGGTGATTGCACGCCTTGTCGGAGATGAGGGTTTGCAGGCGGAGATTTCTGCACGAAAATTGTCGTGGAAGGATAATCGCGACCTTATCGTGGCACTCTACAACGCCTTGGTGCGTCAGCCATTCTATATGAAGTATATGGCATCCGACGACCATTCGTTCCGCGAGGATGCGCAACTTGTGTCGGATATCTATATGACTATGCTCGAGGAGTTCGAGCCACTCGAGAGCGCACTCGAGGCGCAGTCGATTCTCTGGAACGACGACCTCGGCTTCATCCTCACTATGGTGTCGCGTACCATTCTCTCGATGCGCGAGAGCCACGAGGAGGTCAAGCTGATGGAGCAGTTCAAGAGCGAGGATGACCTCGACTATGCCAAGACATTGCTCCGCTATGCTATCGCGGGTTACGAGCGCATCTCGCTTCTGCTCGACAACTCATTGCAGAATTGGGATATCGAGCGTGTGGCATTGATGGATCAGATTATCCTCATCACCGCTATAGCCGAGGCTGAGAGCTTCCCATCGATACCGGTGCGTGTTACTATGAACGAGTATATCGATATCGCCAAGTGCTACTCGACACTATCGAGCGGTGGCTTTATCAATGGTATCCTCGACCGCATTATCTCGCAACTTGTCGACGAGGGTAAGATAGTGAAGTCAGGCAAAGGCCTGTTATAAATTGTTCTGATTGGCTCTTTTTGCACGAGCACGGCGGTCGCCAAAATGCTCACATAGCTCTACTATGCTCCGCATTCGTCGCCTAGCCTTGCACAAAAATAGCTCAATCATAGACAATTTATAGTGTTGAAAAATCGTTCTGATAAGTTCTTTTTGCACGAATCTTCGGATAACAAAATGCTCACATACCTCAAAGTATGCTCCGCTTTTGTTCCCTCGCTTCGCACAAAAATAATCTTATCATTTACGATTTTTCGGGAAAATCGTTCTGATGAGTAAATTTTGCACGAGCACTGCGGATGTCGAAATGCTTAGCACAAAAATAGCTCAATCATCTCCGATTTACAGGGCTTTATTGAAATGATAATTTTTAATTTTTAACTTTTAATTTTTAATTTCGTTATGATTACACTTTTGCAAGCAGCTCAGGCTGCACAGAATGGTAGCAACTGGTCGTTCTGGGTAATGATTGTTGCGATGATTGCCATTATGTACTTCTTTATGATTCGTCCCGAGCAGAAGCGCCGCAAGGAGATGCAGGCATTCCGCGAAGGTCTCAAGTCGGGCGACAAGGTTATCACCGCAGGCGGTATCTACGCTGTTGTAAAGAAGGTTGAGGAGACCACTCTCCTTATCGAGGTGGACAGCAATGTCACTCTTCGTGTCGACAAGAATATGGTAGTGGCTGCTCCTGCTCCTCAGCAGAAATAGTCCTACGACAGACTTTGCAGATAAGCAGAGAATATTCTATACTACAATCGGGGAGCAATCCCCGATTTAGTGCTATAAAAACAACTTGAAAACTAATGGCGAATGGCACACTGCCGACTAGCCAAAAAAACAGAACAAAACTATGAAGAGACTTATTCTTGCAATTGTTGCTCTTGCTGTAGCTACTACGTCGTTCGCTGCAAAGAAGAGCGAGATGATGTCGTGGGATGAGGCTACCCTCAAGGCTAACGAGGTGTTGGCAACACTCTCTCTCGAGGAGAAACTCGAGATGACTCACGGTCACAACAAATTCTTCCTTCCGGGTGCTCCTGCAAAGGGCCTTCCACACGTATTTATGGTGGATGCATCGGCAGGTGTGCGTATCAACCACTCGTTGCCTGTACCTGAGGAGGTGCGTCATCCGGAGAAGACTACACAGTTCCCTGCAAATATTTCGCTCGCTTCGACCTTCAACCCCGAGTTGGCAAAGGCCTATGGTGAGGCTGTAGGTTACGAGACCCGTATGGCAGGTGCAGGCGTGTTGCTCGGTCCAGGTATGAACATCTATCGTTCGGCTCAGTGTGGTCGTAACTTCGAGTACCTCGGCGAGGATCCATACTTGGCTGCTCGTATGGTCGAGAACTATGTTGTAGGTATGCAGGGTACAGGTACAATGGCTTGCTTGAAGCACTTCCTCTGCAACAACACCGAGTTCTACCGCAAACTATCGAACTCAATCGTTGACGAGCGTGCTATTATGGAGATCTACACCCCTGCTTTCAAGGCAGGTATCGACGCAGGTGCAGGTTCGGTAATGACTGCCTACAACCAGCTCAATGGCGAGTGGTGTGGTCAGAGCAAGTATGTTATCACCGACCTCTTGCGTGGTACACTCGGCTTCAAGGGCTTGGTAATGACCGACTGGCGTTCGGTATACGACTGGAAGAAGCTCGTTCTCTCGGGCCAGAATGTCGAGATGCCTGGTACACCTAACGAGTTCTACCACATCAACAATATTCGCGATTTGATGGCTAAAGGTGAGCTCACCGAGAAGAATATCGACGATATGATTCGCCCGATGATTGCCACTTGCATCCGCTTCGGCTTGTACGAGCGTTTCAAGAATGGTCAGCCAAACGAAGAGGCTCTCGAGGAGAAGTTCCCTCGTCACGAGGAGATCTCTTACCAGACTGCTGCCGAGGGTGCAGTGTTGTTGAAGAACAATGGTATCCTTCCGTTGAAGCAGGGCAAGAATGTCTTGCTCGTAGGTCGTTGGGCAAAGACCGCTCCGCAGGGTGGTGGTTCGTCGAAGGTTAAGGGCTTCAACCAGGTTACATCTGAGCAGGCACTCCTCAACTCGCTTCGCGCAAAGGTTACTGCTATCGAGAAGCCAAACTTCATTCAGTTGCAGAAGGCTGAGGTTGTGATTGTAGCCACAGGAACATACGATAGCGAGGGTACAGAGCGTCCATTCCAGATGGAAGAGGAGGATGAGGCTTTGGTGCGTATGGCTTGCGCTGCCAACAAGAATGTCGTCGTGCTTGTTCTCTCGGGTTCGGGTATCGATATGAGCGCTTGGAACGACAAGGTTTCGGCTATCATCTACGGATGGTATCCTGGTCAGAGCGGTATGCAGGCTATTGCCGACATTATGGTTGGTAAGGTTAACCCATCGGGTAAGTTGCCTGCAACAATCGAGAAGAAGTTTAAGGATTCGCCTGCATATGGTATGATTCCAACTGGCGTATCACTCCGCAAGGCAAAGGGCAACCCTAACGAGTTGTGGTTTGCTCCAAAGACCTACGATGTGCACTACAGCGAGTCGGTGTTGGTGGGCTATCGTTGGTACGAGGCTAAGAATATCGAGCCTCTCTACCCATTTGGCTTCGGCCTTTCGTACACCACATTCGAGTTTGGTAAGGCAAAGGCTGCAAAGCAGATTTCGGCCGAGAAGCCACTCAAGGTAACTGTTCGCTTGCAGAATACAGGTAAGATGGCGGGTGCCGAGGTTGTTCAACTCTATGTTCAGGAGGATAGACCTACCGTGCTCCGTCCGAAGAAGGAGCTCAAGGCCTTCAAGAAGGTGCACCTCGAGGCTGGTGAAAAGACCACCGTTACCTTCGAGTTGAACCACTCGGATTTGGCCTTTTGGAACGACAAGACACACGCTTGGGATGTGAACAAGGGTACCTACACAATCCACATCGGTAACTCGTCGGCTAATATTGCGCAGACTCTTACCGTTGAAGCCTTGTAAAAAATTGTTCTGATTGGTAAATTTTGCACTGCTCATCGGATGGCGAAATGCTCACATAGCTCTACTATGCTCCGCTTTCGCCACCTCGTTTAGCACAAAATTTCCTCAATCATTGACAATTTTTAGTGCAGAAGATTTGTTCTGATTGGCTCTTTTTGCACAAGTCGTCGGTCGCCAAAATGCTCACATAGCTCTACTATGCTCCGCATTCGTCGCCTAGCCTTGCACAAAAATAGCTCAATCATTGACAATTTTTAGCGCAGAAGATCTGTTCTGATTGGCTCTTTTTGCACGAGCGCTGCGGCTTAGGTGCTAATAAAAAGGCTAAAGGATAAAACAAACAAAATGAGGAGAAGGGAGAGTTGGGAAAACTCTCAACTCTCAACTCTCAACTCTCAACCCCTCTCTCATAACTCCTGTCTCTATGAAGAAGATAATCTCATTCTCGCTGATGCTAATGGTTGGCCTTGTGCTTTCGCAGCTCCTGCCAATCTTTTTGGGGGAGACCTATGGCGAATTGAAGCATATGGTCGAGGTCGCACTCGGAATATGCTTGGCATTTATTATGATAAATGTGGGCCGAGAGTTCGAGATCGACAAGGCGAATGCGAAGATCTATGTCAAGGATTACCTTGTGGCGATGTTGGCTGCAGCATTGCCTTGGATCTTCATCGCTGTCTACTACATCTTTGCAATCCTGCCATCAGATATGTGGGGTGAGGGTGATGCCTGGAAGGAGTCTCTGCTATTGAGCCGTTTCGCTGCGCCTACATCGGCAGGAATACTATTCTCGATGTTGGCGGCGATGAAGTTGCAGAATAGTTGGATATATCAGAAGGCTCAGACATTGGCTATATTCGACGACCTCGACACCATCATCCTGATGGTGCCGTTGCAGGTGGCAATGATTGGCGAGTTCAATTGGCAGATGTTGGCTATGCTGACCACCATTTTTGCACTATTCTTCGTGGGATGGCGCTATATGTCACGCCTCGATGTACCTCAAAATTGGTACGCTGTGTTCACCTATGCGGTGCTCGTCTATGGCGCTACGCTCCTGATCTACACCGTTACCAAGCACTTCTTCGGAGATAAGGGAGCCATCCATATCGAGGTGCTTCTGCCAGCCTTTATATTCGGTATGATTATCCGATATCGACATATTGGGGGCAAGACCGAGGAGCGAATAACCTCTATTATATCCATCGTATTTATGTTGCTTGTGGGTATGAGTATGCCTCTCATCGATTTCAAGCAGTCGGGGGCAGAGTGTGATTCAGCTTCGCTGATATCCTCGATTCCGATGATGTCGGGAGGCGAGATTGCCCTCCACGTCTTGGTAGTGACACTCCTGTCGAATCTGGGTAAACTCGCACCTATGCTATTCTATCGTGACCACTCGCTTACCGAGCGATTGGCGCTCTCGGTCGGAATGTTTGCCCGTGGCGAGGTGGGAGCAGGTGTGATATTCATTGCACTTGGCTACAACATCGGAGGCCCGATACTCCTGATATCGGTCTTGACGCTGGTGCTTAACCTTATACTGACAGTCGGATTTGTCTATATAGTGAAATATCTGGCACTAAAACAAGAAAGAGTAGCATAACGCTACTCTTTCTTGTTTCTATTCTCATTGAGATACCAGGCAACCGTTCGTCGTATGCCCTCCTCGAATTGCAACGATGGTCTCCATCCGAGTTCTCGTTGCAACTTCGATGAGTCGATGGCGTAGCGAAGGTCGTGACCTGCGCGGTCTGTCACATACGATATGAGTGGCAGTGAGTGTCCCTCCTCGTTCCCGAGCTGAAGGTCTACCTCCTTGATTAGCAGATGTATCAAGTCGATATTGCGCCACTCGTTGTTGCCGCCAATATTGTAGGTCTCGGCAACGCCTCCCTTGTGGAAGATGAGATCGATGGCGCGTGCGTGATCCTCGACATAGAGCCAGTCGCGTACATTCTCGCCCTTGCCATATACGGGCAGGGGCTTACCCTCGCAGATATTCTGGATGAATAGTGGTATAAGCTTCTCGGGGTATTGGTTTGGACCATAGTTGTTCGAGCAGTTCGATATGACGGTAGGCATTCCATAGGTGTCGTGGAAGGCGCGTACAAAGTGGTCGCTCGAGGCCTTCGATGCCGAATAAGGCGAGTGTGGCGCGTAGGGCGTATCCTCGCGGAACATTCCGCTACCTAACTCCAATGCTCCATATACCTCGTCGGTCGAGATGTGGTAGAAACGCTTGCCCTCGTAACGCTCGGGCAGACTCTCCCAATAGTGGTGTGCCGCCTGTAGTAGCGAGAGTGTACCAATAACATTGGTCTGCGCAAACTCAAACGGGTTGCTTATCGAGCGGTCAACGTGGCTCTCGGCTGCGAGGTGAATTATACCATCGATGCGATGCCCCTTCATCAGCGCCAGCACCGCCTCGAAATCGCAGATGTCCCCCTGCACGAAGGTGTAGTTACTGCACGACTCGACATCACGCAGATTGTCGAGATTGCCCGCATAGGTCAATTTGTCGAGGTTTACGATGTGGTAGTGCGGGTAGTGCGTAACAAAGTGACGCACCACGTGCGAGCCTATGAAGCCCGCTCCGCCCGTAATCAGAATATTGCGCTTTGCAGCCATATACTTATTGGTTGTTAAGTCGTTTTATGCACTTTGCGAGCGACTCCCTCCACTCGGGTATTGAGGTGTCGAATGTCGCCATAAACTTGCTCTTGTCGAGCACCGAGTATTGTGGGCGTGTCGCCTTTGTTGGGTATTCGGCTGTGGTGCAAGGGGCGACTTTACACTTGTCGCATCCACTCACTCTTGCAATTTCGGCAGCAAAATCGTACCACGAACACTCTCCAAGGTTGGAGTAGTGGTATGTGCCACACTCCTCTATCTTTCCCTCCTCGATTATGGCACAAATTGCTTCGGCAAGGTCGCCGGCGTATGTTGGCGTACCTATCTGGTCGGCAACTACGCGCACCTCATCTCGCGAGGCAAAGAGCGTGAGCATTGTCTTTAGGAAGTTGCGACCAAACTCCGAATAGAGCCACTGTGTACGCAGAATGATAGCCCGACACCCCGACTCTGCTACCGCCTGCTCACCCGCCCACTTGGTGCGACCATAGGCGTTGATTGGTGCGGGGGACGACTCCTCTGCATAGGGTGTTGTGGCTTTGCCATCGAAGATGTAGTCGGTGGAGATGTGGATGAGTGTGGCGTTGTGATGCTTGCACGCCTCGGCAAGCAGTGCCACAGCCCTGTGGTTTATGTTGTCGGCAATAGACTCCTCATCCTCTGCCAAATTGACCGCAGTGTAGGCCGCACAATTGACCACCACATCGACCCCCTCGCGCGAGAAAAACGCCTCGATAGCCTCTGCTGAAACGATATTCAGCTCTTCGATATCAGTAAAGATGTAGCGGTGTCGGCTCTCGGCACTTGCCAAGCGCATTGCTCTTCCGAGCTGTCCGTTTCCGCCCGTTACCAATATCGTCATATCCTACTCAGAAAGATTGTTACACTCGGCAAGGGTAGGGTAGTGCTTGTCCTTCTCCGAAAGGATAACCTTGTCGGTGGCCACTTGCCAATCGATGGCAAGCTCGGCATCGTTCCAAAGGATGCCACCCTCGCTATCGGGAGCGTAGTAGTTGTCACATTTGTACTCCATAACCGCCTCGTCGCTCAATACCGAGTAGCCGTGAGCAAACCCGTGCGGAATGAATAGTTGAAGGTGATTCTCGTCGGAGAGCTCCACCGCAATGTGTTTGCCGAAAGTTGGCGACGAGCGACGGATGTCGACCACGACATCGAGCACTCGTCCCTTGGTCACGCGCACCAACTTGCTCTGCGCGTGTGGTGGCAACTGAAAATGCAGACCTCGCACTACGCCATACGACGACTTCGCTTCGTTCTGCTGCACGAAGTGGATGGGGCATACCTGTTCTGCGAAATCACGCTCGGTGAAGGCCTCGAAGAAGTAGCCTCGGTTGTCGGCGAATATGCGTGGCTCGATAATTACCACACCCTCGATATCTGTCTTTATGACCCTCATTATCCCCTCTTTTTTACGAGATTTATCATATACTCTCCGTAGCGGTTGCGCTTCATAGGCTCGGCCAGACGGAGCAGATCCTCATCCGAAATCCACCCCTTGCGCCACGCAATCTCCTCGAGACACGCCACCTGTACCCCCTGACGCTTCTCGATCACCTCGATGAAGCTCGATGCGTCGTACAACGATTCGTAGGTGCCTGTGTCGAGCCAAGCAAAGCCTCGGCCCATTATCTGCAGTGCCAACTCGCCACTCTCGAGGAATGCCTCGTTGACCGATGTTATCTCCAACTCGCCACGAGCCGATGGCTTCACCCCCTTTGCCACCTCGACCACCTTGTTGGGGTAGAAGTAGAGTCCCACTACGGCATAGTCCGACTTTGGCTCTGCGGGTTTCTCGACTATGGAGAGGGGCTTGCCCTCGCCATCTATCTCCACTACACCAAAGCGCGAAGGGTCAGGTACAGCGTAACCGAATATGGTCGCCTTATGTTCCCTCTCGGCTGTCTCGACAGCCTTCTGAAGCATACCCGAGAAGCCCTGTCCGTAGAAGATGTTGTCGCCCAAAACCATACACACCGAGTCGTCGCCTATGAACTCCTCGCCAATGATGAATGCTTGCGCCAAACCATCGGGCGAAGGCTGCTCGGCATACTCGAAGCGCACACCATACTCCGTGCCATCGCCCAGCAGGCGACGGAATGCAGGCAAGTCGTGAGGTGTCGAGATAATCAAAATCTCACGAATGCCAGCCAACATCAGGACCGAGATAGGGTAGTATATCATCGGCTTGTCGTATATCGGCAGCAACTGTTTGCTTATCCCTTTGGTGATGGGGTAGAGTCGTGTTCCGCTTCCCCCGGCGAGCACAATTCCCTTCATATCTTTTGGTTAATTAAATTCTCAACTCTCAACTCTCAATTCTCAACTCTCAATTCTCAACTCTCAACTCTTTCGATATCTTCGGCCTTGATGCCCGATACCGAGACTGCAATCAGCCCCTCGATGGCCACCACAAAGCGTTTCGAGCGTTTGCCCTCAATCTTGAGCAGTACACCCTCGCGACCGATTAGCGAGCCTTTGGTTATGCGTACTCGCTCGCCCACCTCGAAGCGACTCTCCTCGCCCACGAGAAACTCGGCATCCTCCACCTCGTTGCAGATGGCGATAAACTGCTCCATCTGCTCGGCAGGTACCTCGATAGGCACATTGCGCCCTCCGATTGGTTGAGTTATGTAGTGCAAGTAGGGTATCTTCTCCTTTGCCTCCTGCACAACCTCGCGCTCACCGCATACAAAGATGAGGTCGCGCACTACGGGTACCATATCGCTCTTGATGCGTCGCCCAACTCGGGTAGTACGCTTGCACATCGGTACGAAGCTCTCGATTTTCTGCACCTCGAGCAGTCGCTGTGCCATAAGGTTGCGCCCGTATGTCGCCCGCATCGCAAACCAATTGCGATCAGTTTTGACAGATACCATAATGCAAATATACAAAAAATTATTTGAACGAGATAATATCCTCTACGCCATACTCCTTGTATTGGTCTGCCAACTCGTCGTTGCGGTCGGATAGAATGAGCAACTTGTCGCTTATGTGCAACTCTGCACCTCCCTTAGGCACAAAGTAGTCGCCGTCACGGCACACCATCACCACAAGGGTGTTGTCGGGCAGTGCCACCTTGTTGAGGGTGTTGCCACTCGAGAGCATCTGCTCGGTGACAGCAATCTCTGTGAAGGCGGACTTCATCTTGTCCTGCAGAGCGTCGCCGAACTTGCTCTCCTTCTCGGCGTATGCCAACCCAAGTACATTCGCCATACTGCTTACGGTAGTGCCCTGTGCTATGAGCGAAATGATGGTCATCACGAATACGACATTGAATATCAGCTCGGCATTCTCTATCTCTGCCACCCACGGATATGTGGCAAAGATGATAGGTACAGCACCTCGCAACCCCACCCACGAGATGTAGAGTCGAGCCTTGGTGGAGAGTTTGCGGAACGGGGCCAGACAGACGAATGTCGCCAATGGTCGTGCTACGAGTGTGAGGAATGTGCCAGCCATAAGGGCTAAAATCAACACGCTGGGTCTGATCGCCTTGTCGAGGTTGACCAGCAGACCGAGCATCAAAAACATTACAATCTGGAACAACCAGGTGATTCCGTCGAAGAAGGTGTTGACGGTGCGCTTGTTGGCCATCTTGTTGTTGCCCACAATCAGACCTGCGATGTAGACCGCCAAGTAGCCATTGCCATTGATGAGCGATGTGAACGAGAATGTGAAGAATACGCACGCCAGCAGCAACACCGAGTAGAGTGATGCGTTGTCGATGTTTATCTTGTTCATCACCCACACCGACAAGCGACCAAAGAGGTAGCCTGCGAATGCACCCACAGCCATCTGCACCACAAACATAAGGATGGTGCTTCCAACGCTGATATCCTCGCCTTCACCTCCGAGCATTCGCACAAGGAGTATTACGAGAATATATGCCATAGGGTCGTTCGAGCCGCTCTCCAACTCGAGTAGTGGGCGCAGATTCTCCTTCAGACCCTGTCGGCGGGTACGCAGAATCGAAAAGACCGATGCCGAGTCTGTCGAGGAGATGGTCGATGCCAGGAGGAGCGACAGAGGAAATGACAACTCCACGCCTATGAGTGGCGATACAAAGTAGACGAATGTTCCCAAGAGTAGGGCAGTCATCAAGACTCCAGCTGTGGCGAGTGTGATGCCTTCGGCCATAATGGGGCGAATCTCCGAGAATTTGGTGTCCATACCACCCGAGAAGAGGATGATGCAGAGTGCGAGCATTCCGATAAATTGTGTGAGCTCGGGCGAGTTGAACGATAGGATGTCGTATCCGAAGAAGAGTCCGACTGCAAGGAATAGCAACAATGCCGGGGCATTGAAACGATATGCCACCTTGCCAGCCATTACAGCCACAAAGAGAAGGATTGCTCCGATGAGTAGGAAATGTTCTGCATTTATCATAGTTGAGGTGACGGTCTCTTGTTAATAAAGGTTTATCTTGTTGTTTGTGAGCGAAAAGCCTATTCGGATCTTTGAGGCTCGACGATTGTAGTCGATCATTGTCTCTCCATATCCGTAGCAGTACTGCACAAAGAGCGCAGGTAGCCAGTCTCCTCGCTTTGCCATACGCCACGAAGCCTCCATCTGCACATTGTAGCGTGCGAAGGTGATGGTGGGGTTGACGAGTGCTGTGACCGCAAAACGGTCGTTGCGAGTGCGGAATGTGCCCCACAACTGCATTATGCCACGATAGTGGAAATATCGCTCGATATTTTCGCGATCGTAGTAGCCAAACCACGCGCGGGCACCCAAGTGCCAATTCGGATGTGGCTCGTAGAGACACGCTGCGGTGGCGTAGTTGAACGAACGAGAGACTTCGGCATTGAGTCCGTTCGATTCGTGCTCGATGCCGAAGAGCATCCTCACTTGTGGACTTACTCGCCACGCGACCCAAAACCCCGGGCTGTAGGCGGTCTCACGGAACGGACACGACTCCTGATAGATATCCCATATACTGCGCTGGGTGTAGGTTGCAAAGATGTCGACATTGTTGCCTATGTGCCATAGTCGCATAGCCAAGCTGAGCTGAAACTTAACATCCGAGGTGTATTGCGATACGGGAGCATTGGTGGCAAATCCTGTAGCCAAATAGTTCTGCTTCCACATACCGATGACGGGGTATTCGCTCTGTTTTTTCTGGCGATTATTGACGATAATAAGCGAGTCGTTCTGCTTTGCAGATAGAGCAAAACAGAACAGACAAGCCACTATGGTCAATATTTTTCTCATTCTATCCTTGCCGTTATTGTGGGATGAAGATGTAGGTTATCGTTCCCTGTTGCTTGGCTGGTGCATTGGTGTTGATGTCGAAGGTGGAGTTGAGTGCCGATGTGCGAGCAGTCTCTCGCATACACTCGTCGCCTCCGCTGGTCACAACTGCCGAAATCACCTTGCCGCTTTGGTTTATTACTGCCGATACAATAACCTCGCCACCACCCTCACAACGATAGGCAGGTTTTACCAAGTGGCGGCTATATCTTACCGGATTTTTGAAAGAGAAGCTCACTGTGACACTCCCCTTGCGCTTGCTATCCTTCTTCTCCTTGCCTCCGCTGGTTGTTGGCTTGTTCTTGCCTATGGCGTTTGCTTCGCGCAGCCCTCGCTCGTAGGCCTCACGATTGGCCTGTATCTCACGCTCGGTAGCCTCGGCCGAGGAGTTTAGTTCGGCAGTGTTGGTGTTTTTGTCATCTTCGAGATTCTCGTTCAGTGCATTCTCGTTTGACGAGAGGTTACGTATGGAGTTCCAGTCGATGTCGCTCTGCTTGCGTCGAATCTCCTCTTCGAGGCGGTCACGCTCCTTTTCGAGCAGCTCTACGGTGCTCATATCGATGTAGATGGTGTCGGGAGCAACTCGCTTTGAAGGACCAATCTTGGCTAACACAAAGATGATAGCAATTGTCAAAAAGGCTATGATTGTCACGCACAGTCCAATGCGGTTGTCGTAGACCCAGTTGATGGGGTCTTCGCGACGGTCGTCGAAAGGTAATCGCAACCTCGGTTGACGGGGCTTTCGAGGTTGTGTCGGACGATTTTGTGGGCTCTTTGGTGGCTGTTCCATTGTGTTGTGTAAATTCAGTCGCAAATTTAATAAATTTAACGAAAAAAATACTATCTTTGTGGTGATTATACTTACACTTTTGCGGAAAACCAATATTATGTCGGCAAAACAGAATACACTTGGTGGCTCAATCACCTTTTCGGGTAAGGGACTCCATACGGGCAAGCAGGTCACAATGACCGCGAATCCTGCGCCCGAGAATCACGGAATAGTCTTTCGTCGTGTAGATATCGAGGGCGCACCTATGGTGCCGGCCTTGTGCGATTATGTGGTGGACACCTCGCGTGGTACAACCATTGCCAAGGGCGAGGCGCGTGTCAGCACTATCGAGCACATTATGTCCGCCTTGTGGACTCTTGGTGTCGATAACGCCTTGATCGATATTGATGCCCCCGAAACTCCAATTATGGATGGCTCGGCCCGCGAGTACGCTGCCGAGATTTTGCGCGTGGGCGTGGTTGAGCAGTCGGCTCAGCGTCGCTATTACGAAGTTACCGAGAAACAGGTCTATGCCATCACCGAGAAGGGTGTGATGCTCGCTATCTATCCGAGCGAGGAGTACACCGCCTCGGTACATATCGACTTCAACTCGAAGATTATCGGCAACCAATACGCCACATTTACCCCCGAGGACAACTACTCCGAGAAGATTGCTCCAAACCGCACCTTCGTCTTCTTGCACGAGATTGAGGCTTTGGCAGCAATGGGATTGGTCAAGGGTGGTGATGTCGACAATGCTATTGTGATTGTCGAAAATCCTGTCACCGACGAGCAACTCGAGCGTCTTTCGTTGCTCTTCAACAAAAAGGATATCCGTGTTACGGGTGGCTATCTGAACAATCTCGAGTTGCGAGCTTCGAACGAGATGGCACGCCACAAGTTGCTCGACTTGCTCGGCGACTTTGCTCTGCTTGGTGTGCGTATCAAGGGCAGCGTTATGGCAACCCGACCTGGTCACTATGCCAATACCGAGTTTATGAAGCAGCTCCGTGCGTCGATTCGTCGCGAGGGTGTCAAGCCTCGCTTCAAGTACGATGCCCGCAAGGCTCCGCTCTACGATATCAACGATATCAAACGAATGTTGCCACATCGTGCGCCATTCTTGCTGGTCGACAGAGTCTACCATCTGGACGAGAACTCGGTGGCGGGTATCAAGCAGGTTACCTTCAACGAGCCATTCTTCCAGGGCCACTTCCCGAACGAGCCTATTATGCCGGGTGTGCTGATTGTGGAGGCTATGGCGCAGTGTAGCGGCATCTATGTGATGAGCAAGGTCGATAACCCTGAGGAGTACTCGACCTACTTCCTTCGCATCGACAATGTCCGTTTCCGCCAAAAGGTTGTGCCGGGCGACACTATGCAGATCGAGTGCGAGATTGTATCGCCTTCGTCGCGCAAGATTTCGCAGGTTGAGTGTAAGGTCTTTGTGGGTGATACCCTCGCTTGCGAGGCTACGCTCCTGCTCCAGATTGCAAAGAAATAGGGTGCTGATTTCGATTTTATAGATTATAAAAGCCAAAAGCTAATGGCTAATGGCCAAAAATAATTTTTAATTTTGAATTTTTAATTTTGAATTTTAGATATGATAAGTCCTTTAGCTTATGTTCACCCCGATGCAAAGTTGGGTAAGAATGTTACGGTAGAGCCTTTTGCCTACATCGCCGGCGATGTTGAGATTGGCGACGATTGTTGGATCGGTCCGGGTGCCATCATCAACGATGGCGCACGCATCGGCAAGCGCAACAAAATTCACACAGGTGCCTCCATTTCGTGCCTTCCGCAGGATTTGAAGTTTGTGGGCGAGACGACCACCGCTGTCATTGGTGACGACAACGATATCCGCGAGTGTGTAACCATCAGTCGTGGTACCGCATCGCGTGGCACAACCATCGTAGGCAATGGCAATCTGCTTATGGCATACGTTCACGTGGCGCACGACGATGTTGTGGGTAGCCATTGCGTCATCGCAAACCGTGTTTCGCTTGCCGGTGAGGTAGAGGTTGGCGACTGGGTAGTTATCGGCGGTCACTCGGCTGTGCATCAGTGGTGCAAGATTGGCGACCACTGTATGATTCAGGGAGGCTCGTTGGTATGTCAGGATGTGCCACCTTTCGTAACAATGCGCGCGAGTGGCTCCTACGCCGGCATCAACAAGATCGGTTTGCAGCGTCGAGGCTTCAGCGATGAGCAGATTGCCAATATCTACGCCACTTGCAAGACCATATTCCAGACCGACTTGAACTTCTCGCAGGCTTGCAACGAGGCCGAGCAGACCGTGGCGCAGACACCTGAGCGTGATGCCATCATCAAGTTTGTGCGTGATTCGAAGCGTGGTGTAATCAAGAAATTCAACCGTTAGTATGCGTGTTGCTCTATTTGTGCCTTGCTATGTCAACGCCCTCTATCCCGAGGTCGGTGAGGCGGCGTATCGTCTGCTGACATCACTCGGTCTGGATGTCGACTATCCGTTGGAGCAGACCTGCTGTGGTCAGCCAATGGGTAATGCCGGCTACGAGAAGGATGCAGAGCCATTGGCAGAGCGTATGGAGGCTCTCTTTGCCAACTACGACTATGTCGTAGGTCCATCGGCAAGTTGCGTGTCGTTTGTGCGCGAGGCATATCCTCGCCTTACCCATCACGATGATAAACATCAATGTCTTTCGAGTCGAATCTACGATATTTGCGAGTTCTTGCACGATGTGGTCAAGCCCACCTCGCTCAAGGCTCGTTTCCCGCATAAGGTCTCGATTCATAACTCTTGTCACGGAGTCCGCCTTATGAGGTTGAGCTCTCCGAGCGAGGAGAATGTGCCATACTACTCGAAGTTACGCAACCTCTTGGAGTTGGTCGAGGGTATCGAGATTGTAGAGCCCGAGCGCAGAGATGAGTGTTGCGGCTTCGGAGGCCTCTTTTCGATCGAGGAGAGCGCAGTGTCGGCGCGTATGGGACACGACAAGGTGCAACGCCATATTGCTACGGGGGCTGAGTTTATCACAGGTGCCGACTCGTCGTGCCTGATGCATATGGGTGGCGTTATTGAGCGTGAGAAACTCCCTATCCGCACAAAACATATTGTCGAAATTCTAACGGCTGAGGAATGAGTTATCACGCAGTAAAGGCTAAAGCCTTCTTAAAGAATGAGGCGCGTGCTTCGTGGCACGACAGGGCTCTATACGCAGTGCGCGAGAAGCGCGACCGTCAGGCCTGCTCGTTGCCCGAGTGGGAGGAGTTGCGTAGTGTCGCTTCGGCTATCAAGGAGCATACATTGTCACATTTGGTAACCTATCTCGAGGAGTTCGAGCGCAACGCCTTGGCAAATGGCATAAAGGTCCATTGGGCAGAGTCGGGCGAGGAGATGAATGCCATCGTGGCGAAGATTATCGAGGAGCGGGGAGCAAAACACCTTATCAAGTCGAAGTCGATGCTGGCCGAGGAGTGCTACCTTGCGCCATATCTTGAGGAGCGAGGTGTCGAGGTTGTAGAGAGCGACTTGGGCGAGCGTATCGTTCAGCTGATGCACTGCCCACCAAGCCATATTGTCTTGCCCGCAATCCACATCAAACGCGAGGAGGTGGGCGAGTTGTTCGAGCGCGAACTCTCGACCGAAAAGGGTAACTCCGATCCCACATACCTCACGCACGAGGCTCGCAAACATCTGCGCGAAAAGTTTCTCTCGGCGGATGTCTCGATGACGGGTGTCAACTTCGCCATAGCCTCCGAGGGCGCTTTTGCTGTCTGCACCAACGAGGGCAATGCCGATATGGGTACTTCGTTTACCGATACGCATATCGCCATTATGGGACTCGAGAAGGTTATCCCCGATATGGCTTCTTTGGGTGTTTTTACCCGTCTTTTGGCACGCTCGGCTACGGGACAACCCATCACAACCTACACCTCCATCTATCGCAAGCCCGAGCCTGGTAAGGAGATTCACCTTGTGATAGTGGACAATGGCCGTACACAGTCGTTGGCCGATGAGGAGCACCGCAATATGCTCAAGTGTATGCGTTGCGGAGCGTGTATGAACACCTGCCCTGTCTATCGTCGCACAGGCGGCTACTCCTACTACTATTTTATTCCGGGACCTCTCGGCATCAATCTCGGAATGTTGCGCTCACCGGAGGCGTATGGAGGCAATGTGTCGGGGTGTTCGTTGTGCTATTCGTGCTCGGGTGTATGCCCTGCCAAGGTCGATTTGGCAGAGCAGATATACAAGTGGCGTCAGCAGATGGCACCACTTGGAGTGGCAGATACGAAGAAGAAGTTGATGGTGAAGATGATGAATATGTTGATGCGTCGTCCGCGTCTATTCAATGCAGCATTGGCGGCTGTGCCATTTGTTCCTCGCTTCATATATAACAATAGTATAAATCCCTGGTACGCCTCGGGACGCGAGATGCCGCACTTTGCATCGAAGAGTTTCCGTGTGTTGTGGCGCGAGGGCAAAATTACAAAGAAGGAGTAGCGATGAGTGCAAGAGATAATATCTTAAATAGACTTCGTGCAGTCGAACTTGCCGAGGTTGCAAAACCACAACTCGACATTGCCCCCATCCGTTTTGACGATAGGGTAGCCCACTTTGCCGAGATGGTAAAGGCAGTTGGTGGCGAGGTTGCAGAGCTACAAGGCTCTCTTCTCGAAACTCTTGTTGCGTTGGGCATTGATACCGATAAAGTTGTCTCTTCGTTGGAGGAGTTGAGCGAGAAGGCTCTCAATCCCGACAATGTTGCCGATCTCCACGAACTTGGTGGCGACTACACAACGGTTGTTGCGGGTAAGATTGGCGTAGCCGAGAATGGTGCAGTGTGGGTGCCCGTTGAGGGCCGACGCAAGGCGCATCTCTTTGCGTGTCAGCATATTGTGATTCTGCTCGACAAGAGTTGCGTAGTTGATACTATGCACGACGCGGTGCAACAACTCTCGCTCGAGGATATCGGCTACGGAGTATTTCTCTCGGGCCCATCCAAGACTGCCGACATCGAGCAGGCTTTGGTGATGGGTGCTCACGGAGCAATGAAGGCGACAATTGTTTTTTACTAACCAAATATTACTATCTATGAAAAAGTTTCTATTCGTAGCAATGCTGCTTTGTGGCATCTATTCGGCGCAGGCAATCAAAATCATTCACGGACCATATCTGCAGGCGGTATCCGACACCGAGGCAACCATTATGTGGGTGACCGATACGAAGGCCCTCTCGTGGGTTGAGCTTGCCCCGAACGATGGCACTAACTTCTACCACGTGGAGCGTCCGCAATACTACCAGACCTATCTTGGCAAGCGTGTCTATGGCACTGTTCACCAGATCCGTATCACAGGCCTCGAGCCGGGCAAGAGCTATCGCTACTCGACATCGTCGAAGGAGGTTGTCGATATGAAGGGCCATCGCGTAACCTATGGTCACGTGGCAACAACCAAGGTCTATGGCAAGAACTTCAACAATGTATTCACTACGCTGCAGCCAGGCAAGGAGAAGATTCAGTTCATTATGCTTAATGACATCCACGCCAAGCAGGAGAAGATGGCGGCATTGCTCAACACCTTCGAGAAGGGCAAGACCGATATGGTCTTCTATACAGGCGATATGGTGAGTATGGTGCCAACCGAGGATATCCTCTTCCAGGGTTTTGTCGATTTGTCGGTAGCGCATTTTGCAAAGCAGGTTCCGTTCTATCTCGCTCGTGGTAACCACGAGACTCGCGGACTCTTCGCTACAAGTTTTATGACCTACTTCCCATCGCTTACGGGCAAACCTTACTACACGCTCAAGCACGGTGATGTATTCTTCATCATCCTGGACGGAGGCGAGGATAAGCCGGATAGCTGCCTCGAGTACTACGAGACTGCGCAGTACGACAACTACCGCAAGGAGGAGGCCGAGTGGCTCAAGGGCGTAGTGGAGAGTGAGGATTGCAAGAACGCAAAGTATCGTGTGGTGCTGATGCATATGCCTCCGATTGGCGGCAAGAATATGTGGCACGGACCAAAGCACGCAGGTGAGTGCTTCTTCCCTGTCCTGAACAAGGCGAACATCACCGTTATGCTCTCGGGACACACCCACAAATATTCGTACAACACACCTGAGACTACCGATGCCGAGTTCCCAATCCTAGTCAATGCTCACAATACCGCGCTCAAGGCTAATGTGAACAAGAGCGGCATCACCATCGATGTAATCGACACCAACGGATCGATTAAGCATACTCATACCTTCAAATAGACCACCTCATAGAGGGGAGATACAGTGCAGAGAGGACTCGAAATCGAGTCCTCTCTGCGTCTGATATGTGGCTTCGATGTTTTGGCGATAAAAGTTTTATCTTTTCGACTCTTTTTCGTATCTTTGCTCCAGTAAGAAAAAGTCCTAGAAGTATGGCTAATATATCATTTATGATACAATCCTTTCCGGGTGGAGGTGTCGAGCGAGTTATTATGAATCTGGCCAAGCCTTTGACCGAGGCGGGACATCGTGTGTTTCTCTTCGTCAACCAGCTGCTTGAGGATAAACTGCCTCAGGAGGATTTGGCTATTACATATATCAAGCTCCCCTATAGGGTGCGAAAGAGCAAGAACTACCCCGTAATCGTCGAGGCGGTAAAAAAGTATGATATAAAGGTGTTCTTCTCGCTTCTCTACTTCCCGAGCTACTTGAAGGAGCTTCGAGCTACAGGTTTGTGTCGCATTGTTTACGTACTGCACGGTGAGCCTTTCTACGAGAAGAAGATGAAGGTCGCCAATATAACAAGGCCCGGAGAGTTGACTATGGGTAAATGGCTCGAAAAATACCTTGTCAACATCCCGAAACTCAAGTTGGGGTACTACGATAGGCGAATGTTGAAATACTACAAGAAGGCCTATTACAACACCGATGCCTTTGGTGTGTTGTTCGATGGCTATGGCGAGCAGATTGCCAAGGCTTTGGGTATTGACTACAAGGAATCGCACCTCTGCACCTTGCAGAATCCGACTGCCGAGTTCGATGGCGACTCCGCTCCACTTCCGCGCGAAAAGAGGGTTGTCTATGTGGGTCGATTGACCTATTGGGATAAACGATTGGATCGTCTCTTGGTGGTGTGGGAGAGGATCTATCAGCGATTCCCCGAGTGGCGTCTATGCTTTGTGGGAGATGGCGAGGATAGTGTCAACCTGCGAAAGATTGCGGCTGACAAGGGACTGCAACGAGTGGAGTTTATGGGGTGGCACAACAACCCAACTCAATTCTATCGCACATCCGAGATTGTGTGTATGACATCGGCATCGGAGGGGTGTCCGATGGCCCTGCTTGAGGCGCAACAGTGCGGTTGTGCTGCGGTGGCGTTCGACTGTTGTGCGGGCATTCACGAGATACTCTCGCCTACGGGTGTGAATGGCGTGTTGGTGCCAAATGACGATATCGGGGCCTATGCCGAGGCACTTGCCGAGCTAATGAGCGACGATAATCTGCGCCACAAGATACAGGCAAATGGGCCAAGCAGTACCCAACGATTCTCAATCGAGAATAGCATCAAGCAGTATGATGCACTGATTCGGAAACTTTGTGCCGAGTAGCTCCAAATAGGTAGCACACCTTTACTAAGAAAGGGGGCTCAACTGCCCCCTTTTCTTAGTAAATAAGTTCGTCTTGTTCTGTGCCAAAGCCTGGCAAGCCGACGCTATCGCCGTAACCTCTCTCGGCTACGATGTCGAAAATCTGAAATTCTGGTTTTAGGTAATTTTTCATAGTCGTAACTTTTTAGAGGTTATTCGAATGTTGGCTTCTCGGCAAGGAAGGTGCAACCGTCGTACTCGACAACGCCACTCCAGTCGGTTGTGCCACCATAGATATACTTGTGGAAGTTCGATGCGGTGATATTCTCCTCTTCGTAACTTTCATCCTCGGTATCGTATGCTGTCGCAATACCGCCCACCTTGCAGTTTGTTGCAATGACCGTTTCCGAACGCGATGATCCTGTGATATGACCCGAACCGGCAACACCCTGGGCATCGACCTTGCAGTGCGATGTGGCGTTTGCCACGCCCACAATTGTTCTACCAAAGATACCTCCGGCGTAGCTGTCGCTCTTGCTGCTTCCGGTGAAGATGATGTCTCCCGTATTTACGATATCGCCAGTCCAAGACGAAGTAGGTCTTGCCATATCGCCTACTATACCACCGATAAATACCGGACCGGTAGGGTTGCTACCCGTAAACTCAATCTTACCGCTATTTCTGAATCCGTCGGTTATGTTCAGATTCTTCGTTCCGTCATTTCGTACCTGACCTGCAAAACCACCCAAGCAGATGGTATTCTCTTTGTTGTAGTTTGTGTCAGCCACTGCCTCTGTTGAGACGCCTGCCTTGCCCTTGAATGAGATGTTTCCGCTATTGTAACAGTTTTTGTAGGCGTAGGTTGCGTATGTCGCATTAAAGTAACCAATCATACCTCCAATATATGTACCATTGCCGACCTCTGTATTCTCAGATACGGTGTAGTTTCCGGTGTTGAAGCAATCGGTGAATGTGCCACCATACTTTCCGTAGCAGTACATTCCTCCTACAATGAGCGTGCCTCCAATTTTTGCGTCAATGAGGAAATCACCTGTGTTGCCGTGTCTTTCTCTTACATAGTTGTTCGTAGCATAGCAGAATCCGGTGATATATACAGACGCACCGTAGTCACCCTTGACGGTGATATCTCCGTGGTTTACCACATCGTACGATTTGTCTTGGAATTTATTGGTGATACCGGCAACAGTCACATTAGAATTTTTGTGTGTGAGGTTCAAGAGGATGTCGCCCTTCTCGGTGTTGTAGATGTTGTTGTGTGGGCCTTTACCGTTCACGGAGAGAGATACGCCAGCTACATAGAGTGCAGTTGTCGAGTTCGACTCTCCGAGCACGGTGATAGGTGCGTTGTTGGTACAATTCTTCAAGGTGAGCAACTCCTTGTCGTGAAATCCGAAGCAACCGGCAACCTTCACTGCACCATCATAAATTCCGTTGAGCGATATTGCGCCGTTGTTGGTCATATTCTGCATTGTTGCGCAGTATGGGTCGGATGTGATACCGCCGAGGTGTAATGCACCCTTGTTATGAGCGTTGTAGATAATCTCTCCATTATTAGTATAGGTATCGTATACAGTATCGGTCGCCTTGTTGTAGATATCGCCCACAACACCACCAATCTGAGGGCTACCCTCGATGAGGCAGTCCGATGTAACCTCAAACTTACCGTTATTCACAAGGTTTGAGTGTGCAGCGGTAATATATCCCGATACGCCACCTGCTCTGAAGTTACCTCCAGATTTCGACTCGGTCACTTCACCGGTCTCGGCATTGGTCGAGGTAGTTGTCCATTGGAGGACATCTCCCTTGAAGACAATGTCTCCGTTGTTGGTCATTCCGTCAACAGCGGTTGCCTCGGTGATACCTACACAACCTCCGAGGAATATGTCGGCCGAGAGGGTGAGTTGAGCGTCCTCGGTAAAGGTGATGTTACCATTATTTACAGCACCGGTACCCGGACGAACATTGTTGCTGATACCATTGCCGAGGATACCTCCGACTGTAGCGCGATAACCTGCAAACGAACCCGAGAAGGTGATGTTACCGTGGTTGTCCGACTCGGTAGTCGAGTACGAAGAGTCTGATACCACACCTCCGATATTGAGAATCTGTGCGTTGATAACATCTGATGAGGTGCTGTTGATGGTGATGTCGGTGTCGATATTGATGTCACCATAGTTGTCGCAGTTGGCGATAGCACCCTTTGTCTTGTAGCCGATTACACCGGCAATGTTGATTGAACGCTCGGTCGACGACATATGAATCCACTTACCCGAGAGGGTGATGTCGCCATTCTGCAAGTTGTGGCAGTTCTTTGTCAATTGGCGACCGAAGGCGGTAAATCCACCAACACGGTAATAGTATGAACCATTCTTTATATTCTCCTCGTCGGTCGAGCAGAGAACATTCACCGGACCATTGTTCGAGCAGTCGTGGCAAGAACCTACAGCACCGTCGTTAGGGTTGTAGATTGTAGCGGCAAAACCTCCGGCCATAAGACCAAGTGTGCGCATTGTGCTCTTAACCTCCACCTTGCCGGTATTGTGGCAATTTGTAGTAACGCTGTTGAAGCAATATCCGAACAGACCGCCAATGCCGAGCATATAGGTGCGTCCATCCATAGTGATATCTCCACTATTGTCGCAACCGTCGATAGTACCTGTACAGAAAACACCTGCAACTCCTGCAACGCTCACCGGTGTATTTGCACCCGCTGCGCCTGTGCCAATTGCATTGAAGGATACATTGGCAAAGTTGTCGCAATTGGTCATAACGGTGGCTGCTGTTGTGGAGGTATAGCCGAGGATACCAGCAACTACCGGACGATAGATGAACGACTTGGCGTTGTCCTCGTACTTGACCTCACCGCGATTCTCGAGATTGGTAAGTTTAGTTGTGATAACTGTAGCCGCTGTGGTCTCGGTTGCATCATCGAGTGTGTTACTCAAAGCACATCCAATAACACCTCCAAATGAAGGGTACAATGCTATGGTGTTGCCCAACGAAGCCACCTGCTTTACGGTAAACGATGCATTGTTGACGCAATCGATAACCTCACCGCCAGTGAGTACGCCAATAAGTGATCCTGCGGTAACATAGCCATAGTTGTTCTTATTGGCCTCAGGTACTATAGTGTTAGGATTCTCGATTATGATAGTTCCCGCCACCGAGCAGTTCTGCATTGCAACAGTCTCGGCCTTTGTGCAGTTCAACTCGCAGACGATAGCACCAAAGCGTTTGCGGTCCGAAGAGTTCATATTGACATCGGTCAACTTTACATTCTTGATCTGTGCCTCGGTGGCCAAGAACAACGGAGCCTTCAAGCCTTTAATCTCGAAGCCCTTGTCACTACCGCCATCGAATGGGATTGCAGGGAAGCGGTCGATACCGTGCCAATCCTCCACATTCGACATATCGAGCGATGCCGCTACGCGAACCGAAGTCACCGAGCCGAGCAAACCAACCTCCGACATCTTCGCCAAGCGTACCAGGTCAGCCTCGTTCTCGATTACCAACTCTCCGCTAACAGGCGATGCAGTGGCGTTAGGTACGAATATAACCTCGCCAAACTCCTTCACAACGCCCGCCTTTACAGGGTGGTTGTCGCTGTTGAAGCGAACGACCATTGCGTTATTCTCGGCCTCGTCGGTGAAGAGGGTGATGGTGTATATGCCGTGCTCACCGGCAGGCACTGCTACATAGATTGGAGTTGCGGTGTCGCTGAGAGTCAAACCCTCACCAAACGACATTGTGATGGTGTTCGATGCATCCTCGTGAGCGGTCAAAGCACCACTCTCGCAATTCACATCGAAGTTACCTGCGATAGCACCCGTCTCGGCAACCACAGTCATCGAGGTCAAGGTCTTGTCGCCCTTGACCGCCAGACGGAGAATACCCGTGAGGTGGTGAATCTCCACTGCAGGGAGCACCTCCTCACCCTCGGCAGCAGCAGCTGCATAACCATACATCGGAGCTGTGCCGCTCTCGAATGTGCCGACGGTGTAGCTCTGCGTTGCAGGGAATGTTACGGGGTAGAGTCCCGAAGTTGCTGCCACAACGCCCTCTGCAGGTGCAGGGTAGACGATGTGGAATGGTCGCTCGATGTTGCCATCAAGCGAGAATACTGCGGCCGACTTACCATCGTACTCTGCACTGAGCGGAGCTGAAGCCACGCCATTGATGGCAATCTGATCGCCCTCGCTCCAGTAGAGAGGGTAGACCTCGCCCGCCTTCTCGCCGAGCTGAGTACGCGACTCCTCGAGCGAGAGGGTGATTTCTGTCAACGCCTCGTTGTTGCCCAAGTCAACACCGAGGTCCTGTGTTGCATCGGTGGTACACGAAAGGGCCACCAACGCAACAACAGCCATCAAGAATCTTGTTATTGCTTTCATTTTAGTATAGTTTAGTAGATTAGTTCATCATTCTCTGTGCC
>JAFVOR010000020.1 GCA_017505725.1 Alistipes sp.
GCGCCAACGAGCGGATGTAGGTACCCTTGCTGCACTCTACTCGGATACGCACCTTTGGCAGGTCGTACTCCTCGAGAGTTATCGAGTAGATATTGATCAACGCCTTGCACAACTCCACCTGCTCGCCTGCACGTGCCAACTCGTAGGCACGCAAACCCTCGACCTTCTTTGCCGAATAGATTGGCGGAGCCTGCAGACGCTCACCCGTGAGGGCAACGAGTGCCTCCTCGACCTTCTCGCGAGTGATGTGGTCGATTGGGTAGGTCTTGTCTACGGGATGCTCCATATCGTAGCTCGGAGTCGTAGCACCGAGCATCAGCTCTGCTACATACTCCTTGCGCTCGGCCTGCAGGGCATCAACCTGCTTGGTTGCCTTGCCGATGCAGACCAACAAGATACCCGTAGCCAATGGGTCGAGTGTTCCGGCGTGGCCCACCTTAATCTTGCGATAGCCCATCTTGTTGAGACGGAACTTAATCTTACGCACCACATCCGACGATGTCCACTCGAGTGGCTTGTCGATAACTGCAATGTAACCCTCCTCCTTGAGGTCGATATCCTTGAAGTCTCTCATAATAGTCAATGCTTATACAAAGTGCAGAACGATGGCTGTAGCACCAGCCACAGCGCAGTAAGCAGCAAACCAGATAAGTTTACCTCGTTTAACAATCTCAATCATAAACTTACAGGCGAGGCAACCCGTCACAAAGGCGGTGATAAAACCCAACACCAAAGGCAAGGTCTCTACCCCACCGCCGAAGTCGCCCTTGAGCAGATCGAGCAGGGCATTGCCGACGATTGGAGGCAGCACCATCAGGAACGAGAACTGCGCTACGCTCTCCTTGCGGTTGCCGAGTAGCAAACCCGTCGCAATGGTCGAGCCCGAGCGGGAAAGACCGGGGAGGGTCGCACACGCCTGCGCGATACCTATTATAAACGCATCACGATAGGAGATATTCTCCTTCTGACGAGGTTTTGCGTAGTAGGCAAAGGCGAGCAGAATAGCGGTCACAAAGAGCATAACTCCAACGACCAGCACCGACGAGAATGCCGCCTCGAGATAATCCTTGAAGCAGAAACCCACGATAGCTACGGGAATCATCGAGATGACAATCTTCAGCACATAGGCCTGTTCGTCGTTGAAGGTGCGCGAGAATAGCCCCTTGAGCAACTTCCATATCTCGCCCCATAGCACCACAATGGTACTCAACACGGTCGCTGCGTGAAGCGTAAGGCTGAAGGTGAGATCTTCGGCTGCGGAGAGGTCAGTGCCAAGGATTGCTGATGCGAGGGCAAGATGACCACTGCTCGAAACCGGCAGAAATTCGGTCAATCCCTGCACCAGACCAAGGATTATTGCTTGTAATGCATTCATAATTTTCGAAAATGACAATAAATCGTACAAAGATACGAAAAATTAACGGAAAACGGAAAACTTTTTTTTTAGTTGAGAGTTGAGAGTTGAGCGAAGGTGGTCAAGGCGCAACGATTATAGGATTTGATAGGATTTGATAGGATTCGCACCTGCGGTGCTTGATAGGATGCGCGGGAGGCTGAGGGTTGTGGGGACTCTGAAGGTGGTCAAGGCGCAAGTTTATTAGGGTCGTTAGAGGCGTTAGTGTCGTTAGCGGTGCGCGTGAGGCTGAGGGTTGTGGGGACTCCGAAGGGCATCACGGCGCAACAGAATTAAGGGTTATTAAAGGCTATTAAGGGCTATTAAGGGAGCGCTACAAGCAAAAGAAAAAAAACATTAATCACCCTTAACTACCGTTACTAGCCCTTACTAGCCGTTACTAGCCCTTACTAACCCTTAATCACCCTTAATCACCCTTACTAACCCTTAATCACCCTTAACTACCTTTAACAACCCTTAAAAAAAGCAAAAGTCCCCCTCACAGGAGGGGGATAGGTAACACACTCACTTGTTTACTAAAAAAGGGCTCCGATGAGCCCTTTTTCTTAGTAAACAAGTTCGTCTTGCTCGCTGCCAAAGCCCGGCAGACCGATGCTGTCGCCATAACCTCGCTCGGCTACGACTGCAAAAATGTCAATTTCTGGTTTCAAATACTTTTTCATAATCGTAACTTATTTATAGGTTATTCTGCTGGAGCCGGAGCAACCGGAACAGTATAGTCGATCTCATCCTTGCTCGAGATGAAGGTACAGCCATCGTAGGTATCGTTACCTGTCCAATCGGTAGTACCGCCATAGAGATAATTGAAGTAGTCTGTAGCCTTGAGAGATACAGTAGTATACTCATCCTCATCCTCGTCGTACTTGGTCACCTTCTTACCACCAACCTTCGCATTGTTGTACACGACGGAACCAGCTGCGCGAGCCTTACCGCTGAGCATACCCTGCAGAGCCTGATACTTGTATGCGTCGATTTTGCAGAAGCACTGTGCACCCTCGATTGGAGCCTTCAACGAGCCGATGATACCCGACACTATGCAATTGCCCTCCAAGCCTGCGCCACACTTACCAGTAGCAACAACATCACCGGTATTGATGAGCTTAACCGTTGCAGGAATAGCATACTTTGAAACAAATGCCGCGATACCGCCGATATAGAACTGCTGAACAGTCTCACCGGTGAAGGCTACGGTTCCCTCGTTGAGAATCACTGCATACGAGTCAGCAGAAATAGAGCCCGCAGAGTCATTACCACCAAAGATACCACCGATAGATGTTCCGATAACGCCTGCCTGCTTACCTGCATAGTTGATATTACCGCTATTCTTGATTGTACCCAAAAGTTTGAGTGTACCGTTATTGTGCTGCGAGAAGAGTCCGCCAATACGCATAACACCGTTCGAATTAACGCTATTGGTAGCGTAAACTGTGATATCTCCGCTATTCGAGCAGTCGGTGATAATGTTGGTCTTACCTGATGTCTCGACATTTGTGATGAAACCACCAATACGCAAGCAGTTTGCAACATACACATTCTTGCCAACCTCGATATCTCCCTCGTTGTGAACATTGGTGTAAGGGGTATTCGAACCACCGCTGTAGCAGATACCTGCGATGAAGAGGTCTGAACCTGTGCTGCTTGCACCACCAACAGTGTAGTTGTCAATAGTAATCTTACCCTTGTTGTAGCAATTCTCACGAAGCTCTGCACTGTTAGACACTACCAAACCTGCGAGATAGGTTGAGCTTACGCTACCACCACCATTCACAGAAATATTTCCGTAGTTTACGCAGCCAATCAAATCCTGCTGTCCCTGCTTTACAAGACCACCAACGTTGAGTGCGCCTGCAATCTGGGACTTGAGAGAAACGACAACCTCTCCGTGGTTCTCGCAGTTGGTCAAGAAACCGTATGCTGCAGCACCGGTCTCGATACCTCCCTTAGGTTTTGCTGTTCCATCAGCGTTCTTACCATTATCCTTATCCTTGTTATAATAGAAACGGGTGAAATTAGCACCTAAGCCGCCCATATGTACTCCTGTAGATTGGCTAACAGCAAGCTTAACCTCACCGTAGTTCTTTGCGCCTGTGAAAGCTGCGCGGTTGTGACCAAATACGCCGCCAAGCCAGATAGCATCGTGAGAGCCTCCAACATAGACATCACCGTGGTTCTCTACACCTGTAATATTCGAAGCACCATAATCGTTAGCACCAATAACACCACCAACATAGGTGCGACCACCGTGAACCGAGATGTTGTCGTCGAGAGTAATCTTACCGTGGTTTACGGTATTTGCACCGACATTACCATATCCGGCAGCACCTGAAACGAACAATGACTCGCAATTGTAGGTACCCTTAACGGTTACATTACCCTTGTTCTCAGAGTCGATAGTGCGCTGCGAAGTGTATCCGATAATAGCACCAATATACAATGCGCGGTCATCGACAACGGTATTTGTATCTGCAACGCCATCGAGCATCGAGTAGTTGAGATCAACATTGATGTCTGCGTAGTTATTAGAAACGCTCGAAGCGCGAGTTGTACGATATGCTGTAACACCACCAATCTCGCAACCCTTGAAGTTGGTATTCATCATCTTGACAGTACCCTTGCAAGTGATAACACCCTCCTTGTTGTTGGTAAGGTTTGATGCCAAGCCACGACCAAAGCCCTCGCAACCACCGACACGATAGTGGTACATACCCTTTGTTGCATTTGCAGCAGTTGAACCAAGAATGGTGATAGGGGCATTGTTCGAACAGTTGTTTGTAAGGTGTACAAAGTCTCCAGTATTATAGTTGTTACCCGAAATACCTGCAATCATAAGACCCCAGAAGGTAGACTTCTCTGTCATAGTAACTGCACCGAAGTTGTGGCAGTTATCAATGTTACAGTACCACGAAGCTCCACAAACACCACCCGAGTAGGTCTGCTTAAATTGACCGTCGAGAGTGATTGCTCCGTAGTTGTTGCAGTTGTAAGCACCCATATAAGCACCACGAGCAACGATACCTGCTACGTGTGTATTAGGGTGGCCCTGAGTATCCTGAGCCTGACCTCCACCAACAGCCTGGAAGGTTATATCGCCATAGTTGTTACAGTCGTGGAAAGTTGCGAACTCCTCCTTCTCACCCTTAACAAGAGTAGTGTGGTGATATGTACCACCCGAAATACCACCTACAGCAGGGATTACTCGCCAAGTCTCGTTGTTGCAGCTCTTGTCCTGGTAGAGGATATCCGCATTGTTCACGCAACCAAAGAGGTGTGTGTTGAGCTCAACATCACCAACCTTCACATAGAAAGCGTTACCGGTGATACCACCAATAGAAGGAACAACATCAATATCGTTCTCCATCTTCGCAATCTGATTAACTGTGATAGCCGCATTGTTCACGCAGTCAACAATGTTGATACCTCGCGAAAGACCTACAATACCACCATAAGCCATCTCCGAAGCCTTAGCGTCGTTATTCGAATATTTCTGGTTAGTAAGCGTATGCGCGAGACCGGTGTACTCTGTATTCTCGATGGTAAAAGTACCGCTAACCGAGCAGCTCTCGATAACCGGAACCACCTCCGAGATTGCCACAACCTCGCAAGCAAAAGCACCGTAGCGAGCAGCGTTGTTAGAGTTGAGAGCTACATCGCGAAGGTGCAAGCCCTTGATCGAAGCGTTTGTAACACCGAACAATGGAGCAGTCAAGCCCTTGATTGCGTAACCATTACCACGAACGGTCTTTGCGTAACCCTCGATTGGGGTCCAAGCCTCGCCTGTCATATCAACGTCTGCAACGAAGAGAACATCCTTCTCCAAAGTTGCAGCCTGCTCGGCAAATGCCTTCAACGATGCAGCATCCTTAACTACGAACAAAGAGTCGGTTGCAGCATAGACAATCGAGTTCGAGAACTCACGAACCTTACCGGCAACAAGCGGCTTGGTCTCGTCAGTCTTAATGGTAGCATACATCACACCACCATCGGCATCGTACAATGTTACATACAACTCGCCATACTCACCTGCAGGAACTACTGCGTGGATGAAAGTAGGCTCGCTCGAGAGCTGAACGCCCTCGCCAAACGAGTAGTTGATAACCTCCTTCGATGCAGCGGTAGCGGTAGCCTCGCCCTTCTCGAAATCGAAGTCGAATGCGCCGGCGATAGGCTTGCGGTTAACATTCGAAATCTGTGCGAGCACCAACTTTGCGCTACCTGTAACGCCAATCTTCAAGACACCTGTGAGGTGGTTGAGCTGAACGCCCAAGCCATCCTCGGCATAGGCATACATTGTAGCTACGCCGCTTGCGAAGGTACCCTCGGTGTGAGTCTGCTCATCGGCAAACACCACCTGACCAGCCGCAGCTGCAGGGTAAGCGATGCAGTAAGGCTTTGCAAGGGATCCTGCCACCGAGAAGGTTGCAGTAGCCTCACCTGCTGCATCTGCGCCCAAAGCGGTCGATGCTACGCCATTGATAGAGATCTGGTCGCCCTCGCTCCAAAGGAGTGGATAGAGCTCGCCAACCTTCTCACCGAGCTGTGTACGCGACTGCTCGAGCGAAAGGGAGATCTGAGTCAAACCGTCGTTGCCAACACTGACACCGAGGTCTTGGGTTGTGTCGGTGGTACACGATACCGCTACCAACGCTACAACAGCCATAAAGAATCTGACTATTCTTTTCATTGTGATTTTTATTAAAGTGATTATGTGATTATTGTAAATTTTATGCCAATCTTACAAATAGATATCTACTTGGGGACAAAGTTAATTATAAATAATTATATCACCAAATAAAATGGCATATTGAAAGTGAAATTATACATATTGATTCGCTCGCTCAAATAGAAGAAAAAAGAGACCGCAACCCATCGGATCGCGGTCTCTTTTATGCTGCTCTGGCCACTTAGTTGAGTGGATCGAACTGCTGCTTGATGGTGAGGTGCTTGTTCAAGTCACCACGAACATTACGCTCATCGTCCCAACCATCAATATAGAACAAGTCGAAGCTGATGATACGAGGCTGTGCGTCGATATTCTCCTTGAGACGGAAGGTCAAAACCTTGTTCTCGACCTTCATATCAACAACTGCATCCGGACGATCGGTCCAGCAACGAAGCTGGTGATCCAAGCACGAGGTGCGCAGACGAATAGTGTAGAGACCACCCGCCTCTGGAGCAGACATACGGGTACCGCTCTCGAGGGTGAACTGGCTAGCTACATCCTCAGGATGAATATCGAGGTAGTCCTCGAACTGACCCTTCTGCTTGATCTTGATGGTATCACGACGTGACTCGGCTGCAAGCACTACGCGAGCTACACGCTTGTCGTGATTGTTAGCAAGGTGGTTGAACTTGAGCACGGTGTTGCCCCAGCCATTGTAAACCAAACCATCGGTCTCTGCGAAGCTGAGCCACTCAGAGCCCGAAATAATGGTTGCGGTGTAATTCATATTCGAGATTACATTCAACGACGAAGTACCCTCTACGTTCTCGCACACAAGCGCACTTGTATTTGCTCCCAACGACACGGTTGGAACATACTCTGGATAGTATGGCGAGCTACACGAAGCCAAAAATGCAGAGGCTACAGCAATAATTCCAAAAATCTTTTTCATACTTTTCTCCTCCTTCTTTTACTTCTGTGTGATTCGCAAAACTAATACTTCACCCGTGTCGAGGTTACGCAATGTGAGAGCACCATAACGGGTTACCGACGAGGTCAAGAAGCGGATTGGCAACCAAGTGGTGCCCTTCTCGCCCTGAACCTTAGACCAGCGGCCCATCTCCTCCATACCATCGAATGCCTCGATTGGTGTTGCCACATAGTAGGTCTCACCCTTGATGTTAGTAGCATACTCCTGCAACCAGCACCAAACGTCACCGGTCTGGGTCTCGATCGAAGCCTCCCAACGACCTGTCGAGGTAATACGGCAGTAATAAGTAGGCTCAGCTGTATCGGCAACACTCTTTGACAAATTGACCTCGCGGTTATCTACGGCAAGCGAAATGGACGGCTTGAACGTTCTATCCGACAAGTCGCACGAAACAACCGCGACTGCCGCAATCAATAATAACAATATCTTTTTCATTACAATCCGTATTTTTCGTATTCAGGGTTAGACAAATTATAGTTCGAAAGTACAATCTGCTGGTCAGGGATTGGATAGTACTCACGGCAAGGGTAAGGCTGAACGTGTGTGTAGATATCACAGTGGCTCTCCTTGGTACCGCTGCTGGTAGGATAGGTAGCGTGATTTACCACCTGATCGTACCAGATACCCCAACGAACAAGGTTGTGACGACGAGTGAACTCACCGAACAACTCACGAGCAGACTCCTTCTGCAACTCCTCCATAAACTCCTCCTCCGAGAAGAGTGTCAATGGATCGAGACCTGCACGCTTACGGGTAGCGTTCAAGTAGCCATTAGCCTTGTCCCAATCACCCATACGCATATTAGCCTCAGCCAAGTCGAGAACTACGTGAGCAAAGCGGAAAATCTTGAGGTTGTTCGAGTCCTGAGTATAGACCATACCCGGGCACCAGAACTTATCACCCAAGTATGGCTGACCTGTCTTCTCGCCCTTATTCTTTGTATCGGTGAAGAATATCATATGAGCAGGAACAGTCTCCATATTCTCCTCCTGGGTCCAACCAACATAGCACCAAGCCAACCAGCCGCCACCGCCTTCAACCTCGACGATATCGTCCGACGACCACTTGTTAGCATCATAAACAGAACGACGCTTATCCTTCGAGTTGTATGGCATAAGGGTTTTGTACATATACCAAGTTGGACGGTAAGGTGAGGTTGTACGAGCCTCGGCGCCGAGCGAAGGAATACGGATACCATTGTACATATCATCCTTCTTCGACAAGTCGACAGTATCATCCTCCATCTCGACATCGTCGCCTCCATCACCGACATCACCACCCTCGACCTGAGTCGAACTACGAGACGGTGTACAACGCGATGCCAAGCCGTGGGTTACACGCAAACCATAATCCTTTGCGTATGCCGGCAACTCGAAGATGGACTCCTCGGTATAGCGATTGCGGAACATAACATCCTTCAACGAGTAGCCAAGCAACGACTGGTCAGGTGTGTAACCACCCTCCGAATCGGCACATCCATAGACCTGCTCGATATAGCCGTAGTACTCGATAACCTTGTCCCAGTCCTTATTCCACAAAGCGAGCTTACCTGCCAACACAAAACCTACCATAGCACCGATACGATACTCGTTCTCAGGCGCATAGGTCTTGATGTATGGAAGAGCCTGCTTCTCGATGAGCCAGTACTCCAGGTTCTGCATCAACTGTGCACGAAGATCTACAGCCGACATACGTGGCAACTGAGCAATCTTGTCGTTGTTTGCATCGGTAACCTCGTCCCAATAGTAAGGAACATCACCGAAGTTGATGGTAAGGATGTAGTAGTAGAACGCACGCAAAATCTCGCACTCTGCCAACAACGGAGCCTTCTCCTCCTCGCTGAGTGGCGAGCGCTCAATCGAAGCGTACATAGCGTTACAACGCATTACGCCTCTGTAGCATTGTGTCCAAATAGTATTACCGAAACGTGGTTCCGACTGCGAGTAACGACACATAGCATCGTAGTACGAGTCGGTATTGTGATAGATCAAATCGGCAGCGACCTCGCAAGTCTCGAAGTAGTCGGCATTGCGATAGAGATCCTTCAACGGAATATAACAACCGTTGAGACCTGTCTTACACTGTGGTACTGTCTGGTAGTAAGTGTGAGGCTCCGAAGCGGAAATCACCTTCTCCTCAAGCGTACAACCCACAAGTGTAGCCACTGAAAGTATTAAAACTAAAATCTTCTTCATAATTAGTAGCGAATTTGAATTGCAAGTGAATATGTACGGTTCTTAGGATAACGACCTGTGTCGATACGACGACCACCGCTGATTGCATCCGGGTCATATCCAGGGAACTTGGTCAAGAGTGCCACGTTGTTTACCGAAGCAGTCAACGAGATATCGCGCAAGTAGCGAGTCTTCTTTCGCAAGTCGAAACGATAGCTGAGGTTGATGTTCTGCAAACGCAAGTACGAAGCATCGTAGATGTAGAGATCCGAACCATAGCTGTCGGTGAAGTATGCACCAGGAACATTCGAGAATGGATTACGGTTCATATGCCAAGCCTCCAACATACGACGATCCTTGTTAGAGGTTGCACCACCGACCATTGTGGTGAACTCCATAATGTTGTACATACGACCACCAATGCTGTAGGTGAAGTATACACCAAGTGACAAGTTCTTGATAATCTTGAAGGTGTTGTTGAAACCTCCGTATACGATTGGGTCAGCCGAACCGAGGTAGATACGGTCCTTGTCATTCATAACGCCATCGTGGTTGGTATCAGCATAACGAGGATAACCAATAGCCTTTGTCGAACCTACATAGGTCTTGGTCTGCTTGTTCTGGTTGATCTCATCCTGAGTGTGCCATACACCCTCGTACTGGAAGCCCCACAACGAGTTTGCAGGGTAACCCTCTGCATAACCGTAGAGCATATATCCACTGCGGCTGTAGGTCGATACATATCCGTATGCAGTTGCGATATCGGTAACCTTCGACGAGTTGTGAGCTACGGTCAGGTTGGTTGTCCACTGGAAGTTACGACGCGAGATGTTACGAGTTGTGAGTGTGAACTCAACACCCTTGTTCTCGGTGCTACCGATGTTGGCATAACGCGAGGTGAAACCTGTGATAGCTGCATTCTGCATAGTGTAGAGGAGATCCTTAGTGTAGGCCATATAACCCTCCAACGACATTGTGATACGATCGTTCAAGATAGAGAAGTCAATACCCACATTGAACGAATCGGTCTTCTCCCAAGTAAGGTTAGGGTTGTCGATACGGGTTGGATAGTACGACACCTCATAAGAGTCACCGAACAACCATCCGCTCTGGTTGGTCGTGAGTACCATCTGCGACACATAGGTCGAGACAGCATCGTTACCCGAGCGACCACCACTGATACGAAGCGAGAGATCAGACAACCACGACTTGGCGCCTCTCATAAACTTCTCGTTCGAGATGCTCCACTTGAATGCAGCAGCCGGGAAGAATGCCCACTTGTGACCTGCCGCAAAGTTCGACGAAGCATCGCCACGACCTGTAACGGTCAAGTGGTAACGACCACCATACGAGTAGTTAACACGAGCCAACACAGAGTAACGCTGCAACTCCGAAGCCGAAGTCGAAATGGTCAAGCAACGCTTGTCGACCAAGCTACCCATATTGTAAGCTGTCACTTTGTCATCGAGGTAACCACGACCAGAAGCTGAGTAGTTATTCCACTTGGTGTTCTGTGCAGTGAAAGCACCTACAACATCAATCTTGTGCTTCTTCTTGATGGTCTTCTTGTAAGAGAGAGTAGTCTCGCTCAAGAAGTTGCGCTTGTTGTTGTCACGGCGAGTTGCACTACCACCATACTTGTAACGCTCTGCTACAGGCATATCCGATGGCGAATAGTAGAAGCCCGCGGTAGTGGTATCAACATACGAGAACTGCGACTTGAGTCGGAGATTCTTCGCCAATGTCAACTCGATATACGGAGTGAGAGTCAAGATTGTACGATCGTCATAGTTGATGAGCTTCGTAGCCTTCAAATATGGAGAGTCGTAGATCGAACCACCATTGGTACCATTATCACCCAAGGTATCCCAAGTCTCGGTTGGGGTCATCATAGGGTTGAGGTTGGTAACCGCACGGGTTGCGTTACCAGAGATAGCGGTATTACTCTTGTTGTTGTGACGCTTCGAATACTGAGTGTTGATACCGAGCTTCAACCACTTGAATACGGTGTGGTCGATCTTCAAACGGCCGCTCAACTGCTGCTGATCCGAGTCGATTACGATACCCTGAATATCATTGTAACCCATCGAGAAGTATACCTTAGTAGATTTGCTACCACCAGCCAACGAGAGGAAATACTTCTGCGAGAATGCCTTACGAGTCATTACATCGAGCCAATCGGTACCCTCACCATAAGCTGCCGGATTTGGATAACGAGGCTTCCACGACTGCCAGTAACGCGCCGAAGACGAGTTGTTGGTGTAGTAGTCGTTACGATAGCTTGCAAACTCGGTTGCGTTCATCATATCCAACTCACGAGGCAACTCCGACAACGAGAATGTACCCTTGAAGGTAACATTGAGCTTGTTTGCCTTAGCCTCGTGGGTGGTAACGAGGATTACACCATTAGCACCACGCGATCCGTAGATAGCGGTCGAAGATGCATCCTTCAACACGGTCACATTCTTGATCTCGGCTGGATCGATATCTGCGAAGTTTGCCACTGCATCCATCACACCGTCGACCACGATAAGTGGCTCGTTCGATGCGGTGATTGAACGCGAACCGCGGACACGGATCGAAGCGGCAGAACCAGGCTCACCGTCGGTTGTCATAATCTCGACACCAGCCAAACGACCCTGCAATGCCTCGTCAACCGACGCTGCTGCGGTATTGGTCAAATCCTCCATATTTACCGATGTGACAGCACCTGTCAAGTCACTCTTCTGCTGAGTACCATAACCGATGACCACGACCTCGTTGATGCTCACATTCTCAGGATTGAGCACGATGTTGATATTGGTACGGTTACCTACACGCTCTGTTACCTCCACATAACCGAGGAACGAGAACGAAAGGTTGTCATCTGGCGAAGCCTTAATCTTATACTTACCCTGAGTATCAGTAGTTGTACCGACATTTGTATTGCCGGCTACGACAACGGTTGCACCAATCATTGGCTGACCAGCGTTATCGAACACCTGTCCCGTTATCGTACGCGCCTTCTGCGCCATTGCTGTTTGGGCGAACAGCAGGGCAACGATGCAGAACGATGCGTAAATTACACTGTTTAATATGCGTTTCATCTGCTATTCCTCACTTTTAAGTGTTACCATAATTGGATAATGAGTTGTACCCAACTCTGCTACTGCAGCAGTATCGAGTGTGAGCGACTCAAACATATTCCAGCATCCGTCAGACGAATAGAGGAAGTTGTTACGCTCGGTAATTGCATTGCCGGTTGCACTCGATGGAGTGTAGACCGAATAGTGTACTGCAAGGCAATCTACCAAGCTACCATTCTTAACCATCACATCGTTCAACGCGAAGAATGGGTCGGTAGCCGCGAGATACTCGCTTGGAGTGGTGAAGTAACGCGACTCGTAGGTGAAGTAATCCACCGACATATCGTCGTAGTCGTAGCACTCCATACGAGCGAACTCCTTGCCATACTTCATATCGATGTTCGAAGGGG
Source organism: Alistipes sp. (assembly GCA_017505725.1). Lineage (GTDB taxonomy): Bacteria > Bacteroidota > Bacteroidia > Bacteroidales > Rikenellaceae > Alistipes. The sequence goes on from JAFVOR010000020.1 coordinate 12,715, forward strand.
TGTTCATATCGATAGACCACAACCAATTCTTATCCTTTGCGAAAGGACGAACGCCCTTAGCATCTACATACTCCATTGTACGAGCTATGAGCTGCTCAACCTCTGCCTTGCGAAGAGCAAGATTATCAGGGTTATAGACAATTGGCGACTCCTTCTTTGCAGAAACCATTGCGGCAATCTGCTCCTCCCAATCCTCTGGGATAGCGTTTCTTGACTCGAGCAAGTCAGTAACCACAAAGTGGATGTCGTTAGCCTTGAAGTGAAGCACTGCATTGCTGAAGGTCAAACCCTGCTCTACTGCGTACTCCTCGACTGCAAGGTCTGCAGGAAGGAGCGCACCCATACAGAGGCGACCATCTACATTCTCGACAAACAAAGCCTTCTTGCCACTCTCTGCTGCATAGGCAGTGAGCCAAGTCGAGAACTTTGCGCCATTAACAGTAGCCGGCGAAACCATAGTCACAACATCGGCGTCCTTAGCTGTGAGGTACTCACCTACCGACTGGAGCTCCAAGCCATACTGCGCATCATTGATGTTGCAGTAGAGCACCGACAACTCCATCTTGGTTGCAATGTCCGAAACCTCTGCGTCGATATCGTGGTCACGAGTGACCGGAATCTCTTTGGTACACGAAGCAGCAAAGAGCGACGCTATAAATAGTGTGTAAAATATCTTCTTCATTATTCACCTGCTTTTTGAGTGAGTACACAAGTTGTATTTGTAGTTACGCCACAAGCATCGGTGAAGCTGAGGCTGATATTTGCCTGACGCTCCTCGCCACTATTGGCAGCAACCTTCACCAAGAGGTGAGTGCCACAGCCAAGATACTCGATGCTCTCCACCCAATTCTCGTCTGCCACGATGGTGATACCAGGGCGGCAAGCGTCGGTAAGGTTGGAGTTGAAAGTGATCTCGCACTCTGTCTCCGAAGCCTCGATGGTCTTGTTCTCAAGCTCCATATACGGAGTGATACCACGCTGCTTAACCACGATAGTGTCGGCTACGAAACCATCGTAGGTCTCAACGACAACGTGGCCCACGCGAGCGAAGTTGCGAACATACATCGAAGACTCGTTAGAGTCGTAACTGATAGTAAGGTTGTAAGCATTCTGCTTCCAATTCTGGTCACTGACGTGGAGCCAATTGCTAATCGGACGAGCTCTCCAAACAAGCTTTGGATTGTTATTCACTGTGATTGGCAACTGGAACTCACCTGCAGTCTTTGGCACATCCTTAACGGCGATAACCTCACCCTGCACATCGATAACCTCCACCTTTGTACAGCCGAACATCAACAATGCGGCTGCGAATATCGAGAGTAAATAGGTCTTATTCATAGTGTTCAATATTTTCACGGTTCAACATATTTACTCATTAAACTCTCCATCCTCAGGGATCATATCATCCACGCCATTGTTGTGGTCGTTCTTCTTCGCAACGCACTCCTTCGAAGCAAGAGCTGTGCGCGAAACCTCGAACGGACCAGCAACCGGAGCCGAGATGGTGACATTGTCCTTGTTGGTAATCTCCACCACGAAGTTCTCGTAGAGACCAGGAGCTACTGCAGCCCATACAACCAATGGGTTGGCTACTGTAGAGTTTACACCCTCGCCAAACTCGCTGATTGTAACCACAGATGCTGGGTTGTGCTCGGCATCGAGCATACCATCAACCACCGAGAGCTCACCTGCAACATAGTTGCTGTAACCCTCGTGGATGTTACCCACCATAAGCTTCACCGAGGCGATATTCTCAACATCGTACTCGATGAGGATCTTAACAAGACCTGCATAGTAGTCGAACTCCACCTCCTCGGTCTGTGTCTGAGCGAGGAATGAAGCGTTGTACATAAAGTGGTCGAACGCATCGGCATAGTACTTCTGCTGTGCCGGAATCACGACACGACCCTCGAGAGCTCTCTCTCCATTCTCTGCCGAGTATGGAGCATAGATAGTCAAGTCACCTGCCACCACATTTCCGTAGAAATAGGCCTCGCTGTCGCCTGCAGTAGACTTCACAGGAAGATAGCACTCGTTAGCACCACCCGAGGTACCGTAGATACCCAGCGAGACGTTGCCACCCCACTTGTAGGTACCCACACCATCGAGTCCCTCAATCGAGAGAGGCTTAACGGTTGCTTTAACCATTGTTGTTGCACCATTACCATTGTAATCACTTGGCACATCCTTCACGTCGAGGCGCTCTGTACAAGCAACCAACGCAAGCGAGAATATTGCCACAATGTAAAGTGCTGATTTCATCTTTAACATTTGTTCTATTTTTTTATTATCAATTATTTTCGTCTTACTGCTGTTGATTACTCAACATCACCTTCGTCGCCTTCGCCACCATCCTCAGATGGAACTGTGTAAGGTACGCAACCATCGTACTCCTTACCCTCGATAATAGACGGATTAGCCGAATCCCAGTTCTCACCGTAGATAACATTCATATAGTTCTCGGCATCGGCTGTAGTGTAGCGGTTTGCACCACGGAGGATTGTACCTCCGACAACGCAATTGCGAATACCGATTGGCCAAGGCTTAGCTGCTACTGCAGTAGTCTCGCTATTTACATAAGAGGTATTCTCGGTGATTGTAAGCATACGCAACTCACCGGTGATCGAACCTACCTGCGAGGTTGCACCCTCCAAAGCGTAGATATCACCCAAGTTGGTACAGTTGAGGACACCTCCTCGGTGATTCTTCGATGGAGCGATCTCCAGACCAGCGCAGTATACCGAACGGAATGCACCTACGATACCACCGGCCTTACCAGTTGCACCTACAGCACCCTTGTTGATAGCGTGCTCGATGCGAGTGTAGTGCGAACCGAGGTAGTATGCCGGCCAACCCTCATTGGTACCTGCGGTATAACCACCGATGAAGCGAGTATCAGAGTACTGCTCATAGAGCGCACCTGCAATACCACCCGCGTAGATAACCTTTGTACCATAACCTGTACGACGAACTGCATTGCCAGCCGACTCGTTACGAGCAACTACGATATCACCAGTGTTGATTGTTGGCTCATCCTCGGTACCGGTAATCTCGACATACCAGTTTGCACGACCAACAATACCACCGATGTTACCCGAGTAGCCCCAGATACGACCGTGGTTCTCGCACGATGTAATCGACATATGGAACGCGTCATCAACGGTCTTAGGGTTCTTTGCCTGCTGTGCAGGGGCAGCCTGACCCATACCACCAACATAGTAGCCGACCATACCACCGACGCAGCTATGCTCAACGCTTGTATTAGGCGACATATTACCATTGCTACGCTCGAACTGGATGTTACCATAGTTCTTACATCTTGTGATCAAGAGGTCGATAGCGGTAAAACGCTGCTGGTAGTTCGAAGTTGCATTACCGCAACATCCTACCATACCACCACCGTAGCTCTTTGCATCGTACGACGACAAGCCGCTAACCATCTTGGTGAAGTAGGTGATATCACCTCTATTCTCGCAATTATTCATTGTAATGGTCATATAGCTCAATGGCAAACGCTCGGAATATGACCAGTTGGTATAACCCTCCAACTGATGGAGAGCCTGACCAAGCAAACCACCTGCACACTGATAGATCGAAGCAGCAACCTCACCGTAGTAGAGATTACCCGAGTTTGTACAGTTGTTGTAGGTGAGGGTCTTCTTGATACAAGCATTCGAAGTCTTCGCGGTACGGATACGCCAGTCACAGCAGTTTGCCACAACACCACCCAAGTTGTTGAAGAATGCTGCGTGACGAACGGTTGTTGCAAGGCTGGTACCGTGACCTACATTGTCGATTGTAATATTACCCGTATTGTGGGTGTTCGAGAGAGTTGTGTGGCTGAACAATACATCTGCCAACACACCTGCCAAGTTGACCATACGCGAATAGTTTGCATTCGGAATGATTACCTCGGCATTGTTAGTTGTACCTGTCAAGAATGCCTTGACATCCTTCAAACTGTGATCGTGGATACGACCTACGACACCTGCCACATTCATACGATAGAATGGACGAAGGCTGGTACGATCCGGATCGTCGATATCGTTCGATTGGAGAGCAGTTGCCGAACCCCAGTCGAGCGAACTTGTATTTGTTGTACAGTATGGGAATCCGTTGATTGTAACGGTACCTGCCTGCTCGTTGGTAAGGTTATTGAGGTTTACTGCATAGGCAACACCCGTGTATGTGTCAGGAACGTATACACGACCTACCAAACCACCAATATCGAAGCGCGATGTAGCGGTTGTACCGTAATCGTCGAACTTCAATGGGTTATCAACACAAGTGTGGTCGATAGCCGCCTTGTTGGTCGAGCCGATGACATCGTGGTTGGTCTCACCTACGATACCTCCGATAGCGAGATCGTGATCGAAGAGCTGATATGCCATACGGGCCTTATCGGAACTCTCCGAAACACGGTTAGCCAAATCACCTGCATTACCTGTCGAGATAATCTTACCCTCGTTAGTACATTTATATATAGGTGCAGCAGTTGCCTTACCTACGATACCACCGATGTATGCACCATCGGTAACCAATCCGTGGTAGCGGATCTCACCATAGTTGGTACACTCGGTGATTGAACGGCGTGGCTTCGACGAGTTCTCGGCAGTCGAGAAGCCTGTACTCAATGAAGCCTCACCGAAGAGACCACCCATATAGATAGTGGTAGGGAACTCGGTAGTCTCGCCCGGAGCAGGCATCTCAACAATACCGTAGTTCTTCATACCTGCGATATCGCCATCGCCTTCAAGCCCAGCGTAACCGAAACCTCCCGAAACATAGAGTGTAGGAGCGTAACCGTTTACGACTACCTTACCGTGGTTAGCAACTGTCAAGTCGCCACCCATAGCGAGCGATCCGTCACCTGCAAATCCACCAATCTTAGCCGAGCCGGTTGCACGACCATCGAAGAGTACAGTACCCAACGAGGTGTTAACGAACTCCAACATATGGAACGTCTCGCTGTATGCACCGGCATAACCACCGATAACAACATCCTTGGTTGTACCCGAGAATGACACAACGCCCGAGTTCTCAACGCCAACAACCTTCGAAGATACCGACTCCTCCTCACCGAAGGCACAATCCGACTGACCGAAGATACCTCCCACGCGGGCCGTTGTCTCAACCTTTGCAAGTACCTTTACATTACCCTTGTTCGAGCAGTATGGGAAGGTTACTGCCACAGCGTTCTTCGAAGAGGCAATGATACCGCCTGCGTACACATAGAGACAATCAATACCCTTGTTTACGATAACATCTCCCGAGTTGGTACAATTCTCGATGTGGAGAATACCCGCACAAATCGAGTTGATACCCGAAGCGTATACGGTACGCATCGAACCACTATTGAAGTTTACGGTACCGCTGTTCTCGCAGTTGGTCAAAGTACACTGCGACTCCTCGCCGCTACCGATATATCCGAACACTGCCGAAGTATAAGCCGAAACCTGACCTGTATCAGGAAGTGGAGAGCCACCTGCTCGTGCCAGCGAAACCTCTGTGAAGATCGAACCTGAGTTCACGCAACGGTCAGCAACATCCGAATCGAAGAAACCGATACAAGCCGAAGCACAAACATTACCACCACCGAGGTAGTCGTAAACCATTGTTACATTACCCTCGTTTGTACAGTTGCTGGTCAGAACCTTCTCTGCAGTACCAAGTTCGGTCTGGGTACCCAAACGAGCACCGATAACACCACCGATACCTGTATTCTGATCTGGTGCAACATCTTCGTTCTTTGGCTCGTTGCTCGAAACCTTACCACGAACGATGATCTCACCACTCTTCTTGTTGCCGCACTGATCTACCTTGTCGGCCCAGCAAAGACCTGCAACACCACCGATACACATTGAGGTGTTGCCATACTTCGCCTTCTGACCATAAGTCAAACACTCGCCCAAGTAGGTGATAGCACCCGAGTTGTAGCAACCCGATACCAAAGCTGTATTCTTCTCAACTAAAGCAACAACACCACCGACATTTGCCGACAACACAATCTTGAAGCTCTCGTTCAAGTTCACCTTACCGCTATTCTCGCAATCTACGATAGAGTTCTTTACAGAAGCGTTCTTGTTAGCCTCCAATGTACCAACTACACCACCGATGTTAGCGGTAGTAACCTGCTCGTTGATGGTCATAGAGCCCTTGTTAGAGCAACGCTCAACCGAAACAGCTGAAGCACCAACAACACCACCCCAATCGAGGTCGTGCATAGGCTCGCGCACCTCAAGAACACCACCGTTGGTGTTATCCGCAAAGGTACCTGCTGCAACATAACCGGCAACACCACCGATGAATGGAGTCACCTTTGTGTTGGTCGAAGCATCGTCCCAGATGATATCGCCATTGCTCGAACACTCCGAAACTACAGGGAGCGAATCGCCGGTAGCGCAAGCATAACCAACTACACCACCAATGCAAGGGTTGTAGAGGGTGTCGCCATTAGGACCTGCAACGCTGATTGTAATATCTACATCGCTCTTTACGATAGATACCTCGGCACCATAAACGCCACCGACAGCACCACCGATATTCACCAAGTCGAGGTTTGCAGCTGCAACCACATTCGGATTCTTATACTCGATAGATCCCTCTGCCGAGCAGTTGAACACCTTGCCGCCTACAGCCAACGAACGGGCGATCAAACCCACCTTGCTGTTGGTCTCCTCAACAATGTCACCCTGAACCTTCACATTCGAGATTGTTGCAACAACATTCTCGCCGAAGAGAGGCTGGGTCAAACCCTTAATCGAGTAGTGACGACCCTCGAATACCGAAGCGTAGTTGTCAATGGTATTCAGGCCCTTGTCTGTAACATCGATATCAGCAACGAGCAATGCACCCTGATATGCTGCATCGAATGTACCGGCCTTGACCATATCAGCAAATGCCAACATATCGGCATCGTTGCCGATGAGGAGCATCTTGCTTGTTGTCTCGAACTCAACCTCAGGGAACTCGCGCACCTTGCCAGGAAGGAGCGCTACATCGCCACTTGCGTTGAAGGTACGAGTGCAAACATCACCATTGTTTGCTACAATGTTAACCTCGAAGCCGGCGTACGAGCCGTGAGGAACAGCAATGTAGAATACAGAGCCCTCCTCCGAGAGGTTGAACTGATCGTTGTCGAAGTTGTAGAAGATGGTCGAAGTCGAAGCCTCGCGAGCCTCAAGCGCACCGGTCTTTGGATCGTTCTCATCCACGCTACCGCAGTAGACATCGAACACACCGGCGATTGGCTCTGCCTCGATGGTCGACACCGAGACATACTTCAAATCGACAACCTCGCCCGCCTTCGCCTTAACAGGGAAACGGAGCACGGTCGAGAGGTGGTGCATCTGCACATCATTGAAACCATCCGACCACGCGTGCATAGGAGCTGCGCCCTGTGCAAAAGTACCCTCGGTGTGGTGCTGGTTTGCAGCAAACACTACCGGATACAAACCACTGCCGCTATTCACCGCTACATCCTCACCCGGATATGGGTAGACGATGTGATACGGAATAGTCGAACCAAGAGGGAGATCGAAGATTGCAGAAGACTTGTCGTTCTCGTCGATGGAGATCTTGGTTGTCGGCTCGCCATTTACAGCGAGGACATCCGATTCGCTCCAATAGACAGGATACTTACCATCCACCTTGTCGCCCAATTCGGTACGAGTCGGTGTCGGAAGAGCCACCTGCAGCGTCTTCAACTCACCACTTCCATTGGCTGACCCCGATACTACCGGAGCCAGATCCTCGGTCTGATCTTGCACGCAAGAGTAAGTTGCGAGCAAAACTACCGCCATCAAAAGTTTAGTAAAATTTTTCACGCTAATAGTTTTTTGTTAAAATTTGTTTGACTAAAAATTTATTGTTTGTTGTTTCTGTTAGTTTTCGTCGTCGGTTGCATCGGTTTTGGTCATACACATACACGAACACGCGCGTGCATAAGACAAAAAAGATTCTCGTCTTGCTGCCACAGCAAGGCGAAAACTTCATCACTAAAGGCCCGTCAGATATCCACAAGCCATCATAATTAGCACAATTCCATAGTTTTAAGGTACCTGCGTACAAAAAATGTCTTTTCTGCACGACTTTATATTCCAATTGGTTTTGCAAAAATAGAGAAAAAAAACGAGACTTACAAATAAGACTCGCTCTTTTTTCGCATATTTTCAACAAATATTCACTATCTAACACACTACCAACAAATTGGAGCAACACCTCGATTTTCGAGATAGGAGTTGGCACGCGAAAAATGACGGGATCCAAAGAAGCCTCTGTAAACAGAGAGCGGGGATGGATGGACCGCCTTCAGCACAAGATTCTTCGAGGTATCGACCATTGCGCCCTTTTTCTGTGCATAGCTACCCCACAGCATATAGACCACACCCTCCTTCTGCTCGGCGATGGTACGCACCACAGCATCGGTAAATCGCTCCCAGCCACGACCTGCGTGAGATGCCGCCTCGTGGGCTCTGACGGTCAAAACCGCATTGAGCATCAGCACACCCTGCTCCGCCCAACGATCGAGATTTCCGCTCAACGGAATAGGCGCTCCTGTATCCTCGGCCACCTCCTTGAAAATATTGCGGAGCGAGGGCGGAAAATCGACTCCGTCGTCAACCGAAAAGCACAATCCATTTGCCTGACCATCACCGTGATACGGATCTTGGCCAATAATCACAACCTTGAGCTTTTCGAGAGGGCATTTATCGAACGCACGGAAGATATTTCGTGCGGCAGGAAAGACCTGCGTCGAGGCATATTCCGCCTTAACAAAATCAACCAACTCCGAAAAATAGGGCTTATCGAACTCCTCCTGAAGCAGCGCCTTCCAATCCTCGGCTATACGAACATTCATAACTTACAAATTTAGAATTAGGAATTGAGGATTGAGAATTAAAAAACATCTTATCACTCCTCGATTATCGAGAGCGAAGATAGCAATTTTTGCCGAAACAATTGCACTTTTTCGTGAAAATTCATACCTTTGTGAAGAGAAACCAATAAAAAAATGAGAAATATGAAAAAACTATTAGCAATCCTTGCACTTGTTGCAACCGTTTCGTGCTGCGACAACCAGAAGAGCATCACCCTGCTCGACAAAGCGAACTTCGAGACCAATGTAGATGGAAAGGCGGTATCGCTCTACACACTTCGTAATGCCGACCTCGTAATGCAGGTCACAAACTACGGAGCTCGCGTGGTGTCGTTGTGGGTACCTGACCGCGATGGCAACTACGCCGATGTGGAGATTGGTTATGAGAATATCGACCGCTACATCAACAACACCGGCGAGCGTTTCCTCGGAGCTGTAGTAGGCCCTGTTGCCAACCGCATAGCAAATGGCAAGTTCTCGCTCGATGGCAAGGAGTATACCCTGCCGCAGAACAACAACGGACAGACACTTCACGGAGGCATCCTCGGCGTGGACCGCATCGTATGGGATGTAAAAGAGTTGACCGAGAGCAAGATCGTATTCTACGCTCTTCTCCCTGACGGTCAGGATGGTTTCCCTGCAAACAAGGAGGTCTATATGACCTACGAGTTGACTCCGAACAACGAGTTTGCAGTATCGTACAAGGCAACTACCGACGCTAAGACCGTATTCAACATCTCGCACCACTCGTTCTTCAACCTCGAGGGCGATGGCGAGGGTACAATTCTTGATCACATCCTCACCATCAAGAGCAAGGCTATCACCCCTGTGAACGAGTACCTTATCCCTACGGGCGAGCTTGTGTGCGTCAAGAACACTCCATTCGATTTCAACGAGCCTCACGCTATCGGCGAGCGTGTAAACGAGGAGCACACCCAGCTCAAGATGGGCGCAGGTTACGACCACAACTGGGCAATCGACCGCGAGGATAATGGCGAGATTGAGAAGGTTGCTGATGTCTACTCACCAAAGAGCGGCCGTGGTATGGAGGTGTTGACCGACCAGATCGGTTTGCAGTTCTACTGCGGCAACTTCTTTGATGGCTCGTACAACAACAAGTTTGGCAAGCCAATCGCCTATCGTGGAGCTATTGCACTCGAGACACAGCACTACCCGGACGCTCCGAATCAGTCATCGTTCCCAAGCATAGTTTTGGAGCCGGGTGAGACCTACACCCATACCTGTATCTATAGATTTTATGCAAAATAATCGAATATTATGGCAGAATTGACACCAACACCTCATATTGGAGCAAAGCGCGGAGAGATTGCCGAGCGAGTGATTATGGCGGGTGATCCATTGCGTGCCAAGTTTATGGCAGAGCGTTATCTCGAGAACCCTAAACTTGTCAACCAAGTACGCGGAATGTACTGCTACACGGGAACTTACAAGGGTAAGGAGGTCTCGGTAATGGGACACGGAATGGGTATCTCATCAATCAGCATCTACACCTTTGAGTTGTACAACTTTTACGGTGTAAAGCGCATTATTCGCACAGGTTCGGCGGGTGCATATCAACCCAATCTGCACATTGGCGACATCGTGATTGCACAGGGTGCTTGCGACAACTCGAATTATGCCGCACAGTATGGTCTGCCGGGTACATTTGCACCGATTGCGACCTACGAACTTTTGAGCGCGGCGGTCGAGAAGGCTAAGTCTATGGGTGTAAAATACGCAGTAGGCAATATCCTCGCATCGGAGATATTCTACAACGATGACCCCGAGGCTTGGAAAAAGTGGCAAAAGATGGGTGTCTTGGCGGTTGAGATGGAGGCTTCGGCACTCTATATGAATGCTGCACGCAGTGGCAACGAAGCCCTCTGTATATGCACCATCTCGGACTCGCTCGTAACCCACGAAGAGACCACAGCCGAGCAGCGCGAAAAGACATTCACCGATATGATGGAGATTGCATTTGACATAATATAATTATATGAGAAGTATCAAGCGTCTCTTTGTAGCTTTGATTGCAATTGCCATTGTCGGCATCGAGAGTGCATCAGCTTGGGGTCTGCTCGGTCACGAGGTTATCATCGAGATAGCCAAACGCCATATAACCCCTAAGACAAAGGCTAAAATCGCTAAATATCTTCCATACGACATCACAAAAGATGCCGTGTATATGGATATTCATCGTAACGATAAGGAGATTGCCTATACAACGGCCTGGCACGTCTACAACCTCGACCACAAATACGAGTACGATATGAATCCGCGCCTAAAAATAGGCGATGCCATACACGCTATGAAGGTAGTGGATCACAACCTCACCAAGCAGGAGCGACTCACCGACTCGGCCATAGTGATGAATATCCGATGCCTACTACACTTTACGGGAGATATGCACTGCCCTACCCACTCATACGTGCCTGGGCCTCGTTGTTTCTGGAAATGCGAACTCAATGGCAAGAAGTATCCCTACTTCCACGCAGTATACGACTATATGCCGGATTTAATTCATCCGAACAAGTCGTGCGTAGAGATTGCTGCCGAAATCGACAACGCTTCGAAAAGCGAGATAAAGCGTATTCAAAAAGGCTCTCTCGACGAGTGGGTTGCCGATATTGGCAGTAGAAATGCCATTATCTACAAGTGGAATCCCCACAACACGCCCGTACTCGACCCTAACACCGTGGAGTTATCGCGCGAGTTGGTAAACTTGGAGATGCGCAATGCAGGCTACCGACTTGCCTATCTTTTGAACAAATACTTCGGAAAATAGCCGTCTGAAAATAGATATTGTTGCATAGTATTTGTATGTGGTGGTAATCGTACCATTTAATACATAAATACTATGCAACAATCTATTACTATTCACGCCAAAGACGACGGCAAATTCGAACTCTGCAAGTCTCAGGAGCTGTGCAAGTTAAACCCCAAAGAACTGCTGCTCTACTCCACTGCTCTCTGTGCCGGAATGACACTCAAAACCATCCTCGACAAGGAGCGCATCAAGCCTCTTAAAATCGAGATTCGTATGGAGGGCGAGCTCGACACCGAAAAGGTCGAAGGGCAGAGCAAATTCACCTCGTTTCACATCGGCTACAACATCGAGTGCAAGCATATTGACGAGCAGGGCAAGGTGTCGCACGCAGTACAACTCGCAAACGACAAATATTGCGGCGGTTTGGCTATGCTTCGCAAGATTGCACCCGTTTCGCACTCGACATCAATCGTAAGCGTCGAGGTCAGCGAATAAAAAAAGGCTCCGCTGCGGAGCCTTTATATCAATTAAGGTAACTAGAGTTCTATCGTCAGACCATCGTAGGCAAACTCCACCCCTGCGGGGAGTTGCTGATTGGCTTGACTATGGAGGCCTATGTCGTGGGACATATGGGTGAGATAGGTGCGCTCGGGCTTCACCTTTGCCACCACCTCGAGAGCCTCCGCCACCGAGAAGTGCGAATCATGAGGCTCGAAACGGAGTGCGTTGATTACAAGCACCTTCACGCCTTGCAGCTTGGCGCACTCCTCGTCGCTAATACGCTTGAAGTCGGTGAGATAGGCGAGATTGCCAAAGCGGAATCCCGTTATCTCAAAGCGCGAATGTTCGCCACGAATAGGGATAATCTCTACCCCATCGACCTCGAATGGCGCATTCTCGAACTCGTGCAAGAGCATCTGCGGCACACCACGATAGGGATTCTTGGCGAAAGCGTAGTCGTAGTCCTTGCGAACGCAGTTGCAAGTCTCTGCCGAGGCGTAGATATGAACGGTGTGGACAGCCTTTGGGTAGTCCACAAAGTTCAGTGCGCGAACATCGTCGAGTCCGCCGATATGGTCCTTATGCTTGTGTGTCAGCAGGATGGCAGTAATGTGTGACACATCTTCACGCAACATCTGCTCACGGAAATCGGGTCCGGCATCGATGATGAATCTTCTGTTGCGAAGCTCTATCATAGCCGAAGTACGCAAGCGTCTATCACGCTTGTCGGTCGAGCGACAGACCTCACAATTGCATCCGATAACAGGCACTCCCTGCGATGTTCCCGTACCGAGAAATGTCAAGCGAATAGGTGTTGCAGTTGGCTCCATTTCTACCCAATTAGGATTAAACAACACCACAAAGATATAATTTTTTTTGGAGAATTGAGAATTAAACCGTAACTTCGCACTGTTAATTAACACAAATTATCATTATGGCTTACAAAATTTCAGATTCTTGTATCGCGTGCGGTACTTGCATCGATGAGTGTCCGGTAGAGGCTATCACTGCCGGCGACATCTATGTAATCGATCCTGACAAGTGTATCGAGTGTGGCGCGTGCGCAGGTGTTTGTCCTTCCGAGGCTATCAGCTTGTAGTTTGACGGAAGCCAAAACAAGAGTGTGTCCAATAAGTTTTTGGACACACTCATTTTTTTTGGGGGGGGGGGCGTACAACAAGAGCTATTTACAGCAGAGCGAACGGTAATCGCAGAACTTGCATACACCGTCCTCGTCACGCTTGCCATCCTCCTTTTTGCACTGCGAGAAAGGGATGCTGCGGTCGAAAATCTCTTTCACGGTCGCAATGACCTCTCCTTCAAACTCCTCACTGTACTGCGAATAACGATTGAGATGTTGGTCGGATTGTCTCTTGTCTATTGACTTATCGACTAATCGAGGATCGTACTTCTCGTCATTCATCACACCGACATAGTATAACTCGGGGCGGACATCGATACCCTTTTCCATCTTCGTCAACATCATCGAATAGAGAAGCGTGTTGATAATGTTCGAACGACGCTTGTCCAATGGCCCGTGGAATAGTGCGTCGATACTCGGAAAATCAAGGTGCATTGCGCCGGTCTTGTAGTCGATAATACGCTTGGTCTTATCGTCAATTTTATCGATTCTATCGGCTCGACCCTTGAAGCGAACAGTCAGCTTCTCGCCATTGACCTCGATTGGCACCTCCATTCGCAAGTCACGCTCGGCGGAATGAAGCCTGAAATCGGGGTGATTCTTGTCGTAAGTGAGAACATTGTCTCGGAGGTATTGGATAATCATCTTGCGGATTATAATCAACTCTCCGCCCAATTTTGGCAGAGGCGTACCATCTTTGAGACCAAAGTAGACGCTCGCAATAGCCTCGTCAACACAGCGTGTTACATCCGCCTGCACCTCCTCACTCGAGAGCACCGCCTGCGGGTTTTCATCCTTTTCGAGCAGATGCTTGGTGTAGAGTCTGAAAGCGGCATCGTGGAAGATATTTCCGAAGGTCAAATTGTCGACCTCCTCCTCGAGCTCATCCTCGGCACGAAGCAACTCCACAACATTGAGATAGAAGCGCAACGGGCACTGCACATAGGTCGAAAAGGCGGTTGGCGAGATCTCACCCGTACTCTCCTCGGTGGCATACTCGGCGGTAAAACGGAGCAATTTCGAATAGACCTCATCGCTCTTCTCGATAGTGATATCCTTCTCTGCCGTGAGCGAAACCTGAACACTCACATTGGTGAAGTCAATCTTAAAGTCTGTTTCATACTCCAACTGACGAATATAGCGGCTCGGCTCGCCCGTACTTTTGTCGTCGGAAGCCGACGAGTAGAGCATATAGAGATTCTCGGTGCGCTGAATCAAACGATAGAAGTAGTAGGCATAGACCGCCTCGTGGTGCTCCACCGTAGGTATGTTGAATCCGTAACGCAGAGCGTATGGTATGAAAGATTTATCGGTGGAGTGGCTGCCCGGGAAGTTATTATCGGTCATCGAGAGCAAAATCACATTCTTAAAGTCGAGATTTCGCGTCTCGAGGATACCCATAATCTGCACACCTCGCAATGGCTCGCCAATAAATGGCACACGCTCGGACTGCAGATGGCGACGCACCAACGAACGATAGATATCGACCGAGACCTCGACACCACATTTGGATACGACATTGTGCAGTTTGTTGAGTGCTTCGTATATCGCCGCAAGGTACTCTACACGGAAGGTACATTCACCACCCTCGCTACCCTCCTGCGACACAGCGTTGATAACATCGAGGATATACTTCGAATGTGCCTCCCATCCGACAGGTTGAGAGAAAATAAGCTCAAGCAACGGACTCTTCGCGAGCATCGATTGCGGCACATAGAAGAGGCGGTGCTTGGTGATATCGGTACGCAGATTGTCGAAGTCTGAGATGGAAGATGTGGCAACATAAGGATGCGAGAGAAGCCCCTCAACATCAACGTGATAGAAGGTTGGCTCACCCGACTCGGTGGTCGAAGCGTGCTTCTGCAAGTCGAGCAGACGCTCGACAAAGGTATAGGCAAGGGTATTGCGAAGCGGATAGCCCATCGTCACATTGATGCGCGACTCCTCCTTACCCTCCTTATTGATCTCCACCTTGAACTTCTCGGGCAGAGCATAGAGCAGTGGCATCAGCAGATTCTCGTCGGTGAGCACGATTGCAGTGCGTTTGTCGAGTGTGCCCTGCTTCTCGAGAATATCCTCGAGGATGTTGACAACGCTCTGACACTGCGCCACATTCGACGATGTGGAGAGCACATTTATCGACTTGATATTTTGCAAGTTGTCGTGCGAGATACCACTCTCGCTACCCAGCTCGAGATTCTTGCAGATGAACTTGCCGGCCTCCTGGCTCGATCTCTCGAGATAGTAGTTGTCATAGTCCCAGAAGAACTCGACCTTGCCCTGCTCACCGAGTCGCTTCAGCAAGCGTCGCTCACACTCGGTGAGAGCATTGAAGCCGACGCAGACATACTTTGTATCGTCGGGCAACGATGTTTCACCTCGCTCGAAGCGGTCAACAGCCTCGCGGTAGATCAAACCTCCATAGCCGAGATTCGCCGCAAGAAGGCGCTCGCGGTACTCGGAGTAGATGGCATACAAGGCATTCCACACCTCCAAGAAATCACTCTTGGCGGCAGAGTCTACTGCATCCCTGCCAAAGAGCGTGTTCCAGAAGCGGTTTATCAACTCGATCTGCTCGGGAGTGAGATAGTCGATCTTCGAGTCAATCTCCTTCAAATCGCGGATATTGGTAAAAAGTTGCTCGGCATCGACCATATACTTATCTATCATATCGAAGTCGGAGACGAGCATCTCGCCCCAATGATAGAACTGATCGAATTTCTCTTTTGAGTACTTAGTGTAGACATTAAACAACTCTGCAACGAGTCGCAGTTTATCGGCCTTACGCACTCCGCCCGACAACAGATTCATTATCTCGTCGATGGAGGCAAATCGAGGCTCCCAAATAGGTTCAGAGGCAACATTGAGCAACGCCTCGCTGAAAAATAATCGAGCACGCTTGGAGGGGACGATAATGGTCAACGACGACATATCGTTGCCATATTTTTCGTAGAGCCGCAGAGCGACCTCGTCTATAAAGCTCTTCATCTGATTTGGGTTATCTATTTTGGTAGTTCAACTTCTGGAGCAACTTTGCAGGGTAGTCGGTAGTAATGGCATCGAACTTATGCTTGATGAACCAATCCATATCCTCATCCTTGTTGATGGTCCAGGCATTGAGGTAAATTTTACTCTTCTTGAATGTCTTAATCCACTCAGGATGAGCAAAGTAGAATATATTCTGGTAGTCGACTGCCTTGAAGCCATTGGCAAAGACCTGATCTGGGTGCATATCGGGAATCTCCTCGCGCCACTTGCCGAGATACTGCACTCGCTTGCCTGTGGTCTCTTGCAGATACTGCAACGCCTTGATGTTCGAGCCGAGGAACTCACACCACTCCATTGCGCCCATCTCGTTGATTACGCGGACAATCTCCTTCGAGAGTCGAAGCGAGTACTCGTCGGAAATCATCGTCTTGACATCAACAATCAGTTTGGTGCGATTCTGCTTCACCACCTCGGTGAGATACTCGCGGAAGGTAGGGATGCGCTCGCCATTCTTGAGCGGATACTTCATCAACTCGGCATACTTGCTATCCTTGAGCACAAGGCCGTGATGGGTGAGGTTGTGGAATACGATGAGCGAGTCGTCGGCCGTAATGTGAACATCGCACTCCGAGCCACGAACGCCCAAGCGAACAGCCTCACGCCACGAAGCGATGGAGTTTTGCGGAAGCCCCTTCTCTTTCCAAGCTCCACGGTGAGCAACTACGCAGTTCTTGTGCCAATTGAATTTCTGTTGTGCCGACACTGCTGCTACCGAGCAGATGAGCACCATCGAAAGGAGGATAATTTTCTTCATATCGTTTAAGTTTTTATATATTATATCTATTTGAATATCATCGAATAAACCCACACCATCGCATCGTCAACCATTCGCAGAAACCATCTTGCTACGCCCCCATAGCGGCGACCTCGCCTCTGCCAACGACCAAGCAAATCGACCTTGAAAAGGTTGTTGACAGGTACCGACAATTCCTCGATTTTGCACTGCTGTGCAAGTTGCGCCAATCGTGCATCGACCATTTCGAAGTCGCTCTCTGCAAAGCTCTTCGAATCCATCGCAAGCAGATATTTGCGATAGACAATTCGCATTCGATCTGCCACGATATTACGCAAAAATTTGAGGCGCGAATCGGATGATATGTAGCGCATACGCGACACAAAATATTGCCCCAGCGCCTCGGTCACTGCCACCAACTGTGCGACGCTACGCATCTGCACCTTCGCATCCATAGTCTGCCCCTCGCGCGAGAGGTTATATCGGTAGAGCGGAATATCGGCAAATGCCACCGTCTGCACCTTGAACAGAGGATAGAATACCCACTCCTGATCGGTGTAGGATATACCCTCGGTCTGGCGGTAGCCCATCGAGCGCAACAACTCGGTACGATAGCAGACTCCGTGCATCATAAAGAAGCGTATTGCGCCATCGTCGAATACACTCTCTATATTGTACTGTTTGCCATATTCGTAGAGCTTTCGACCGTATATATTATACTCTACCCTACGGCTCTTGCGACCAATTATCTCAACAAATGGCGTGACCACCATATCGACCCCCTGCATCTTGCGCAGAAATGCAAGAAACTCCGCCACACGCGAGCCATCGAAGCTATCATCGGCATCGAGAATCTTGACATACTCGCCACGCACCTCTTTCAATGCCGCATTTATGGTCGAGCCATAGTTTCCATTTGGTTTGTCAATAACTCGCACCGTATCGCTGAATCTATCGGCATACTCGTGCGCTATGCGCGAGGTGCGATCCTTGCTGCCATCATTCACCACCACAATCTCCACCGCCGCCAACGACGGAGTACGCAGCACCGACTCGATGCAGTGCGAGATATAGGCCTCCATATTGTAGGCAGGAACTATGATTGAAAGCAGCTTCATTACTCTTTTGTGGTATCGAATGACAACTTATATGGGGCGTGATTCACCTGCTCCTCTTCGGGCAATACGGGACGGAGATTCGGATAGTGGTGGCGCAGATAGGCCTCGACATTGCGTGGCACTCGCACCATCATACCTCCAAACTCCATCTCGACAGCACTCTCGACGTCGGCCCTCGGAATCTGATCCTTGGGCATTCTGACTATATTTACACGCTTGGTGTCGCAAGCGTTGTAGCGACCAAGCACACGATTCATCTTGCGATATATGGCATCGCGGGACATCAGCGCAGTGACCACACGGATGGCAAAGCAACCCAGCCACGACTTTGGCAGTGGCTTGTCTATCTCGCACTTGCCACAATGGCGCCACAACCACACCTCCTTGGCCATAAAGCAGTTGATCCAAAATTTAGCTGAGAAACGGTGCAGTCTCTCAAGCAGCGGATTGTCGGGAATGCGATCGAACGGAAAAACATCGACAAAGATGCCGTGGTGGATATCCAGATGTCGCCAAATCTCCTCAACAAAGAGTGTATTATTGCGTCTAACCTTTGCAAAGTAGAATGGCGTATTTTTCTCGGTGGCATAACACTCCAGGAAGTAGCCCGACGAGAGGTGCTTGGGAGCTTCTCGCAAGAAACGCTCGTAGTCGTCGCGAGTCATACCCACATCGATATCGTCGTCCCAGGGCACGATGCCCTTGTTGTAGAGTGCACCAATGGCCGACCCTCCCTGAATAAAGTAGGGAATATGGCACACCTCGCAGACACGAATAATCTCGGCAAGTGTGGCATAGAGCTCGCTGTGGAGTCGTTGCAAATCTTCTTGTGCGTATTTCATAACTAAGACTGAACCAACAAGTTACAACCTCGGATATCGCTCTGCGAGATGCGTCCTTCGATGCGGAACGAGCCATCCTCATAACGGATGCCCACATCCTGTGTAGCGATGAAAGCACACGAGGAGCGATTAGCCAAATCGATAATATCCAAACCACCGCGACGACCATCCGACAGACGGGCAAACGGATTATTCACATCGCGCACCAACACCCTCATCCAACGCGGAGTACGGAAGATGCCATCACCAAAGGAGTAGGCCTGCGACATAAGCTCCGCCATACCATACTCCGAATGTATCTTCTCCACACCGAATGCAGAGCAGAGCATCTTGTGCAACTCGCTCTTTGGCAACTCTTTGCGTCGACCTTTCATTCCGCCCGTCTCCATCACTACGGTGTGGTCGAGATGCGGAGCATAGTTCTCTGCCAAATCGAGCAGTGCGTAGGTCACGCCGAGCAGAATCTTCGGATTATAGTCGCGTGACATATCGGACAACAACTTCTCGTAGTCGTTGAGATAGAAACCTCCGCCACCACTATGTGCTATGAGTCGCTCCGCCATATAGACCAGCGACGACCCCTCTCGCTCGAGATAGGATGGCAGAAGAGCATATATGCTACACTCCTTGGGATCACCATAGAATTGGCGGAATGCCTCGGTGAAGGAGCGCTCGTAGAGCTCCAGATCCTCAACATAGTGGCGCGACTGAACCATACCTGTTGTGGCACTCGAGGTGAATACCATCTGCGGATCATCCTCGCCACAATATATCTTGTGCGACTTGAACAGTTCGATAGGCAACATCGGTATCGACTCGACACGATCGACCATCGACACATCGACACCAATCAGGCGCAGATACTCGGCATAAGGGGCGCAATGCTCCGCCTGATAGCGGAACAAGCGCAGTGCCTCACGCTCGAATTCGGCATCGGAGTTGATCGAAAATATCTCGTCGTAACGCGCCATAAAGCAACCCTTTTACTCAACCATTTCGAACACCTGATAACGCTTGCCCACATAGCGAGCGAGGTGGAGCGTTGCCGACTTACCCTCGGCACTCTTCGACGCAGTAGCAATGTAGAAATAGCCATTTCCCAACGAGTGCATACCAAACTCGCCACCCTGCTTCTGCCAGCCACGCACATCGATATCCTTGCGATCGCTTCTGCCGGCATTGGCAAACCAAACCACAGGCCCAACCTTCTCATAGCCAACACCATAGAGAGGGCGCACGACAGGTGCACGATTGCCATCCACACAGAAGAACGAGTAGCTCGAAAATGTCGGCTTCTTGCCCGGATAGCAAGCCAAAAGCCACTGATTCTTCTCCTTGTAGTACTCGAGATTCTGCACACCCCAGCGGGTATTGCCTGTGTAGACATAATATTTGCCATCGGGCTTGGATGGACCTCGCTTATGCATTTTATCCTGCGAGAGTGGCGACTCATACTTCGACCACTTCTCGGTATCATACTGCAGCAATATCTGATAGTCATTGTCAGTACGCTTGGTGTCGCCATATATTCCGTAGGCGATGGTACACATCCACTTGCCCGAGCCATCGAATGACGGACCAAAGGTGATACCATCGAAGCCACTGCAACCGTGACGATGCTGCAACTTCTCTCCATTCTTGCCCTTGACAACTGCGTTGTAGTCCTCAACTACGGTCTTGAGCAGCACGGTAGTCATCACACCATCACGCTCGGCATTCATACCTACGCGGTTGATTTTATCAATATCGAATATTGCCACATAGAAGCCGGTCTCGAGCTGCTTGGTGCTACCCTCCTGCTTCATAATACCCTTGCCGATGGAGTCGTTCTTGTACTCGAGCGAGCCATAGAGGCGACCATCCTGCTCGTTGAAATCGAGGCAGCCCAAATGTCCCAAAAGTCCTGTAACCGTTCCTACGACATTGCCCTTCATATCCATCTTCACAAGGAGAGTCGTGAACGAGATGTAGACATATTCGTGCTTTGCATCGACTGCGATGCCCTGCACGTGACCGGCCTTCCATGGGCCCGAATGCAATTTCTTGGGCAAAGTGGTCTCACTCTGCGCCATAGTGGTCGTTGCCATCATTGCAACGCCCAAAAGCAGCAATAAAAATCTCTTCATATCTGATATTATTTTTGAGTCGAATGTTCAATATCGCAACCCGCACAGTTGCCACTGCAAGCATCAGGCATATCCTCGCAATTCTCGGCAGCAATAGCCTCACGAGTCTCCTGAACAGCGCACTTGATGCCGAGTGCCTGCATATTCTTGTTGGTCGAGATCTCCGAGTCGATGTGATGTCCCTTGAAGATGAGGGTCAACGACATAGCCAACACAAAGAAGCCAACCGCTCCGATAGCAATCAATACAACAACTATAATTGTCTTCATATCTCTATATTTAGCACCACAAATTTACATCTTTTCGTCAAAAATCAAAAGATTGACGCCACCAAATTTCGATATTTGAGCGTTTTTTCCTATTTTTGCGCAGGTATTAACGAAATAACAACTCTTATATGTACGAATATATCAACGGAACTCTTGCCGAAGTAGCTCCTGCTTATGCAGTAGTGGAGGCTGCGGGCATAGGTTATTTCATCAACATATCACTCAATATCTACTCGGCAATCGAGAAGGAGGAGAGCGTGAAACTCTTTCTGCATCACATAGTTAGAGAGGATATCGAGCTTCTCTACGGATTTGCAACCAAGCAGGAGCGCGACCTCTTCCGCCTGCTCATCAGCGTCTCGGGTGTAGGAGGAAACACAGCCCGAATGATTCAGTCGACATACTCGCCATCGGAGTTGCGCAACATCATCGCTACGGGCAACGCCACACTCCTCAAGAATGTGAAGGGACTCGGTCTGAAGACCGCGCAGAAGATTATTGTCGACTTGAGTGGCAAGATGCTCGATTTGCCATCGCACAACGCCGCCGAGAATGCCCTTGCAGTGGCGCAGCGCTCGGAGGCTTTCGACGAGGCTTTGGCTGCCTTGATTATGCTCGGTTTCACAAAGGTAGCATCCGAAAAGGTGCTTCAAAAACTATTCAAAGCAGAGCCTTCACTTGGTGTCGAGGATGCCATCCGCAGCGCACTAAAACAGCTGTAATGATTTTTTTCTCACACAAAAACATAGTTTTTGCGTAATAATTCCTATCTTTGTCCGTTTGAAAGCTATGAAAAAGTTTTTAGCCATACTGTTTTTGCTTCCTCTGCTTGTTGCGTGCGAGCAGGAGGACACTCTACTTACGGAGCGAGATAAGATTGTGAAATATCTCGAGGGACGTCGCATTGTGTCGGAGGAAATTTTGGGCGATATAATTGAAAATCAGCCACTTTTCTACAGTACATTTTCGCGCTATGCCTATCGTTACATCGTGAACTACTACGATGCTGACCGCAACACAAAGCCCGTAGTCGAGTGGGGCGACCGCATCGAGATTCGTTTCAATGCCTACCCTTTCACCGGCTCGGAGCCATCGGCAAGTTCCATCTACTGGTCGAATATCCCCGAGATTATCGAGCAGCTGAGCAAAAAGAGCGGTAGCACACTCGATTGGTCGACCGATCCACTCACAATCGAGCTTGGCAAGAGCAGCATCATCGAGGGGTTGGCACACTCTCTACCGGGATGCCGCGAGGCCGACTCGGTGCAGATATATATGACATCGAACCTCGCCTATGGCAAACGACTTGTGGGCAATGTGCCTAAACATTCGATGGTGGCGTGGTATATCAAAATTGAGAAAGTTACAAAATAGATATGAGATTCAAAGAGACTATATTGAGTTTGGTGGCGGTGGCTTTGGCCATACTCGCCACAACTTCGTGCATAAAGGAGCCTTCGGTATCGAACAAGGAGCGCGAGCAGATTTCGCTCAAGGCCTGGATTGCACTCAACAAGTCAGAGCTCCTGGATAATTTCCAGGAGAATGGCGGCTACTATGTGGAGATATTGGAGGACGACAAGAACGAGATGTTGCCCATCAATGGCAATAACCTCGGTTCAGAGCCCATTATGGATCAGGACACCTGCTGGGTATTTACCAAGATGACAGGTCGTGACATCAATGGCGCAGTATGTATGACTCGCTCTTACGAATTGGCACAGTTGTGTGGCACATTCTCGCACTCGACACACTACGCACCCTATGTCAACTATGGCGGCAACACCAATATGGGCCTCCTGGAGGGCTCGTACCTCGCTATGCGTAACGAGCTGAAGCTCGGAGACAAGACATACAAGATGCGTCGTGGCTCGAAGGTGCGCCTATATCTCCCATCCTCGATTGCCTATGGCGAAGGTGGTTCGCAGGCCGAGGGAGGCTACGAAGGTCAGTATTCACTTGACGCATCACGACCACTCATCCTCGATGTCGAGGTGTTGGATGTGGTGAAGAATCCATCGGAGCTCGAGCTGGAGATGGTGCGCGACTATATCGGCTACGAGGGTATCTGGACTCAAGCCGAGAAGAGCGAGTCGGAGAAGAGCGGCGAAGATGACGATCTGAAACTCAAGGGCTTGTATTACAACCTCAACTACAACCCCGAGACCGACGATGTCTCCACGCATAAGTATATGCAGCCACAATGTATGACCGAGAGCAACAAACTTTACCGCCCATATACCGACAACCGCAAATATATGGATGGTAATATGGCCGTTGTCACCGACTCGATAAACAAGATTCTCATCAAGCGTTTCGGCAAGGGAATTCCTCGCAATGAGCAGGGCGAAAAGACGCAAGTAACAAAGAATGGTCGTGCCAAGATCTGGTATGTGGTGCGTTTCCTCGATGGATTTGTTCTCGACACCAACATAGCAGAGATTCGCCAATATCTGTTCGACGAGAAGACACCAACCTGCGAGGTGTTCAGCTACAGCCCATCGGACGACGAAGGCAAAGAGGCAGACAACCGACAGGCCATCGGTGCGTGGTACTACTGCATTCCGCAGATGCACCACGGAGCCTACGGACAGATCATCACCACATCGGGCTACGCATATGGCGCAAGTGGCATATCGGGTAGCACATCGACCGAGACATCATCGTCGGGCTCTTCGCTGAGCTACTACAACGCGATGAACTACTACAACTACTACAACTCGTACTACAACTATTATAGTCCGTACTACAACTATTACGACTACAACTATTACAACTACAACTATAACTACGATGTAGACGAGGATACCGTGACCACAACAACTATCAGCACCGAGATTTTGCCATACACACCGTTGGTATTCACCCTCTATGTTGAGCCTTACGAATAGCAGTTTATGAGCAGAGCAAAGATATATCTCCGTCGCGGTAAGGAGGAGTCACTCCTTCGCCGCCATCCTTGGGTATTCTCGGGAGCCATCGAGCGCATAGAGTGCGATGGCGAGAGTATCCCCGAAGGTGCATTGGTAGACATCTTCACCCAGCGTGGAGAGTACATTGCACGCGGACACTACCAGATTGGATCGATTGCTGTACGCATCCTCACCTTCGAGGAGGAGGCGATTGATGCAAAGTGGTGGCACAAGCGCGTGGCGACAGCCTACGATGTGCGTCGCACACTCGACCTTACCGATAATGAGCAGACCACTTGCTATCGTCTGATTCACGGAGAAGGTGACCTATTGCCCGGTTTGGTGGTCGATATTTATGGTACAACCGCAGTGGTGCAGTGCCACTCGGTAGGTATGTATCTCTCGCGCAACGAGATTGCTACCGCCATCCGCGAGGTTTATGGCGAAAAGATATCTGCCATCTACGACAAGAGCGCACAGACAGTACCTTTCAAGGCTAACCTCAACGCCGTAGATGGATATCTCTATGGCTCGGCAGAGAAGGATAACATCGTGGTGGAGAATGGTCACAAGTTCCTCGTCAACTGGGAGGAGGGACAGAAGACAGGTTTCTTTATCGACCAGCGTTTCAACCGCCACCTCGTTCAGCAATACGCCAAAGGTCGCACCGTATTGAACACCTTCTGCTACACGGGAGGTTTCTCGGTATATGCCTTGGCGGGAGGAGCAAAAGAGGTCTGCTCGATTGATGCTTCGGAGCGTGCAGTGCGCTTGGTTGACGAGAATATCCGACTCAACTTCGGAGAGAATGCACCTCACACATCGCTGGCGTGCGATGCAGTGGAGTATCTGAAGGATATCGGCGACAAATACGATATGATAATCCTCGACCCACCGGCATTTGCCAAGCACCACAAGGTGTTGGGAAATGCGATGCAGGGCTACAAGCGTCTGAACGCTCGTGCCTTGTCGCAGATTAAGAGCGGAGGTATCTTGTTCACATTCTCCTGCTCGCAGGCGGTGTCGAAGGAGTTGTTCCGTACTACGGTATTCACCGCTGCAGCCATAGCAGGACGCAAGGTGCGCATCCTTCACCAATTGACACAACCTACCGACCACCCTATCAATATCTACCACCCCGAGGGGGAGTATTTGAAGGGTTTGGTACTCTATGTGGAATAGTATATGGCAACCTACACAAAACTTGCAGTCAATACCACCGAGGAGCAGGGCGACATCCTGGCCGCCTACCTCGCAGACTACCCTTTCGATAGTTTCGACTATGCGGAGGGACTATTTGGCGCATACGCACCCAAGGAGGCTCTGGAGGAACATCACGACGAGGTTGTTGAGATGCTCGAGAGTGAGGGATTCATCGACTACTATTTCGAGGATATCGAGATAGAGAACTGGAATGCCAAGTGGGAGAGCAACTTCAAGGAGGTGGAGGTAGACGACAAAGTGCTGATTCGTGCGCCATATCACAAGTCGCGACAAAATTACGGTGGTTTGGATATTATAATTCAGCCAAAGATGTCGTTTGGTACGGGACACCACGCCACAACGCAACTTATGGTCAAGTCGCTTCTTGCCTCAAATCTAAAGGGCAAGCGTGTGCTCGATATGGGCAGCGGAACGGGCGTTTTGGCTATCGTAGCGGCAAAGCTCGGTGCCGAGAGTGTTTTGGCTGTCGAAATTGACGATATGGCAGAGGAGAGCGTGCGCGAGAATATCATTTTGAATGACGTAACAAACAAAATAGTTTCGGTTTGTGGCGACGCTTCAGCAATAGAGGGCGAGAGGTTCGATATTGTATTGGCAAACATCAACCGCAACATTCTCCTGACCGATATGGAGGCATACGCGAAAACCCTCACAAATGGCGGAGAACTTATTATCAGCGGATTTCTGGCCGAGGATATCGAGGCACTTACCAAGCATGCGAATAGGCTCGGTTTCGACCGTTCGGGCAAACTTTCTCATAAGGAGTGGCAGGCGCTGAGATTTACAAAGATTGAGTAATTAAAATTCAGATATTTTTATGAAGATGTTAAGAAACCTATTTTTTGCACTCTTGTGCGTGATGCCGATGTTGGCAGTGGCGCAGGGAGAAAACCCCGTAAAGTGGGAGCAATCTGTCACCGACAAGGGTGACGGTCTCTACACCGTAGAGTTGAAAGCCGAGATTGGTGATGGTTGGCATATCTACGTAACCGACCCTGCATTCACATTAAATCCAACCACATTCGAGTTCTCTTCGAGCGAAGGAGTTGCTGTCGAAGGCGAGTTGCGTTCGTTGTCGAATGCCCATCTGGTAAAAGACGAGTACGGATTGACATCAAGCGGACAAGAGGGTTACTTCGAACGTGAGGCTATCTTCGAGCAAGATTTCAAGGTTGAAGGTAAAGGCGGCGAAGTAAAAGTTGCCATTTCGTACCAGGCGTGCAATGTTGGCACCTGCCTCTCCCCTACTACCGAGGAGATTACCATAACGCTCGGCGAAGCTACAGCTCCAAAGGCAGAGATTAAAGCCGTGAAGGATGCAGCAGGCTCGGGCTCGTTGTGGTCGCTCATTATCGAGGCGGTTTTGTGGGGCTTTATGGCCTTGCTTACACCTTGCGTTTTCCCAATGGTACCAATGACTGTATCGTTCTTTATGAAGAATAGCGGTTCGGCTGCTCGTGGACGTATCAACGCATCGTTGTATGGTCTGTTCATCATCGCGCTCTATACCCTTCCTATCGCGATACTTATTATTATTACGCGCGTAGCGGGTGGCGATGCAGTGACTGCGGACATATTCAATTGGCTCGCTACACACTGGTTGCCAAACATCGTATTCTTCATCGTATTTATGATTTTTGCAGCATCGTTCTTCGGTGCTTTCGAGATTACAATGCCGAGTGCCCTTGTGAACAAGAGCGACGCACAGTCGGATAGAGGCGGTATTGGCGGTATCTTCTTTATGGCATTGACACTCGTTTTGGTATCGTTCTCCTGCACAGGCCCTATCGTAGGCTCGGTGCTTATCAAGTCAACCTCGGGTGAGGTGTGGTCGCCAATCGTTACGATGCTGGCATTCTCAACCGCCTTTGCTCTGCCATTCACAATCTTTGCCTTCTTCCCATCGTTATTGAAGAAGTTGCCACGAGGCGGAGGTTGGCTCAACTCGGTGAAGGTCGTGCTCGGCTTTATCGAGGTGGCTCTCGGATTCAAGTTCCTCAGCGTGGCCGATCAGGTCTACCACTGGAATTTGCTCGATCGTGAGGTATATCTCGCAATCTGGATTGTGGTATTCTCGTTGCTCGGACTCTACTTGCTGGGCAAGATCAAGTTTGCGCACGACGAGGATCTCAAGCACCTCGGCATCGGTCGTCTTGCGATGGCAATCGGTGTATTTACCTTCGTGGTATATATGATTCCTGGTATGTGGGGCGCACCTTTGAAGGCGTTGTCGGGCTATCTGCCACCACTCTCGTCGCAGGATTTTGTGCTTGGCGCACAGAGTGTTGCACCGACCGCAGCAGCCACATCGTCGGATATAGACAACCCTAAATATGGTGACTTCCTCCACCTTCCACACGGATTGAAGGGTTTCTTCGATATGAAGGAGGCAGAGGCTTATGCCGAGAAGGTAGGAAAACCGATATTTATCGACTTTACGGGTCACGGATGTGTCAACTGCCGCGAAATGGAGGCTCGAGTTTGGGCAGACCCTACAGTGCAGCAGATTCTGCGCGAGGAGTATGTTATTGTGGCGCTCTACACCGACGACAAGATGAAGCTGGAGAAGAGCGACTGGGTGACTGCCAAGAATGGCGATGTGCTCAAGACTTTGGGTGCGATCAATGCCAACTACGCCCTCACACGCTTTGGTGTTAACGCACAGCCATACTATGTATTGCAGGGCAAGGAGGGTGCTATCTTGGGCGAACCACGCGGCTACGACCTCTCGGTAGAGGGATTTGTAGAGTTCCTCCGCAAGGGTGTAGAGGAGTACAACAAATAGCCTTAAACCCAAATACTCAACCACAAAACCATCGGCAATGCCGATGGTTTTTTATGTCGTAGAAGCGCATATTGTCCCGTCGTGACGAAAATTTTGCACTACGCGCATAACGCGCGAGAAAAATAGTGGGATGATGTTAGATATTTTTTCAAAAAAAATCACTATCTTTCGCCCGAATTGTTTTAGAACAATACAATTTTTCAAACCAAATAAACATTTTTTATGAAAAACTTATTCAAATCATTGGTTGCTCTTGCCATCGTATTCTTCCTTGGCAATGTTGCAACATCGTGTGTTTCAGACCCAAACAGTGGTGACGGAACTCCAATGCTTCAAATTACAGGCGAAGCAGTTGTAAACAATGCTATCTCGGTTGATGTACCGGTAAGAGCAGCTAACTTGTCGAAGCTGGCTTACCTGGTCGAGGAGTATGTTGTGCTCGAAGATGGTACAGAGATGACCATCAAGGGTTACGACGCTAACAAGAAGCCTATCCTCAACCGCGAGGTTAGCACGAACCCTAATATTGCCGTGATCTTCCGTTCGGACAAGAACGGTACGGGTATGGTTTACGAGAATATAACCTCGCTCGACAAGATTCACATCTCGGGTAACCAAGGTCTCGACAAGGCCAAGAAGTTTGTAGTCTACATTGCAGCTATCACACCTAACAAGGAGTACTACAACAATGGCGAGATCCTCTCTGTCAAGTTCGAGACTCCTGACAAGTATTCTGACAACGACGTAGAGGTTATTCGTGAGACTTATGAGGGCATCGAGGTATTTGTGCAGGTTCCTCAAAATGTGAAGAAAGAGAACCGTCGTATCCGTTGGGGCATTGGTAACATTGCTGCTCTTGCATACAACTACAACCCACCGATTGCAGAGTCACTCTTTATGTGCGACTTCGTATATCCTGCAACTGTAGTAAGCCGAGATACCACATTGGTCATCAACCACTACAACGCATATCGCCGCAACGCAAAGGGCGAGATTGGATACTACACCATTGGTCTTAAGAATGTAACAGAGGTATCTCCTGACAGCGAGGAGGCTAAGCAAGGTGTTGCTGATGTTATTCAGTACTACGATATGTTCCAGCCGGGTGAGCCATTGGTACTCCGATTAGGCGAGGCTTACTACTGCAGCCCTGAGACCGGTTTGGAGCCAAACGGTCCATTCTCGTTCGGCTACGATGTGGGTTGGTACTGGTTCCCTTACGACTACACAGCTTACTACACAGCTGTCGAGAAGAATCCGGATGTTGATCCAGAGTTGTTCTGGAACAAGGGAGCTTGGTTCCGTGAGGTCCAGTTGACATTGCCTGGTCCAAAGTTGTTTGATGGTAGTGTAGGTGTAAATGTTTCGGAGCTCTCTTCGAACAGCGGTAAGATCACCTTCACCCCTGATAACCGCACATATATGTACCTCGTAGGTCTCTATGAAGAGCGCGACGCATACCAGAGCGGTTTCAAGGATATCACAGATATGTTCCTTCGTGGCAACGAGGCTCACTGGCAGTGGTTCACCACTTCGCAGACAGCTGGCGAGTTGGGTATCGTAAACTACTTCTACGGAGCGGAGGGTGTTCAGGAGCTTCGTCTCGAGAACTATTTCCAGGCATTGACTGCAGGTGGCAAGTACCACCTTGTCGTAAATGCTGTTGGAGCAATCACTGCTGATGACGGCTCGTTGCAGCCAGATATGACTGCTCAGAACTTCCAGCACTTCGAGTTCCAGCTCAAGGATTACACATTGCCTGAGCCTCGATTGATCGTAACTGCTATCGATCCTAATGAGGATCCAGAGGCTTCGCCTTGGAAGGTTAAGTTCAACGTTAAGAACCCTGATTGGAAGTCTAACCCAGTGAAGAGAGTATCGTTTGTGGCTAACTACACTCGTGAATTCGACGCTTATATGAAGGCTACCGGCTACACCTACACCGATATGGTTATGATGAATGCTGGTATTGCAGATTTTCAGCTCAACGACGCTGACCTAGAACTCGTAAACTCGAACGCCGGTGCAATTATTGAATTTGATGTACTCGAGAACAGCTCATTCACAGCCGCATTCAGAGCTTGGAACGCAGAGGGTAATGCAAGTAACCCTGATAGCGAGCTTACTCCTGGTTATGCAGTAGCACACTCGTTGGTTGAGACTCCTGCTACCCCACTCGATATGACTAAGTTGAACGAGTTGAAGGGTGATTGGACTGCTACTGCTACCGTGAATATGTACAATGGTGAGACCGGAGTTCACACTGCAACACAGCGTAGCTGGAAGGTTACTATCGGCGATTTGAATGCATCGGAGTCTCTCACTCAGGCTCAGTATGCAATGCTTGAGTCGCACGGCGTAAGCAGAGAGGTTGCTGATGCTTACCTCGCAGACTACAACAATCAGGCTGCTAAATACAACGAGCGTTTGGTTTCTCAGAACCGCGTTCTCTGTTTGGGTTGGGCAATCGACGACGATCGTACTCTCAGCACAACTTCACCTTGGAGTCTCTTCCTTATGGAGGATTACAACGCATCTATCGTTGATTACCTCTTCCAGGACTTCGGTCCAAAGTGGTTCTTGCAGGTTGATGCTAATGGCAATATCTTTGTTCCTGTTCACTCGAATCGCATTCCTTCGTTGACAAGCTGGTTCAACGGTATGGATCACTACCTCTGCGGTGGTAACTACGAGACTGGCTATGCATTCAATTTACATCCAAATCCAGAGTTCAGAAACGATGTACAGGCAGCAGGTCTCCCTGTAACATTGAACGAGGATGGCAGCATCGTAATCAATGGTTACACCGTACAGTTCGAGGATGAGAAGGGCAATGTAACACCAATGGACTTCTACCCTAATGTATTGTTCGATTACTATGGTCAGTTGCAGTTCTACAACAACTACATCTCGTCGAGCGTAGTCTTGACCAAGGGCTGGAACGGCACTGAGAGCAGCACCAAGATGTCGACCACATTCAACAAGGTGGTTAAGGCTACCAAGTTGGCTAACGGCACTACATACACTGCACCTAAGAAGAGCTATGGTCACACAACCTTTGTTCCTCAGACAAAGAAGAACGAGGTGAAGGTTATCACTGCAAAGTACCCTACTCGTGAGGAGTTGGATATCCGCATCAAGAAGCACTTCTCGAAGCGTTCGGCTAACAGATTCTAATTTCAGAATAGACTGCAATCAGGGAGTCTCTATCTTGGCGGCTCCTTGATTACAGTTTTTACAAAGATTGGATTATGAGAAAGATATTAACACTTTTGTCTCTTGTCTTGGCGACCTTTGTCGCTTCGGCACAGCAGTTACCCGATGTAAAAGTTGAGGATGCACAGGGCAAACTTGTTTCGGTACGATCGCTTGCACAGGGTAAGCCAATGATTATTTCGTACTGGTCTATCGCCTGCAAGCCTTGTATTCAGGAGCTCAACGCCATCAACGACTCATTGGCTGAGTGGCGCGAAGAGGCGGACCTCGTAGTAGTTGCTGTTTCGGTTGATGACGCACGCTTGAAGGCTTCGGCTAAGGCCATAGCATCGTCGCGCGGTTGGGAGTTCGTATGCGTCTATGACGAGAATCAGACATTGAAGCGTGCGATGAATGTGTCGCTCACTCCTCAGTCGTTCGTGGTCGACGCAAACGGAGACATCATATACTCGCACTCGGGCTACACACCAGGTAGCGAACAGTTGCTATTCGACAAAGTCGTAGCTCTAAAAAAGAAAAAGAAGTAACAAATGAAGCGATTAACTCTCTTACTTGTAGGGGTATTATCTCTTGCTACCTATGCCTCGGCTCAAAAGGTGCTTGGCAATGGTCAACTATCGGGTAGTTTGGAGTCTTCATCGATATACTACACACCCGACAACAAGATCTATACCGAGAATGAGCCTCGTCCTGAGGATAGATTTGGTTCGAACAACTACTTGAAGGCAGACTACACCAACGGTCGTTTCTCGGCTGGTTTACAGATGAATATCTTTGCGCCTGCGCTTGTTGGCTACAATGCCTTGGCTGCGGGACGCAAGGTATATCTTGCATCGAAGTATGTGCAGTGGTGCGATGACAATTTCGAAATCTTGGTGGGAGACATCTTCGACCAGTTCGGAAATGGTCTGATATTCCGCTCATACGAGGATCGTCAGCTTGGCGTAAACAACTCGGTTGAAGGTGTGCGCGCGTTATACAGCTTTGGTCGCTATGTGACATTGAAGGGTTTGTATGGTCGCCCACGACTCTACACCGAATACTCGAAGAGTTGGGTGCGCGGTGCCGACCTCTCGGTATCATTGGCCGACATATTCAAGGCATCGGCCATAACATTCAACATCGAGGGTTCGTATGTCAATCGCTTCCAGAGTCTCTCGCAGAGGACAAGCTGGTGGAACGAGTTCGAATTTTCCTCGATTGATGAGTACGGAAATGGTATTCCTCGCTGGGAGTACTACGGTTTGAAGCCCAATCTGAACCTCTACTCGGGTCGTTTGAACTTCGGTTGGAACGGATTGACCGTTCGTGGTGAGTATGTCCACAAAGGCAAGGATATCACAATAGATATGCACTACAAGAAGGGTTGGACAGCACTCGCAGAGGTGGGCTACAGCTACAAGACATTCAGCGTGATGGGAACCTTCCGCGCGTTGAAGAATATGGGTACGAGAATCGACAACTTCGTACCAAAGGGAGAGAACGGCGCAGAAAATCCTATCAACACCGATGGCGGAAACACCATCAACTATATTCCGGCATTGACTCGTCAATACACCTATATGTTGGCAAATTTGAACCCTTATCAGGTGAACTTGAACAACGAGTTGGGCGGTCAGATCGACCTTTGCTACTCCTATCGTAGCAAGTCGAATCGCTATCGTTACTGGAACTTCCACGCCAACTTCTCGACATTCTACTGGCTCGAGAAGTCATTCATTGCGGAGAAGGGAAAGATGGGACGACAGTTGTACTGGCGCGACATCAATATCGACATTGAGCGTCAGTGGAGCAAGAAGTGGAAGACTCTCCTGCTCTACTCCTTCCAGGACAATATGGACCATCAGGCACACATCTTCGTAGCCGATGCTACCCACAAGTTCAACCGCAAGACCGCACTCCGTTTCGAGGTTCAATACCTCCTCTCGGGTGACGACAAGAGCGAGTGGGACGGAATGCACAGCGAGGGCGATTGGGTAGCGGGACTTGTAGAGTTCAGCCTTGCGCCACACTGGAGCTTCTACGTGCAGGATATGTACAACATCGGTCAGACAAAGACCCACTACTACAACGGTGGATTCAGCTACACACACAACCGTACACGCGTGCAGCTCAGCTATGGTCGCAACCGTGCAGGTTACATCTGCTCGGGCGGTGTTTGTCGCTATTCGCCGGCCTACACAGGAGTTAACCTTGTGCTGACATCGTCATTCTAAAACGACAATACAAAAACATTAAGAATAAACAGTTATGAAAACACTCAAATTTTTAGCAATCTTCTGCTTGGGAGCAATGCTTTGCGCTTGCCAGGGAGCGGGAACAGAGACTGGCTCGGGAAGTGGCACAGGCAGCGGATCGGGCAGTGACAGCGATAACGACAAAGGCTTGCACCTCTCGGTCGATAAACTCTTCATCTACAACAATGGTGGTGCCGATGCCGACGGTATTGCAACATTTACCGTAACCTACAATGGTGAGGATGTAACTGCGGATAGCGCAATTTTCCTGGAGGACGACCCTATTGACGGAAACACCTACACCTCGACTGCAAAGCCTTGCAGCCTTCGTTTCTGGGCGCAGTATGGTCTCGAGCAGACCAAGTCGGACATCATCTTGAACATCGTTCAGACTCCGCCTGCTGCACCTGCTGCACCACAGGACAACAACCCTACAAAGACCAACTTTGTTCGTCGCGTGTTGCTCACACAGTTTACAGGTACATCGTGCGGATACTGCCCTGAGATGATGAATGCCCTCTACGAGGTTTCGAATCACGCTTATACCAAGAATAAGTTTATCCTTGCAGCGGCTCACTTGTTTGGTACTAACGACCCTGCATACCTCAACGATGCAAAGACTTTGGACAAGACTATGGGCGTTGTAGGCTTCCCTACCGTAAATGCCGATATGTGGAAGAACGAGAGCGACCGTTCTACCAACAGCGTCTACGACTTGATTGATGCCGCTTACAAGCGCACAACAGTAAAGGGTGGTATCGCAGCTAATTCTACCTTCTACGAGGAGGAGAATTATGTTGTTACAACTTGCTTGATCAAGGCAGCTGAGGGTACCGAATTCCGTGTTGGAGCTTGGCTTTTGGAGGATAACCTCACAGGCAATCAGGCTAATAACGGATATAGCCCACTCCCAGGTGTTAACTTCAACCACCACAACAACTCTATCCGTTTGGCTAACAAGAGTTTCAACGTGGAGCGCAACTACACCGGTGTATCGGTTGGTCGCATCGAGGCAGGCGCAACAAAGAGCCACTCGTTTGCATTCCCATTGTTGAAGACCTGGAAGACCCAGGATCTCCGCATCGTGCTCTTCATCTCGACCAAGGAGGGTAACAAATGGTGCGTTAACAACGTTATCTCTTGCCCTATCAACGGCGTTACCGACTTCGAGTATACCGAGTAATCAGAGATATCACAACAAAGAAAGAGAGTATCCCGAGGGATACTCTCTTTCTTTGGTTATATTACTTGGTCTAACGCATCAACAACGACGAATCGCCATACGACAGAAATCGAAAATCGTGCGAGAGGGCATAGTCATAAATCTTGTGCCAATCTTCACCCAAATATGCCGACACCAACAAAAGCAGAGTCGATTTTGGCTGATGGAAGTTTGTCACGATATTGCGCACGATTCGGAACGAGTAGCCAAGAGGTGTAATCATAATCTCGGTGGCGGCGTGCAGACGCTCGAGACCATTCTGCTCCATATATAATATTAGTATATCGAGTGCCTCCTTGCCCGAGAACTCCGCAGGGATATCGTAGAGTTCCCACTGCCCCACTACCCCATCGTTATATTGGCGACCACTCTTGATGCGCCACGCCAAGGCGGTAAGCGACTCCAGAGTGCGTACCGAGGTGGTGCCAACAGCGACTATCTTGCCATAGTTCTCGCGCAATTTTCGCAAGGTGGCAAGCGTCACATCGAAGTGCTCGGTGTGCATTGCGTGCTTGGTAGCATCCTCATCCTTGACAGGAAGGAAGGTGCCTGCGCCCACGTGGAGCGTAACCTCGGCAAAGTCAAAGCCCTTTGCCTTCATCTGTTCGATAAGCGGCTGGGTGAAGTGCAGACCTGCGGTAGGTGCTGCCACCGAGCCCTCGAAACGGGAATAGACCGTCTGGTAGCGAGTGTTATCAATCTCCTCGCTCTCACGATTGAGGTATGGCGGAATAGGGATTCGACCAAGATACTCCAACAACTCACCAAAGGTCATCGGTGCGCCCCACTCGAAGCGCACAATATGCTCGCGTGTGCCTCGCTTGGCGATATAGGCTTGCAAGGTGTAGTGTTCGCCCTCGTAGTCGAAAGGAATCTCGACAGCACCCTCCTTCCACTTCTTGAGGTTGCCCACAATGCACGACCACTCGCACTCTCCCTTCACCGAGAAGGCGTGTTCGTAGTCGGCAGGGGCGTGAGGCTCCAAGCAGAATACCTCGACACGCGCACCCGAAGGTTTGTGCATAACGAGTCTTGCTCGCACCACCTTCGTGTTATTGAACACAAGCAACGAGCCCTCGGGCAGCTCCTCACCAATATCGGAGAAGTGCTTTTCGCTTATCTCGCCACCTCGATAGATAAGCAACTTCGACGAATCGCGCTCCGCAAGCGGAAACTTGGCAATTCGCTCGTCAGGCAACGGATAGTCGTAGTCGTTGATGTTGATATAACGCTCTTGCATATAATAACGGCCAGTAAGGGCTAGTAAAGGCTAATAAGGGCTAGTAAGGTAAAACCCTAATAGCCCATATTAGCAATTTATTGATTCAACTATAAAAAGTGCTTTTGAGGCGGATTTTACAAGGCTTGCGAAGATTTGTAGAACGGAGCATACTTGGGCGTATGTGAGTATCTACAAATCAAGCGTAACGCAGTAAAAGCCCCTCAAAACGCTTTTTAATTAGAAACCCTTGCCGATGCCGAGGAAGTCCTCAGCCTTCAATGCAGCACCACCGATCAAACCACCGTCTACATCCTCCTTAGCGAAGATCTCAGCAGCGTTCGATGGCTTGCACGAACCACCGTAGAGAATTGGGCACTCCTCAGCAGCAGCACCAAACTTCTCACGAAGAACCTCGCGGATATAAGCGTGAATCTCCTGTGCCTGCTCTGCGGTAGCAGTCTTACCTGTACCGATAGCCCAAACCGGCTCGTATGCGATAACGAGGTTAGCGAACTGCTCCTCAGTGAGGTTGAATACTACCTCCTCGATCTGAGCCTTGCAAACTGCGAAGTGGTTACCAGCCTCGCGCTCCTCCAAGTTCTCACCTACGCAGTAGATTGGAATGAGGTTGTTAGCGTAAGCCTGAGCCATCTTCTTGTTCAAAGTCTCCGAAGTCTCACCATAGTACTGGCGACGCTCCGAGTGGCCGAGGATAACATACTTACAACCGAGAGCAGCGATCATCTGTGCTGCGATCTCGCCTGTGTAAGCGCCCTTAGCCTCGGTAGCGCAATCTTGTGCACCTACTGCGATATCCGAGCCCTTGACAGCCTCAACAACCTGCGAGAGGTGGGTGAATGGAGGGCAAACGATGAAGTTTACGCACGAGCAAACCTCTCCACGACCCGCTACAACATTCTTTGCCAACTCAACGCCTTCAGCAGGGAGGGTGTTCATCTTCCAGTTACCTGCTACAATCTTCTTTCTTGCCATAGTTTTCAATTATTTAATTTAAGTTTAACAATATATTTTCCAATCAACAATTTCTCAACTCCTTATCTTCATCACCACTTTTGCCTATATCGTTAAACTTAAATTAAGCATCTAAACGATGCATTTAAGTCGTAAACAGGAGCTGTCAGATGAACTTTTTTTTACATTTCCCCTAAATCCCCTTTTGAAAAAAGGGGACTTGTCGCTACGCTCCTTTTAGCTCTGAAGCAACAAGTTGGGAGGAGTTTTCAATTATTTAATTTAAGTTAAAAATTTATTCTTTCGTTTTCGACGCTGCAAAATTACACATTTTTTCGAGATTATCGCAATGGGCGCAAAACAAAATTGAATTGTTGCTCTTTATAGAGCACTCGATCCTCAATAGGAGGTATCGTACCCCAAGTATTTACACAATCCAATCCCTTATGCTTCATATCGACGTAGACGTGAGTCTTGCCATCCTTCTCGAGCCAAGCCGGGTGCTGACGATAATCCTTATCGAGTTTATCGAGCTGCGAGAATGGATAAGGCACCGCATTTGCCACGAAGAGGATATCCGACACAACCTCGAAGCCTACGCCCGACTTATCGGTAACACGCCACCAACGCAAATCACAATGTGCGCCACTCTCCTGCGGACGAACGTGAGTCATACAGTATTGGTCGGCAACCATCTGCGCATATCGGCCAAGAGGAGCACCCGTAGTACGGTCGTTGTACGACTCGTGAGGGCCTGCGCCATAGAACTCCACCCTATCGAACTTGTCGGACATAGCGAAAGTTACGCCATAGCGCAACAAATCGAGACACTCGAATGCCTCCTTACGAGGTATCATTCGCTCCGACACCACAACATTACCCTCGCCATCAACCTTGTATATCATCTCGATTGTGGTGGCAACGTCGCTATAACGATAACGTGCTGTGACAACTACTTGATTCTCCACCTCGCCAATACGGAACTTGTCGAGTTGGATATAAGGGTCACGCCACATCTTCCACGAATGGTAGTGCATACGCGTGTTCTTACCCGCACGAACTGCCCAATCATTCTCGGTCATCGGACGGAAGAAAATAGGCTTCAATGGCTCGCTGAGCATTTGATTGCCTTTGAGTTTATAGCTTACCATATAACCCATACCATCGAACTCTACCTCGAAGTCGCTACCGCTGATGTTGCGACCGTCGACCTTGAGCGCGCCCGACTTTGGAGCCGAAGATGCTGCAAAGGCCTTTGCGCTATCCCACTTGCGGAGTGTAATCTGATTGAAACCGACCTCGTAACCCGCCGAGAGCATCTGCTCGGCAGATTTTAAGATGTAACGAAGGGTGAGTATCACCTCGCCATTAAGTTGTGCCACATCGGCTGCAGTGTAGCCGAGTTGCACACACTTACGCTGCTGTGGCTCGACATCGAGTTTTTCGACCTTGCCCGACAATCTCTTCACGCCATTTTCGGCAATCTCCCACTCGAGGCAATAGGCCGAGAGGTCGCGGAAGAAGTTTTCATTATAAATGGTTACCACACCATTGAGCGCGTCCTTATCGGCAGCCCAGATGTTTTGATGCTGATGCTTCACCTCCCAGGCGTGTGGTTGCCACTCGCGTGTAGCCGCTACGACACCGTTACAGTGCATAGGGCCAGGGTGCTTTGCATCGAAATCGTTGTAGCATCCACCAAAGCGGTAGACAACCTTACCACTCTCCTCGCGCCAAGCCAAAGCCTGATCGGCAAAGTCCCAAATGAAGCCACCCTGGAACGAAGGGTGCTTGCGCACCAAATCCCAATAGCGGTAGAAGCCTCCCATAGCATTACCCATTGCGTGGGCATACTCACTCAATATCAGAGGTCGCTTGTGTGCCGATTTTAGGTACTCCTCGCACAACTCGGGTGCGACATACATCGGAGCCTCAATGTCCGAGTTGTAATTATCGGGAATATCGCCCGCTGTTATCGAATTCTGACTACGTCTGATGTGGCAAGCCGATGCGTGCAACACAAGGCGCGACTTGTCGTAAGCCTTAATCCAGTCGTAACACTTATGGAAGTTGATACCATTGCCCGCCTCGTTACCGAGCGACCAAATTACAATCGAAGGGTGGTTGAACGAGCGCAAAACCATACGCTGATTACGCTCCAAATGCGAGTGGAGATACTCTTCGTGCTTGGCCAGACACTGCGGACCATAGCCATAGCCGTGAGTCTCGACATCAGCCTCGCTCACCAAGTAGATTCCATAGCGGTTGCAGAGGTCGTACCAGCGTGGATCATCGGGATAGTGACAGGTACGCACAGCGTTGATGTTCAACTCCTTGAGAACTTTCATATCGCGCTCCATATCCTCAAACGATAGGTGATATCCCTTCTCGGGGTGCATCTCGTGGCGATTTACACCCTTGAACAACACCGCCTTACCATTAACCAACACCTGCTTATCTTTTATCTCGACCGTACGGAAACCAACATCGAAAGCCATAGCCTCGATGGTCTGTTTGCCATCGGTAGCCTCGACGACGAGTTTGTAGAGGTTTGGTGTCTCGGCACTCCAAGCTCTAACCGACTTGACATTGCAGCTCCAAGCCAACTTGCCATCGACAAATGGCACAGTTACACCCTTCAATTTCTTACCCGATTTGTGGAGCAACGAGAGATTCAACGCTTTAACACCCTCGGTAGCCTCGGCGGTGAGGTTGAGAACGCCATCTTTATATCCATTCTCAAGTCCTGCCACAAACTTCACATCTTTGACGTGTCGTTTATCGCGAGCATAGATGTAGCTCTCGCGAGCAAAACCCGTCATACGCCACATATCCTGATCCTCGAAGAATGTTCCGTCGCACCAGCGATGCACCTCCATCGTGAAGGTGTTCGTGGCGCCAGCCTTGACATAGGGGGTGATGTCGAATTCGGCCTCGAGCTTCGAGTCCTCGCTATAGCCCACCTCCTTGCCATTTACCCAAAGGGTAACATTTGAGGTTACGGAGCCAATATGCACGTAGATATTCTTACCTGACCACTCGACAGGCACCTCGATTGTGCGACGATAGAGGCCCTTGTGGTTGCGCTCTTTGGGTGGGAACGGAGGGGTGTTGTCGGCCCAATTGAGCCAAGGCCAACCGTGGCTGATGTAGACGGGGTCGCCATAGCCATTGAGTTCCCACAGGCCTGGGATAGGCATCGTCTTCCAGTTGCTATCGTCGAACTCTACCGCCTCGAAGCCGACAGGATTAGGAGTGAGCACATTCTCGAGCCAGAGGAATTTCCACACGCCATCTATTGAGCGGTAGAGGGGCGATGCAACCTCACTACCCGACTTCACATCGGCAACCGACGGATAGACGATAAATGAGGAGCGCATAGGCTCACGATTAACTGAATTTACATTAGGGTCGCGATGACGAGGCTCGGCCGCCATTGCCACAACCGACAACGACAGAGCGATGATAGCCACGAAAAATCTCTTCATAGATGTTGGTTTTGGTCTTTGTCTGTTATAAGCAAAGTGGGCACCGTCGAGGCACCCACTTTCACACTTATTTTGTATTACTCCTTGTGATTTTCAAGCCACTCCTTAATACCTGCAGTTGGTAAATTCAACTTATTCTTCTTGTTGAAGCCGCAGAGGTCGTTAAAGAGTTTCATACCGCCGCTCTTTGCGGTGTTGGCGAATGCCTCGAGGGTGATATAACCCATCTTCTGGATAGTCTCAACCCACTCGGCAGGGACACCTGCCTCGGTGTAGACCTCCGCGTCGTCGGCCACAACCTTCTTCTCAGGGCGCATTGTCGGGAAGAACAACACATCCTGAATCGAAGTCTGACCTGTCATAAACATTGTAAGACGGTCGATACCCATACCCATACCCGAGCAGTTAGGCATACCATACTCCAACGCGCGAACAAAGTCCATATCGATGAACATAGCCTCGTCATCGCCTCGCTCCGACAAGCGCATCTGCTCCTGGAAACGCTCCAACTGGTCGATCGGGTCGTTCAACTCCGAGTATGCGTTACACAACTCCTTGCCCGCAACGAACAACTCGAAACGCTCGGTCAAGTCCTGATTGTCGCGGTGACGCTTGCAGAGTGGCGACATCTCGATTGGATAGTCGCAGATGAAGGTTGGCTGCACCAAATCCTCCTCGCAGTACTGACCAAAGATTGCATCGATGAGCTTACCCTTACCCATTGTGTCGTCAATCTCGACATTCAATCGCTTGCAAGCCTCGCGCAACTCTGCCTCGCTCTGGCCTGTGATGTCGTAGCCGGTCTTCTCACGGATAGCATCGGTCATAGTCAAGCGACGGAATGGAGCCTTGAACGAGATCTGCTTTCCGTCGATCTCAACCTCGGTAGTGCCATTCACCGCCAAAGCGATACGCTCCAACATATTCTCTGTAAACTCCATCATCCAGCGGTAGTCCTTGTATGCGATGTAGATCTCCATACAGGTAAACTCTGGGTTGTGGGTTCTATCCATACCCTCATTTCTGAAATTCTTGCCGAACTCGTAGACGCCATCGAAGCCACCTACGATAAGACGCTTCAAATAGAGCTCGGTAGCTATTCGCATATAGAAGTCGATATCGAGAGCGTTGTGGTGGGTGATGAACGGACGAGCCGAAGCACCTCCCGGAATTGGCTGAAGAATAGGAGTCTCAACCTCCAAGCAGCCGTGTTGATTGAAGTACTCACGCATAGTAGCGATAATCTTCGCACGCTTGGCGAATACATCACGCACCTTTGGGTTAACCACCAAGTCGACATAACGCTGACGGTAGCGCACCTCAGGGTCGGTCAAAGCGTCGAACTGCTGGCCATCCTTCTCCTTCACGATAGGGAGTGGGCGGATAGACTTCGACAATACGGTGAACTTACGGCAGTGTACCGACAACTCGCCTGTATTGGTGCGGAAAGCAAATCCCTCAACGCCGATGAAGTCGCCAATATCGAGCAACTTCTTGAATACAGTATTGTAAAGTGTTGGATCGCCCTCCGGGCAGATGTCGTCGCGACGGATATATACCTGAATACGACCTGTGTGGTCCTGCAACTCGAAGAACGAAGCGCTACCCATAATACGGCGGCTCATAATACGGCCGGCGATGGTTACGCTCTCGAACTTAGTCGGCTCTGCATCGAACTCAGCGGCAATCTGCGCAGCAGAGGCCGACACATCAAACTTCTCGGCAGGATAGGGGTTGATACCGAGGTCGCGCAACGCCTGAAGCGAATTACGACGCAACTGCTCTTGTTCACTC
This sequence comes from Alistipes sp., assembly GCA_017505725.1. Classification (GTDB taxonomy): domain Bacteria; phylum Bacteroidota; class Bacteroidia; order Bacteroidales; family Rikenellaceae; genus Alistipes. Next base: position 55,210 of record JAFVOR010000020.1, read on the forward strand.
AAATGTTCCATAAATGTATCTTGTTTTATTTTTTACTCATTTTTTGCTTTGCAAAGGTAGTTCTTTTCGATTACTTTGTCAAACTTTTTCCATAGAAAGTACATCGACAGACCACATACGGTGCCAACAATAGCCCCAAGAAGGATATCCATAGGGAAGTGGCAAGCGAGGTAGATGCGCGAGTAGCAGATGAGCACAACCGAGATGGCTATGAGCCAGCTGTACCAAGTGCGACGGATGGCGAGTGCCGACATCCACGCCAACGCCACAGCTGTAGCGGCGTGCGCCGAGACCGTACCGTAAGGACCGTGATTGTACGACGGGACGTGCGCCAGGTCGCGCACTGCCGAGTCGTACATTGGGCGGTGGCGCACAGGGAACGACTCCCAAAGATGCTTGAGGGGGCCCGAGTGCTTAAATATGCCGCAGATGACATCAGAGAAACCTATCGCCAACGCCAAGCATACCACAAAGCCGAGGGCGCGTCGCCAACCATACTTCACCCACATAAAGGCGAAAATGAATAGGTAGAGCGGAATCCACATCGCAGTACCCGATATGGTTGTCATCAAAAAGTCCATCACCTTGCCACCATCAAAGTTGAGCAAGAGAACTAGGTCGTGGTTTTTCTGTCCTCGGGACGAAACACCTTAATTTCGCGGTACCACCCGATTTTGTCCGAAAATCGAACACTCTCAAAGCCTTTAACGCAGGAAACGTGCCATTCTACTCA
>JAFVOR010000001.1 GCA_017505725.1 Alistipes sp.
GAATGCCTCGATGCCGAATACATCGACAATCATACCGCCCTTAGTGCGGCACTTAACATAACCCTTGATGATCTCGTCCTTCTCCATCGCCTCGTTAACACGATCCCACGACTTGAGCTGACGAGCCTTCTTGTGCGAGAGGATGAGCTGACCGCCCTTATCCTCAACCGACTCAACATAAACCTCAACCTTGTCACCAACCTTGAGGTCTGCATCATAACGGAACTCGGTTGCTGCGATAACACCCTCGCTCTTGTAGCCGATATTTACGATTACCTCGCGCTTGTTAATCTCAGTTACGGTACCCTCTACGGTCTCACCTACTGCGATGTTCGACATCGACTCGCTGTAAAGCGCCTCGATCTCCTCCTTCGACTGGTTGTAAAGGCCCGACTCGTTCTCAAACGCAGCCCAATCAAAATTCTCGACTGCTACTTTTGTATTCTCCATACAATTAAATGTTTTTGCGATACAATCGCTCGTTAAAAAGTTAATAAAAAAGTGAATTGTGTGCCCGTGCCCACATACGCGTGCACGATACGGCTTGCAAAGGTAGGTAATTTTTTGCAAGTTACAACATTTCCCTGCACTTTTTTGCAAGAAAATGGCTATTTAGCCTAATTAATTGGTCTTGAATGGTTTATTGCCCCTGAAAATCTCCTCGGTGACATTGCCGAACGGATCGGTAGCCACCACCTTGATGGTCGATGTTGGCGAGGTGCGCTGAGCGCGGAACATATGCTGGCAACTGTTGCGGCCGAAGCGAGGTTTCTGGCGACTGTGTTTCTGCGTTACGGTAGGACCTGTGACCACATAGAGAGGGTCGGCCTGGTGTATCTGTCGCACGCGCAGAGGGCGGTTATCCTCGAATATCTGTAATGTAGCTCCCTGCTCAAAGCCCCACCAGTTGACATAGATGTAGCTCTTGAACTCGTTGCCTCCGTAGTTGATAAAGCTCTTTGGATGTTCGCGCAGAAGGCTCTGCACATCGAGGTTGTCACGATAGTAGGCTCCCACGCTCGCCATATCGTAGACGCGGAACGACTTTGTCGAGCCATTGAGGGCGCGGTGATGCCACTTGATGTTGCCGCCCTCGACATCGAAAATCTCGAAACCGGCATCGGTACCTGCTGTATTTATCTGACGGTAGCCATTGTTGCCTGTGCGCCATCGTTCTCCGCTAATCGATGCTATGGCGTGCTCGGTAATGTTTGGCACCTCCTTCGGGTTGGAGATGCGTCGGTCGCCCGCACCCGAGGTTATGAAATGGACATTCTTGAACTGCGTGAAGCAGTTGGTCAGCGAGTCGACATACTCAGGTTTTGTGAGTCGCTTCGAGATACGACGCTTCGAGTTGGCTGTCATCGTGGTGCTGTGCATACACACCACCACCGGCTTCGACTTATCCTTCAGGAGGGCTAAATCCTTGCGCAGCCAATCGAGCTGATCCGATGTCACAAAGCGGTCGTAGTTGCGTCGTCCGACAATCTCGGTAGGGTATTTACCCTTGCCCGGTTGGTTGCGGAATACCGTGTTGTCGAGCACTACATAGTGCACATCTCCGATATTTATCGAGTAGTATTTCGGGCCACAGGTGTTCACATAGTGACGCTCCGACTCGTAGTCGGTGAGACCTGTGCCTGGCACTGCGCCGTCGTGGTCTTGGTCGCCCATCGATGTGTAGATCATTGTCGGATAGCGCAACGATGCCACCATCGATACTGCATCACCCACATCGAACTCACGCGAATACCACGCTGCGTTGTTACTCAGATCACCCAGGAGCATCGAGTAGGTCGGCAGATTGGTCTCGGCGGCAATTTTTGTCACTCCGGGTATCACATTTTGCTTGAACTGCAGCAGGTCATTATTCGAGTTCTGAAGGTAGATATTTCCCACGAGGAACATTCGGTGGTTGGTTTGGTCGCGCTTCACCAAGTGGAAGTCGTGCTGCTCGCCCACCTCGCGTTTCTTGCGTAGGATGTGCCAGAATTGAGGTCTGATGCGCTTCTCGCACACAGGCTCATAACCCGAAGGTGTGGTGATGTAGACCACTCCTTGGAACTTGTGCGATGCCATTGCGTAGCGTCCCAACGAGTCGGTCTTGACGATGTGGAAACCATCCGTCACAGCCACATCTGCCACAGGCTTACCCTCGCACAATACTCGTCCGTAGATTGTTATCGAATCTCGCTTAACAACCTTCTTGGTCTTTGGCTTGGCATCGGCACCAAGTGCCAAGGCCAACATAGCCAACACGATAAATACTCTACGCAACATATCCACCTTCTCTTTTTTGATTTCTGCTACATCTTATTCTTGTGAATAGACCACCTGCTTGGTCTCGAAGAACTCCTCCTCGAAGAGCTCCGATATGTAGTGGCGCTCCCATTTGCGACGACTTGCACGCAACTCCTCGCTCAGATCACCACCCTTGAGGTAGAGGATGCCATTTGGTCGGCTGCCCTTTGCACCCTTGCGTACCATACCACGCACCCAACCCACAAAGGTTGGCATATCTGTCACTGCACGCGAGACTATGTAGTCGAACTGCTCCTTCAACTGCTCGACACGCCCATTCACGGTGCGGATATTCTTGATGCTAACTGCCTGACACACACCCTCGACCACGCGAATCTTCTTGCCTATCGAGTCGCACGCCACAAACTCAACCTCGGGAAAGAGAATTGCCAGAGGCACCGACGGAAAACCTCCGCCGCAACCCACATCGAGCACCTTTGCTCCACTCTCGAACTGACACACCTTGGCTATAGCCAGCGAGTGGAGAATGTGGTGGAGGTAGATATGCTCCATATCCTTGCGCGAGATGACATTTATCTTGGCATTCCACTCGGCATACACCTCGCCCAAGCGGGCAAACTGCTCGCGCTGGTGGTCGGTCAGGTTGTCGAAATATCTCTCAATAAGTGCTACACTATCCATCTTGTTTTGTCTGTTTTATTCGTTAGACTCCTCGCCTTGAGTGATGAGTCGGCACATCATATTACGCACTCTGAAGATGCGTGTCTTGACCGTTCCGAGCTTCATATCGAGCTTCTCGGCTATCTCCTCGTAGCTGTATTCGTCGATGAATCGCAGCTCGAAAAGTCGTCGATAATCCTCGGGCAACATTGCAATATATCGCTCGATCTGCGCCCTCTGCTGAGCGTTGATGATATACTCCTCGGGCGTAGGGGCCGAAGTCTGTTGCGCGGTGCTGTTTTCGAGCGGAATGTTCTCGGGGTTAAGAGCAACGCTCTTACGGGTGCGCTCGAAGTCAACAAATGTGTTGCGGGCAATGGTGTAGATCCAAGCGCCAAAATCGTACTTCGGATCGTAGAGTCCGATCTTGAGATAGGCCTTCATAAAGGCCTCCTGCATCAGATCGTCAACATCGTCGCAGTTGCCCGCATACTTGAGCAACATAGCATATATCATATCGCGGTGGCGTGTGAAGAGTGTGTCGAAGGCGACGCTATCACCCTCGACAACCATCCCCACCAGGGTGCGGTCATCAAATTCGCTATAACTCTTTACTCCCACAACGATTTGGGTTTTCGGCGTGAAGCCACAGCAATTACAAAACGCAACAGAGGCTCAATCAAGTCGTAGATAAAGTGGAATGGGACCAGGCCCATCTCGCCTAAGCGACGAGTATTGCGTACCATCACAAACAGCACAAAGAAGTAGCGCAGTAGCAGCAATACGAATGCTGTCACCTTGAACTCCCAAGGCATAATGATGAATGCGGTCAGCACCGCTGCAAAGAAGAGTGTACGCACAAATAGCTCTGCTACGGTTGAGGCCTTGGTGAATTTAGGGTAGTAGCGATGCGTGCGCTGCATCTCCTTGACCCGATGCCACCACCACTGCCAGCCGCCCCAACTGCGCTCTTGGCAGGTGGCACGAGGCGAGAGTACTACACTGACATTGTCGGGTGTAGCAATCTGCTGCACAAAGAGATCGTCGATGCCCACCTTCATATCCAGATGGTTGAAGCCACGAACATCGAAGTAGAGGCTCTTTATAAAGCCGAGTACGTTGCGTGATCCGGCGTAGGTCTTGCGACGAATTGCCGAGGTAAGCCACTCGATCGAGGTGGTGTATTGGTACTCACGGGCGATGAAGTTCTTGACACCACCGCTGTGTGCCACTCCGCTATAACCCAGCACCACATCGCCATAGAGGAAGCCCTTGGCGAGGAGCGAGAGCCATCGCTCGGAGGATGGTGTGGTGTCGGAGTTGGATATCACGACAAAGTCGTGTTTGGCACTCTTGATACCCACATTGAGTGCAATTTTTGTCGATACGGGGTATTGAGGTGTGTAGTCGATATAGACAGGCGAGAGGTGAGGATAGACCCTCTGCAGCGACTTGATGTCGGCAAAGAAGTCGTCGTTGTTGCCCACATAGACCAGCACTACCTCGAACTTTTTGTAGTCTTGCGAGAGCATCGACACGAGCGTGGTGTCGAGATAGTCCGAGTCCTCGGCAAAGAGCGGAATCACCAGCGAGATGGCGGGCTCCTCGTCACGAGTCTGCTTGCGGTTGGTGAGGCGGAACGACGCTATGCGTCCGTATAGACCGAGCTGGAGCGAAATCTCCACTATGAACAGAACGAAAATGGCCACGCCGAGCGCAATGCCAATTTCGCCGTAATTACTTAAGGCACTGTGTATTATGTATGGTATCTTCTCCATTTTGTTCAGAGTAGTCGTCAATTATTTTGCAAACTTACGCAAAATTTCGCGAAAATTAGTAATTTTGCACAAGATTATGAAGTTTACTTTACAATATAAGGATTCGGCAACCTGCGCGCGTGCGGGTGAAATGGTCACCGATCACGGCACAATTCAGACCCCTATTTTTATGCCCGTAGGTACTGCTGCGGCAATGAAGGGTATCTTCCATCGCGATGTTCGCGACGAGGCGAAGGCGCAGATTATTCTCGCCAACACCTACCATCTCTATCTTCGTCCCGGAATGAAGATTCTGGAGGAGGCGGGTGGTGTACACCGTTTCTCGACCTGGGACAAACCTATGCTCACCGATAGCGGAGGCTTTCAGGTATTTTCGCTTGCAGCTTGTCGCAAGTTGAAGGAGGAGGGATGCCACTTTCAGTCGCATATCGATGGCTCGCGCCACCTCTTCACACCCGAGAGTGTGATCGATACCGAGCGTACTATCGGTGCCGACATTATGATGGCATTCGACGAGTGTCCCCCGGGCGATGCTCCGAAGGAGTATGCTGCCAAGTCGCTCGCCTTGACCGAGCGTTGGCTCGATCGCTGCTTCAACCAGTACCACAAGACACAACCAAAGTATGGACACTACCAGTCGTTGTTCCCTATTGTGCAGGGTTGTGGCTATCCCGATCTGCGTGCCAAGGCGGCTGAGAATGTGTTGCAGTACAATGCCGATGGCTATGCCATAGGTGGCTTGGCAGTGGGAGAGCCTACCGATGTGATGTACGCTATGATCGAGGTTGTCAATGCGGTGTTGCCCGAGGATAAACCTCGCTACTTGATGGGAGTGGGTACTCCAATCAACATCCTTGAGGCCATTTCGCGAGGTGTCGATATGTTCGACTGTGTAATGCCTACCCGTAACGGTCGCAACGGTCAGCTCTTCACCAGCGAGGGTGTCATCAACATCCGCAACAAGAAGTGGGAGAACGACTTCTCGCCAATCGACCCGAATGGTGCAACCTTCGTCGACCACACCTACTCGAAGGCATATCTCCACCACCTTGTGGTGTGTGGCGAGATGTTGGCAGCGCAGATTGCATCGTTGCACAACATCGGCTTCTACCTCTGGCTGGTGGGCGAGGCTCGCAAACATATCATTGCAGGCGACTTCGCGCAGTGGAAGACAGTGATGGTTGAGAAACTCGGACGAAGACTTTAAAAAGAGTTGAGAGTTGAAAGTGGAGAGTTAAGAGATAATTCTCAATTCTTAATTTTTAATTTTTAATTTGTTCGTAGAACAATGGAGCCAGAATACAAGAAACGACGAAGCTTTTGGCCGGGACTCAAGATCCTCGACCGCTACATCATCCGTAAGTTCCTCGGAACCTACATATTCTCCATTGCTATGATTATTGTGGTGGTGGTCATCTTCGACTACGTCGAGAAGATTGATGGCTTCACCGCAACCAAAGCGCCATTCAAGAGCATTATCAAGGACTATTACCTCAATTTTGTCCCCTTCTTCATCAATCAGTTTAGTGCTCTGTTCACCTTCATAGCCTGCATATTCTTCACATCGAAACTTGCCTACCAGACCGAGATTGTGGCGATGCTCTCGGGTGGTATGAGCTTCCGCAGACTTATGTGGCCATACTTTGTCAGTGCTACGGTCATCTCCATCGTCTCGTTGGCATTGAGCCTGTGGGTTATACCAATCTCGCAGCGCACTTGTGTCGCCTTCGAGCAGCAATACATTCCACGCCGACAGCACTACCAGTACGACCGCCACATCTATCGTCAGGTCGAGCCGGGTACATTCCTCTATCTGCGAGGCTTCAGTGACAACTCCCTGCGAGCGTCGTTCCTCGCCCTGGAGAAGTACGAGGGCAGTTCGATGGTCTCGACTCTCGAGGCGTCGGATGCAAAGTTCGACAAGGAGACCAAGCGTTGGACTGCTCAGCGATACATTACGCGCCGCTTCGATGCCGATGAGCACGAGACCTTCGAGCAACATCGCAATCTCGATACCCTGCTCAACCTCGATATTGTCGAGCTGGGTAACCTCAAGCAGCTTGTCAAGACTATGAATATCGTGGAGCTGAACGAGTTTGTCGAACAGCAACGAGCCAAAGGCTCCGACTCTATACGCCACCTCGAGGTGGAGCGTCACACCCGCTATGCATATCCGCTCGGAACATTCATCCTCTCGCTGATTGGTGTCTCGCTCTCGTCGCGTAAGGTGCGTGGTGGTACGGGACTCCACATCGGTATCGGTATCGCACTCTGCATCTCCTACATTATGCTCAACCGCGTCTTCGAGGAGTTTGCCAAGGGTGGATCGTTGCCTCCGATGTTGGCGGTGTGGCTGCCTAATATCATCTACGCAGTAATTGCAATATACCTCTATCGCAAAGCACCGAAATAGTATGACTATCACCGACATAACACACAAGCTGGAGAGTGGTGGCCGCATCGACGCAGCCGAGGCAAAGCTCCTGTGGGAGAAGGCTCCGTTGTGGCTCTTGGCACGCCTTGCCACCGAGGCAAAACAGCGTCAAAGTGGCGACAAGGTATTCTACAACAAGAACTTTCACCTCGAGCCCACCAACATCTGCCTGTTCGAGTGTCGCTTCTGCTCCTATCGTCGTCGCAAGGGCGAGGCGGAAGCTTGGGACTACTCGATGGAGGAGGTTTTGGAGCAGGTGGCCTCTCGTCGCGAGAGTGGTGCCACCGAGGTCCACATCGTGGGCGGAGTACACCCCGAGCGTGATATCCACTACTATGTCGAGATGATTCGCCGCATCAAACAGATGTGGCCTACTATATGCGTCAAGGCGTTCACAGCGGTGGAACTGCACTATATGATTCGCAAGGCAGGACTCTCCGTTGAGGAGGGTTTACGCCTGTTGAAGGAGGCGGGTATGGAGTCCATCCCCGGCGGAGGTGCCGAGATTTTCGACGAGAAGATACGCGCCGAGATCTGCCCCGGCAAGTGTTCGTCTGCGGAGTGGCTCGAGATGCACGAGGTGGCTCACAAGATGGGCTTCGACTCGAATGCCACAATGCTCTATGGCCACATCGAGAGCATCGACCACCGCATTGACCACTTGATGCGCCTGCGCGACCTGCAGGATAGAACGGGAGGTTTCAACGCCTTCATTCCGCTCAAGTTCCGCAGTGCCAACAACGGCCTCGAGCAGCTTGGCGAGACATCGGTAGTGGACGATATGCGTACCTTGGCTATGAGCCGACTCATCCTCGACAATGTGCCGCACATCAAGGCCTATTGGGTGATGTATGGCAAGGAGAGTGCCGAGATGGCCCTCTCGTTTGGTGCCGATGACATCGATGGCACAATCGAGGATTCGACCAAGATATACTCGATGGCGGGAGCAGCCGATGAGCGACCTCGCCTCACTATTGCCGAGATTGAGAAGATGTGTCAGGCAGCTGGCTACCGAGCCATCGAGCGTGACACACACTACAACGAACTATAAACGAAACAGAGCATAGATGAAGAAGCAGAGTTCTTTTCAAAGAGTTAAGTCGCATCCGATATTCCGCCACCTTCTCCTCATAGTGGGTGTTATGGTCACTTTGGTTGTGTTGGCCTACATCGCAATGTCGGTGGGTACACGCCACAGCGCACGACGCACAGTGCCTAACTTCGAGGGTGTGTTGATTGACGATGCCATTCGCACAGCCGAGAGTCGCGATCTCGAGATTATAATCAACGACTCGCTCCACGTGCCGACCTACCCGGGTGGTACGGTGCTCGACCAGCTCCCAAACGGAAATGTGGTGGTGAAGCCGGGCCGCAAGGTCTATGTCACCATCAACTCCTATCGACAGCGTATGGTCAATGTGCCATTTGTGGCAGGTCGCTCGTTGCGTCAGGCCATCAATATGCTCGAGGCTGTGGGTCTCGAGGTTGAGCGCATCGACTATGTCGAGGATATCGCCACCAACTATGTTCTGGAGGAGTATTTGGGCGAGGAGATGGTCACCGAGGAGAGCGACCTCAAGGCGGAGCTTGGTAGCGGAGTGCGCCTGCAGGTGGGTGTTGCTCCCGATGCCAAACCTTTGGCTACGCCGCTTTTGCTTGGTCGCAATATGGCCGAGGCGAAGAGTCGCCTATGGGAGTCGGGATTGAATGTCGGAGCGTTGATCTTCGACGAGGGCATCTTGGCTGTCGAGCGTAGTCGTGCCAAGGTCTATTCGCAGAGTGTTATGGCTGGCGAAGGTATAGAGTATGGTAGCAGCGTAACTCTCTATTTCACGCTCGACGACGAGAGAGTCACCGAGGCTGTGAATGCTCACGAGAAGGCGGTACAGCGTGCCCGCGAGGTTGCTGACTCGCTTGCCAATGCCGAGAAGGAGTTGTTGCGTCAGGCCGAGGAGGCAAAGGCGCAGCAGGGTAGAAACAGCACAAACGAGGATGAGTTCCTCTACTAAACGAGATATGACAGACGAGAGATACATAGACGAAGAGATGTTCGACGATGCCGAGGTCGACTTCGACGATGCCGAAGGCGATGAGGAGGATGTGGGCGTGATGCCACGCCGCTTCCTTTCGGACCAGCAACCCGACGAGAACGGACTCTACGAACACTTCTCGATAACGGTGGATAAGGGGCAGTCGATGATGCGTCTCGACAAGTACCTCACCACACATATCGAGAACTGCTCGCGCAACCGCATTCAGAATGCCATCGACGAGGGCGGAGTCTTCGTGAACGAGAAGCCGCAGAAGGCGTCGTACAAGATTAAGCCCTACGATAAAATCTCGATGCGATTGGCTTTCCCTCGCTACGAGGTTACCCTCACGCCCGAGGATATCCCCATCGACATTATGTACGAGGATGACGATGTCATCGTGGTGAACAAGGAGGCGGGTATGTGCGTTCACCCTGGTCACGGCAACTATTGCGGCACCTTGGTCAATGCCCTCACCTTCCACCTCAAGGATAACCCTATGTTCCAGCAGGGCAACGAGCGTGCCGGCTTGGTGCATCGTATCGACAAGAACACCTCGGGCATTTTGGTTGTCGGCAAGAACGAGCAGGCGTGTCAGCACCTCTCGCACCAATTCTTCCTCCACTCCACGCAACGCCGCTATATTGCGCTCGTGTGGGGTAACTTGGCAGAAGATGAGGGAACTATCACGGGCCATATCGGTCGCAATCCGCGCAATCGCCACCAGATGTATGTCTTTGCCGATGGCTCGGAGGGTAAGCACGCCGTTACGCACTACAAGGTGCTGCGTCGCTATGGGTATGTCACTTTGGTGGAGTGCCGACTCGAGACGGGTAGAACCCACCAGATTCGTGTTCATATGCAGTATATCGGCCACCCGCTCTTCAATGACGAGCGTTATGGCGGTGACAAGATATTGAAGGGTACAACCTTCTCCAAGTATAAGCAGTTTATCGAGAACTGCTTCGAGACTATGCCTCGCCACGCACTTCACGCACGATTGCTCGGCTTCGAACACCCCAAGACAGGCGAGTACAAGGAGTTTACGCTCGACCTACCAGCTGACTTTAAGGCGGTGCTGGAGAAGTGGGAGACATATTCCAAAGCTTCGGCTTCTGAATAAATTAAGAATTGAGAATTAAGAATGAAGAATTATTATCGCCTCGCAGAGAAACTGCGAGGCGATAGTTGCCATATAGCTTATTTTATTTTCTTCTGTACACTTTTCCTGTTCCACCACAAATACCACATTTTCCTGTTTTACCGTGTTGGCAATTTGGGCAACGAAGGGTTGATCCCGCTGAATGAAACAATCCATCTCCGTTGCAAGTTTGACAAGTTCCTGAGCCATAGCATATATGACAATCTTTGTAGCCGTAGTTATCTTGCCAATAGGATTTGTTCTTCTCTAACATTTGTCGTGCAGGGTTGTCAGATGGAATATATCTGGAAGAATCTTCAACCGATACTCCACCACCAAGGTTACACTGATTTACCAAAGCGTTAAAATCAGCAATATCCATATGATGAATTCCTGTCATGCTTCTCATACTGTAATTTGGAAGTTCCATAATATGTACAATCGTGCAATTCGTTACACTATTGATATTTTGAATCAATAACATAGGCCGCGCTAGACCTAATGAAGGGTCTTTTATATCAGGTGCTTGATAACAACTCATATTACCATCCCTAGCAACTAGTTTGTATGTTGTTTTTTCTGCATGATCAACAATTTTATCTTCATATACAGTTAACCACGATACCAACAACTGATTATTATCCGCCATTTGTAACAATTTGTCATTCTTATAAATTTGGACTTTACTACTAGCAACTCCTACTATGGTATATGGGAACGACCTATTCTGTGCCGTAACGCCCAATGCACAAATACACATTATAATTAGCGTAAATATCTTTTTCATTTCTATTCAATTTCTAATAACAATCTCCTACTCATTTAACGGCTTTTCGGCTACTCCGTTGTACCTTTTTAGAATAGGTTTGCTGGTACGCACAAAAAAAGCGCGGTACTTTTAGAATATTCCCTACCTAAGGTGTTTGGCGTAACCTAACAGCAGAATATCTAAAAGCCCGCACCGTATAGTGCGAGCATTCTTGCAATATCCCTGCTGTTTCTATTTAGTCGCCAAACTTCTAGGTAGCAGAATAAAGCTAAAACGCTTTTCCAAATATGTCTAAAATGTGCGTACTGAAATACGCTAATGTTTCATAGGCAAATCTTTTTTGTTTTACTGCACCACAAATTTAGAAATTATTTTCGAGAGTTGCAAAATAAAATAAACCAATCGTCATTGCGAGAGCCGTTAGGCTCGTGGCAATCTCCCTCTTTATAATTTAACGACAATAAGGGAGATTCCCACGCTCATTATATTCGCTCGGAATGACGATTTGTTTATTAAAGTCGGCAGATTATATGTCATTAAGGGCGCAGCCCGAATATCATTAAATGTCACAAACCCCATAAAAATTTTTAATTTTTAATTTTTAATTCTTAATTTTGCAGTTATAACATTAACTGCAATGGGATTCTTGCCAACAACCGTCAAGGAGATGCGCCAACTTGGGTGGGACTATGTCGATATAGTCCTCTTCTCGGGTGATGCCTACATTGATCATCCGTCGTTTGGTACGGCGGTGGTGTCGCGTCTCTTCGAAGACGAGGGTTTGCGTGTGGCTGTTGTGCCACAACCCAATTGGCGAGACGATCTGCGCGACTTCAAGAAGTTTGGCGCACCACGCCTCTGCTTCTGCGTTACAGCGGGCGTTATGGACTCGATGGTCAACCACTACACCGCCAACAAGCGACTGCGCTCGAACGATGCCTACACCGCAGGTGGTGCAGCAGGCTTCCGCCCCGACTATGCGGTTACGACCTACACCAAAATCCTCAAAAAGCTCTTCCCTACAACCCCTGTGTTGATTGGCGGTATCGAGGCTTCGCTTCGCCGACTTACCCACTATGACTATTGGCAGGACGGGTTGAAACCTTCGATTTTGGTCGAGAGTGGAGCTGACTTTCTGCTCTATGGTATGGGCGAGAGGGTTATCCGCGAGGTGGCTCGAGCAATGCGCAACGGCTACAACGCCAAACTCTTGCGAGGCTTGAAGCAGGTGGCATACTTGGCAGATAAGAGGTGTGTCGATGCTCTGCCGAGCGACAAAACGATAATGCTCCACTCCTTTGAGCAGTGCCGCAAGGATAAGCGTGCCTTTGGCGAGAACTTCACCAAGGAGGAGACAGAGAGCAACCGCCTTGAGAGCGAAAATATCCTTGTCGAAAGGACAGGCAACGACTATGTCGTGGTCAATCCTATGCACGCTGCTCTCTCGAGCGAGGAGCTCGACTCGGCATTCGACCTTCCATATATGCGAGCACCGCATCCTCGCTACAAGGGGCGTGGTGACATCCCTGCGTGGGAGATGATCAAGCACTCGGTAAATATCCACCGTGGCTGCTTCGGAGGTTGCTCCTTCTGTACCATTTCGGCGCATCAGGGTAAGTTTATATCCTCGCGTAGCGAGGCCTCTATTATGCGCGAGGTGAAGGCTGTAACCGAGATGCCGGACTTTCGAGGTACAATCACCGACATCGGAGGCCCTTCGGCAAATATGTATGGCTTGGGCGGTAAGAATAGGGCTGCGTGTGCCAAGTGTGTGCGCCCGTCGTGCCTTCATCCGAAGGTCTGCCCAAATCTCAACAACGACCACCGTCCACTGCTCGACCTCTATCGCAAGATTCGCACCTTCAAGGGGGTAAAGCACGCCTACATCGGCAGTGGCATCCGCTACGACTTGTTCGACAACTCGGACTATCTGCGTGAGGTGGTGGTGCACCACACATCGGGCCGCTTGAAGGTGGCACCCGAGCACACCGAGGATGGGGTTTTGAAACTGATGCGTAAGCCGTCGTTCTCGTTGTTCGAGGAGCTGAATCGCAATTTCCAGAGAATCTGTCGCGAGAATGGTCTGCGCTATCAGCTCATCCCTTACTTTATATCGTCGCACCCGGGCTGTCGCGAGGCCGATATGCGAGCTTTGTCGCAGAGGGTACTTGGCAAGTTGCACTTCACTCTGGAGCAGGTGCAGGATCTGACACCTACGCCTATGACGCTCTCGTCGGTGATGTTCTATACGGGCGAAAACCCTTACACGGGTGAGAAGGTCTATGTGGCTCGCTCGCAGGATGATAAGCGCAAGCAGAAGCAATATTTCTTCAGGAAAAATCAGCACTAAAGATATGAAAAAGATATTTTCGATACTCATCGCACTGATGATGGTGGGATGCTCCCAACCATCCGACGATGGCAATGGACCGCAGAAACCATCCGAGCCTGTCGAGTTCAAGAAGTTTGCCGATGAGGACGAAATCAAGGTGATGAGCTTCAATGTTCGCACCGATTCGAGCTCAGATGGCACGAATGGTTGGAGCTATCGCAAGTCGGCTTGTGTTGCACTCATCAAGGACCAGCGGCCTACGATTATCGGCTTTCAGGAGGCTCAATTTACCTTGCAGTGGAGCTATCTGAAGGAGCAGTTGAAGGACGACTACGAAGGTTTTGGCGTGAGTCGCACCACCGGCAAGGAGTCGGGTACGGGCGAATGTATGGGCATAATGTACGACAAAAATGTGGTGGAAAAACTCGATGGTGGCACCTTTTGGCTCTCTGAAACACCCAATGAGCCATCGAAAGGCTGGGATTCGGCCTACACCCGAAGCTCTACTTGGGGACTCTTCAAGCATAAGCCAACGGGTAAAACCTTCTTCTACATAAACACTCACCTCGACCACGAAGGCAATACTGCGCGTATCGAGGGTATGAAACTTATTGCAAAGCGCTTCGAGCCTTACAAGGATAAGCACCCAATCTTCCTGACAGGCGATATGAATGCCGATATGACACACAAGGCGATGCAAGCAATCAAGGACTTTATGTGGAATACACGCATCTATGCACCAACCGATTTAACCGATTTCAAAGGCACTTACAACGGTTGGTCGGCCAAGGCGAGCAACAAGATGATTGACCACATCTACTGCCGCAAGGGTGCAAAGGTGGTCGAGTATCACACCATCACCGAGAAGTATGGCTCGGCAAAGTTTGTCTCCGACCACTATCCGATATACGCCATTGTAAAATTGTAATTGAGCTGTTATGAGACGCATTTTACTCACTTTTGTCGCTGTGCTGATGGCTGTATGCTCTTTTGCGAAGGAGCAGCGTGAGCCATCGTCATTCGATCTCGCCAAACCCGTGTGGAGCGAGGCGCGTGAAAAGGAGCGCAATCTCACGCTCACATTCTGTGAAACGGTGAAGGTGGGCCGTTTTGACAAGGCCTCGATTCGTCTTACGGCATCGTGCGACTACCGTCTGCGTGTCAATGGCGAGTTCGTAGCACACGGTCCTTGTGTTGCAGCACACGACTTCTATCGTATTGATGCTTACGACCTCAAACCATATCTGCATAGGGGTAAGAATAGTGTTACCATCGAGGTTGCGGGCTACAACTGTCCGAGCTACTATCTGCTCGATCAACCATCGTTCCTTCAGGCAGAGGTTGAGGTTGATGGCAAGGTTGTGGCGGCTACGGGTCGGGATTTTATCGCTTACGACTATGGCGAGCGTGTGGCCGATGTGCCAAAGTTCTCGTTCCAACGACCATACACCGAGTACTACCGCATAAAGAGCAGCTACGACGGTATTCAGCCAGAAAAGTTGGTCGAGCAGGGTGCGAAGGCTCTCCTTGCGCGAGGCGTGGCATATCCCGACTATCGCATACATCAGGCTAAACTTATAGATGGCAAGAATCTCTATAAGTTTGCAACCAATAGCAGCGGCTTCCTCCGAGCCAAGGTCAAGGTCGAGAAACCTACGATGCTCACTCTCCGTTTCGACGAGATTTTGGGCGAGGATGGCAGAGTTATGGAGCGTCGATTGAGGTGGAAGCCATACATAATCTACGACCTGCAGGCGGGCGAGTATGAGCTTGAGTCGTTCGAGCCATATACGATGCAGTATGTCGAGGTTATCAGCGACAATCCTGTAGTCATCAGCGAGATATCTATGCGTGACTACTGCAACTCCGACTGCCACCGTGCAAAGTTCGAGTCGAGCAACAAGGATCTGAACTTCATCTTCGAGGCGGCACGCCAGACCTACCGCCAAAATGCTCTCGACATCTATATGGACTGCCCATCGCGTGAGCGTGCGGGTTGGTTGTGCGACAGCTACTTTACGGGACGAGTGGAGTTTGCCCTCTCGGGAAAGAGTCGCATCGAGCGCAACTTCATCGAGAACTTCCTCCTCCCCAAGGAGTTCAAGGATATCGACAAGGGTATGCTTCCGATGTGTTACCCTGCCGACCACCGCAACCACAACTATATTCCGAACTGGGCAATGTGGTTTGTGCTCGAGCTGGAGGAGTATCTCCACCGCACAGGCGATGCCGAGACTATCGCACGCGCTCGTGTGCGTGTAAATGAATTGGTGGATTTCTTCCGACCTTACCTCAATAGCGATGGTCTGCTCGAGAAGTTGCCTAAGTGGGTATTTGTCGAGTACTCCAAGGCGAATAAACTGGTGCAGGATGTCAGCTATCCGTCGAATATGCTCTATGCCGAGATGCTCGATGTCATCTCACGCCTCTATGGCGACAAGCTCCTCGCCGAGCAGGCTGCTCACATCCGCAAGGAGGTGTTGCGCCAATCCTTCGACGGTGAATACTTTGTGGATAATGCCGTACGCAACAAGGAGGGCAAGTTGGAACTTAGTGGCGAGCATACCGAGGTGTGCCAATACTACGCCTTCCTCTTTGGTGTGGCCTCGCCCGAGAGTCACCCCGCCTTGTGGGCTCGTCTGCGTGACGAGGTTGTGCCGGGCAGAGTCGAGAAGGGGTTGTTCCCCGATTTGTACCCAATCAACGCCTTTATCGGTAGTTATCTCCGTCTGGAGTTGCTCTCCAAATATGGACTCTCGAAGCAGATTCTCAACGAGTCTATTGCCACCTACAAGGCTATGGCCGACCGCACAGGTACGCTGTGGGAGAGCCTCAAGCCGAAGGCGAGCTGCAACCACGGCTTCGCCTCGCACCTGACCAATGTGTTGTATCGCGATGTCTTGGGTGTCTACGAGATTTTGCCTTGCGAGCGCAAGATTCGTCTGCGTTTTATCGATAGCGGCTTGGAGTGGTGCAAGGGCTCAATTCCTGTGGGCGACGAGCAGTTGGATGTGGAGTGGCGCAGGCTCCCCAATGGCGAGTTCGATGTGAAACTCCAACTCCCAAAGGGTTACACCCACGAGATTATAAAGTAGAGTATGAGAATACAAAGATAAAGCTCCGAAATTCGGAGCTTTATCTTTGTAAATACCTATTTCTAGAATATATAATTCAAACCGATATTTACACCTGGCTTGTACGAGCTCTTCAGCTTAAGCTCCGAAACAGGAACATTCAAATCGGTGTTGGTGTAGACCTTGGTGTTGAGCGGTACTGCAACCTCTGCCGAGAGGATAAAGTTGCGATTCATCGCCAACTTGAGACCGAGACCGGCACTCATATGCAACTTCTCCTTTTGACCTGTGTAGATGAGGTTCTTCTCGGCCTGTGTCAATTCGGTGTTTGTAAGCACCGAGCGCATCTCGTCGAGGCGATATGGCTGCACGCAAGCACCCATATCGAAGAATGGATTGGTTGCAAGATAGAAATTCTGCTTGATGAAGCGGAACGAAACGAGTTTGAAACGCATCTCGAAGTTAGCCCAAGCATAGCCGTCGCCAATCACGCTGTTGTATGGCACACCACGCACGGTGTTGATGCTGCCCAAACCATCCGAGATAATCTGACGGAGGTAGAGGGTGTTGATGTTCTGCAAGGTGTAGTATGGTGCATTTCCCGCCAACTTGCCCTGATAAGCGAGGTGGTAGGCGAAGACAATCTTATCCTTCCAGAGTGGCACATATTGGCGGAAGTGGGCTGCCAACTTGAGGTAGTGGTAGCCATCCTTGCCGCGACCATTGAGGATATCTGGCGAGCCATAGGCGTAGACCTCTGCCCAGATGCCGCGTGTAGGGTCTGCCTCGTGCTCGCGGCTATCGTAGACCAAACCCGCCTTGAGCTCGAGGTGGTGACCTCCGTGTGCCTCGTTCGGACGGATCAGACCTGTGCGCTGATACAACTGCCACAACGATGCCGAGTTTATGCCCTGCGTGGTGAGATGGTCGTTTGGAGTGATGGCATCGTATGCCGGTACACCCTTTTTCTTCAGCGAGATATTATCAATGTCGTACCACCAGTACGAAATACCTGCCGCCCAACGGAACTTTGGCGAGGTGATGTCGCCCTGGAAGTCCGCCATTATACGCATCGAATTGCGCTTGATGTTATACATCGAGACTCGATTGAGCTGCTTCTTGCCACTTGCGAGGTCCTGATAGTAGGGCGACGCACTGCCATTGAAGCCCATAAACGGATACATTTGTGCGAGGATATAGGTGGCAGCAAATGTGAGTCGCACCTTCGGGATTAGGTACTTCGAATCGTAGAAGAAGTGGAGCTTCACCTGATCCTTTGTGGTCCACGACAAGTCGACATTGAACTTGTGGCGGTAACCAGGGTAGGTCGAGCCATCGCCATAGTCGAAGATCTCGCACAAAGCACCAATCTGGAAGCCGGTGTCGCTATTGTAGCCGATAGATGGGAAAGGAGCAAAGTTCCAACCCTTCTTGACGGTCTGTTTATTTTCGGTGGCTTGGGCTGAGGTGTTGTCGGATTTATCTTTCTTGGGCTCTGCCGAAGCGGTGAACGATACAAACAATATGGCACTAACTGCCAAAGCGAAAAATTTACGCATAATAGTGTCGTGTTAAATTAGAGTAAATGTAACAATTTGGCCATCAAGATGCCGAGGTAGTTACCTACAGCATAGCCCATAAGTCCTGCTGTGATACCCGTAACGAGGGCGGCACGATTCTTCATTGCGTTGGCAATCATAGGCACAAATGGTGGCGAGTTGATAAATGCCACCGACGAGATTACCATCGAGTCGGCATTGACCTTGAAGAAGCGGCAGATGATGGCGTGGATAAACAGCGAAACGAAGATTGCGAATGTGAGGAATGCAATCATATTCAGATTCTCCATAATCTGCAAGTTCGAGAGGTCTGCCATCGAGGCGATAGCCAACGAGAATATGTATATGAGGTACATTCCGAGGTCGTAGCTCTTGTCGAACTTCTTCACAGGCTTCCAGAACGAAAGACCGATACCGATGGTCGTAAGCATCAGAATGAATGGAGCCATAAACCAACCACCCTTCTTCTCGTTCATAAAGTTTGCCAAGTCGGCGCCGAAAATCCAACCAATGAGGTACGACATACCCGCCGCCACAATCACCACTACGATGGTTGTTGCGAGCACTAGTCCAATCTGCTTAAGGCCCGCCTTCGACCACAAACCCTTGTAAGGGTTAGCCTTCACCGCCTTCATCTCCTCCTTGATAGCCTCGGCATCCTCATCCGAGATATCGAGGCGAGTCTTCTCGCCATAGAGCCAACGGAAGAGACGAATACCGCCTGCCAAGAGGAATACGAAGTAGAAAAAACAGATTACGATGTCGTAGGTGGTCAGCAAGATGTAGGTACTGTCGCTAATGTGCAAGCCCTCCTTGATAGCCGCAGCGTTGAGTGTGCCGCCTGTACACTTTCCAGCCAACATACCGCCAATCTCTGCGCCCTGGTGTATGCCCTCGCCAAAGAGCAGATATCCACCCACAATCGCCAGGCATACCGAGATGACACCGCTTGTCACCAAGCGCACCTGGAGCGAGAGCTCGCTTGTCTTGAAGGTGCAACCGAAGAGCATCATCGGAATGGCCAGCGGAATCATAATTGTCGGGATGATACCCTGCAAGGTCTTGATCTCTGCCGGCATCGGGATATTTGCAATCACGAGTCCGATAGCGTAGAGAATCATCACAGGACCGATTTTGTCGCAAATCGGATACTTACGGCACAACCATAGCACTCCGGCAGGAACTACGCAGAACATAGCTATGAGCCATACATAGTTGAAGATAGTCAATAACATAGACAACTTTTTAGATATGTTTTGTCAAAATTGCAAAGACAAAGATATGCAAAATTCGCCAAACTTGTTCCAAAAACCTCCCTTCGGGGGTCTAATTCGGTATTTATACCTAATATCTGCAATGGGTGCAAAAAGTGCGTTGCGGTGGTTGTTAAAATTGCCCCTTTTTAATTTGCTTTTCTCCATTTAGTTTGCTAATTTTGCGAGGAATATGGCCCTAATTGATTAGCTATGAGCAATTATGTATTAGGCATAGATTTCGGTAGCGACTCGGTGCGCTGCTTGGTGGTCGATGCGGCGGATGGTCGCGAGGTCTCGACTGCGGTGCACTACTACCCTCGCTGGCAGCGTGGGGAGTACAGCTCGGCTGCGGAGAATCGCTATCGTCACCATCCTCTCGACTATATCGAATCGCTCGAGGGTGCTATTTGCGAGGCGTTGTGCCTTGCAGGTGAGGAGGTGGCTGCCTCTGTCAAGGGCATAGCGCTCGATGCTACAGCCTCGACTGTTGCTATTGTCGACAGGAAGGGTACACCTCTGGCGCTGCGTGAGGAGTACGCCGAGAATCCAGATGCGATGTTTGTTCTGTGGAAGGACCACACCGCCATCGACGAGGCCGACCGAATCAAGGCTTTGGCCAAGGAGTGGCACACTAACTATACAAAATATTGTGGCGACACCTATTCGTGCGAGTGGGCGTGGGCGAAGATGCTGCACTGTGTAAAGAGCTCACCCGAACTCCTCTCCGATGCCCATTCGTGGGTGGAGTTGTGCGACTGGGTTGTGGCTATGTTGGCGGGTAACACCACGCCCGAGACCATCGCACGCAGTCGCTGCGTGGCGGGTCACAAGGCGTTGTGGCATAAGGAGTGGGGTGGATTGCCCGAGAAGGCCTTCATCGACGAGGTTGACCCTCTGCTTGGAGAGTTTTTGCCACACCTCTACACTGCAACTCATACTGTCGACCACTGTGCAGGTCGCCTGTCGAAGGAGTGGGCTTCGCGACTCGGCTTGAGCGAGGGCATAGCCATTGGCGCAGGTGGCGTTGATTGCCACGTGGGTGCAGTGGGCGCAGGTGTGCGTGAAGGCGTGCTTGTCAAGGTTATTGGCACATCCACTTGCGATGTCACCGTAGCCCGAGCCGAGACCCTCGGCAACAAGATTGTGCGAGGCATCTGCGGTCAGGCCGACGACTCGGTGTTGCCTGGTTATGTAGGCATCGAGGCGGGACAATCGGCATTTGGCGACATCTACGCTTGGTTTCGTCGCATTATGGAGTGGCCTATGCGCTATATAGCCGAGGCCGACGAGAGCCTCTTCGGCAAGATATTGCCTATGCTCACTGCCGAGGCCGAGAAGTTGCAGCTGAGCGAGAATGATATTGTGGCTGTGGATTGGTTCAATGGTCGACGCTCGCCCGACGAGAGTGCCCGAGCTACGGGTGCGATTGTGGGTTTGACACTCGGCACTTCGGCACCGCAACTCTTCAAGGCGTTGGTCGAGGCTTCGGCATTCGGTTCACGCGCCATCACCGAGCGACTCATCGAGGAGGGTGTTGCCATTGAGGAGATCTACGCTGTGGGTGGCATATCGAAGAAGTCGCCCTATGTGATGCAGACCTTGTGCGATGTCTTGGGTATGCCGATAAAGGTTGTTCGCTCGGAGCAGGTGTGCGCCCTCGGTGCTGCGATGTTTGCATCGGTGGCGGCGGGCATTCACGCCACGGTCGAGGAGGCACAAAGGGCTATGGCATCGGGATTTTCGGATGAGTACCATCCAAACCTCGAGCGCAAGAGCGTCTACGACAAGCTCTATGCGCGATACTTAAAGATAGGAAAAGCGTATTAACTATAAAACTTCAAACTATGAAAAAGAGCCTACTTTTGATTCTCTGCGCCCTGTTCCTGGGTGCAATGCCGGCCTATGGCTGGGGTCGCCTTGGTCACTCGACCATCGCAAAGATTGCCGAGGACTACCTCACACCGAAGGCGAAGAAGACCATCGACAAGTACCTCAATGGTCAGTCGATTATCCACTACGCATCCTATCCGGATGACTACCGCTCGGTGCACCTCATCGATATCGGCTTCGATGCTACAAACTGCCCTCGTAAGACTGTCTGGGGCCACTCGTTCCAGGCTTTGAAAGATGGCTCGCTCTACCGTAGCGAGCGTCGCGGCAATGAGTATGTCAAGAACTGTCTGCTCCGTATCGACCCTATTATCAAAGATTTGAAGGCCAACCATAAGAATATGACCGATTCGGCACGCTTGGTGTCGATTGCCTTCATCGTGCACGTGGTGGGCGACCTCCACTGCCCAAAGCACATCCGCTACGAGGATGAGCCTACATCGGGAGGCTACGATGTTGTTTTCCGTGGCAAGAGGGTGAAGTACCACGCATATTGGGACGGTTTGCTCTTGCAGGCTTATCACCCTTGGGGCTACCAAGATCTCGCAAACCTTTTAGATCGTGCATCGAAGAGCGAGCGCAAGGAGTTGATGAAGGGCGATGTCTTCACTTGGGGCGAGGAGAATGCTCGCGACTCGCGCTTCACCGTAGCTCGTGGCGAGGGTTATGTTATCGACCGCCTCACCACAAACGAGGATGTAAAGCACGCCGAGCGTCAGATTGCTCGCGCAGGCTATCGTTTGGCTGCAGTTTTGAACGATGTATTCAAATAAACAAATAAAAACATTTCATTATGAAACACCTATCAAAAATTCTTTTGGCAGTTGTGTCTCTCTTCGCCTACTCGTGCGTAACCGACACAACTGAAGACCTTGGGGTCAATCTCGGTAGCGAGGGTTATACATCGCTTACCATCTCGTTGGAGGGTACCAAGACCCACATCGGCGAGAAGTCGGGCGAGAACTATCCGCTCTATTGGAGCGAGGGCGACAAGATCGCTATCAATGGCGTGGCTTCGGAGGCTCTCACAGCCGAGGCCGATGGCAATGTTACAGCAGTATTCGAGTTCAAGAGCGACTTGACCTATCCCTACAACATTGTCTACCCTACACCCGTTACCAAGCTCGATGTAGATTTGGGCGGTGTGCGTACCGGTAACTCGCAGAAGGTAACCTTCCTCGCTGAGCAGCCATACAAGGTGGGCTCGTTTGCCGAGGGTGCAGCACCATTGTATGCACAGGTTGTTGAGGCTGGCGAGGCTATCAATATGCACCACTTGGCTGGCGTGTTGCGCCTTGCACCTAAGGGCGAGGGCGTAACCCTCACCTCGATGACCGTAACTGCCGAGAAGGGCAAGATTGCGGGCGACTTTGCAGTGGATTGCAGCAACGGAACATTGGTGGCAGAGGATGACGCTACAAATGTCGTGACCGTAACCTTTGGTGAAGGCTTGGCACTCGGCGCTGAGGCAACACCAATCTATGTAGGTCTCCCTGCAGGCGAGTATGGCGAGATTGAGGTTGTGCTCAACACCGCAACCGACAAGATGGTTGTCAAGTTCAACAGCGATGGCGAGAAGGCTATCAAGGCTGGTGTTGTTCGTGAGTTTGCAGAGTTTGCCTACAAGGCTACAACCGATGCAGCTGACGAGTTCATCATCACCACCAAGGAGGATCTCATCCGCTTTGCAAGCGCAGCAGCCACTACACAGAGTGCAAAGTTGGCTGGCGTAATCGATATGACAGGCGAGGCTTGGACCCCTATTCAGGGCTTTGTCGGCACATTCGACGGAGATAAGGAGGGCGGCTTCTACATCAAGGGCCTCTCGGCACCTCTCTTCGGCACCGTTTCGGGCGAGATCAAGAACTTGAAGCTCACCGATGTCGATATCACCGTAACCGAGAACTACTTCTATGGCGAGAAGCCTGTGGTTTATTCGGGTGCTATCGCTTATCACCTCGCAAGCGGCAAGCTCACAGGTTGCTATGCTTCGGGTAAGGTAGAGGTGAACAACGCAGTATTCGATGCGGCCGACGACAATATCGTGGGCAACTACCTCGATGTCTGCCTCGGTGGTATGATTGGTCTTGTCGAGAGTGGCGTAGTCTCTTCTTGCGAGAACCACGTGGACCTCACCCTCACCTCGGCGTGGAAGAACGACCACACAACGGGCTTCTCGGTTAAGACCGGTGCAATGATCGGAATGGTGGCTGATTCATCGGAGATTTCGTCGTGCCAGAACTATGGCGACATCGTTTGCGAGTTGGCTCACACCAAGAGTAAGGCTGTCCATATGGGCGCACTCCTCGGAGGTACAAACGTAGATAATGCACTTGTTGTATTCAAGGATTGCACCAACCACGGTGACTTCAAGGTTGGCGCAAAGGCTTCACGCCAAAATGTCTACTATGTCGGTGGTGTTGCAGGTTTCTTGAACAAGGGTATCACCGAGTTTAAGAACATCACCAACCTCGGTTGTGGTGAGTTGCTTGGTGCCGGCAATGGTCAGGAGTATCGTGTCGGCGGTATTGCAGGTGCTATCAACTCCGAGTCCGACAACCTTGTGAATGGCTCGAAGGATGATGCTTCGAAGGGCTGCATCCGCATCAGTAGCGACGAGGCTGGCAAGAATGGCAATGTCTACCTCGCAGGTATGGCGTATGGTGCTACGGCAGGTTTCTCGAATGCAAAGAACTATGGTAAGCTCACCATCGAGGGTTACGCCGCAAACACCTACCTTGCGGGTATCTTGGGCACCAACGCCTCGGCAAGTTTCACCAACTGCGAGAACCACGGTACACTGGTTCACAATCTTACCGTGTCTGCCATTACAAACATTGGTGGTATATTGGCTCAGGGCTATATCGCAGGTGACAACACCCGTGATATTCCGTTCAGCATAACAGGTTGCAAGAATACGGGTAATATTGTCTACAATGTTGCCTCGGGTGCAGCACATACAGGCCTTCGTGTAATTGGCGGTATCTATGGTTATGGTAACATCAAGAACAAGCTCATTCCGGTAAATATTGTAGATTGTACCTCGAGCGGTATTATGACAGTCAAGGATGCCAGCAACAAGGATCTTGAGTTGGCTTTCGGAGCTATTCACGGATATACTCAGTATGGTACAACGGTGACCATCACCAATACCCGCACTACCGCGAAGATGTATGTTGGTTACGATGTAAACCTCGAGACAGGCGAGGCAACTCCTATCGAGGGCCATACTTTGGCAGGCAAGATGAAGGCTGCAGGCTTCCACGCAATGTTTAGCGCGCCAACCGTCTGCACCGACTGCGACTTTGCGGGCGAGATTAACATTCACGGTAAATTCACTAAGAATGACCAGATTCAGATTGGCGGTTATGGCGGTTATGGTACAGGAATGTGGACCCTTACAAACTGCAAATTCAGCGGTAAGATTCTCTTGACTGACCAGACTTCGTTCGAGTCGAGTGCTTCGAAGTATGCTGTTATCAGCGGCTTCTTGGGCTATCCGGCTAACGATAACGAAGCGAATGTTCAGGTCTTCAAGAACTGCTCGTTGACCAAGGGAGCATCGATTATTTCGGGCGCAAAGCACACCAATGGCGACCTCTATATCGGAGGATATGTGGCTTACACAGGAAAGAAAACACCTATGCAGTTCTTGGGTTGTCACAACCACGGCGTTATGAAGACCACCCCAAGCGCATCGGCAACGGAGGATCTCTGCCTCGGTAGCTACATTGGTTGGAAGGGCGGCGGCGTTGCCACCTTCAAGGGTTGCTACAACGATGGCGACATCACTGCTGAGGGTAAGAGCTTCAAGAATATCTATGTCAGTGGTGTGATTGCAGGCTCGTCTGTATCTACCATTGTGAAGGATAGCGAATATCCATACTGCTACAACGCAGGTAACATCACCGTAGGTAACAAGAGTGGCGAAAAGACCATTGCAACCACCAAGACCGCCGTAGGTGGATATGTTGCATACTACACCGGTGGTGCTATCACATCGAATATCGCCAACACAGGTACTATCACAGTGTCGAATGTGAAGTCACCTTCGCTCTATGTTGGTGGTATCTTCGCACACTTGAACAAGGCTGGCGTTGTTGACTCGGCTGCTCAGTTCACCAACATAGGCGACATCTTGGTTTCCAATATCGATGTTGCAGCCGACAAGGTGTTTATTGGAGGTGTGATAGGCGATACACTCTCAGCGATCAATGGCGCACAGAGTTACTGCGGTGTCTTGGCACCGGAAGGTACCAACGCAAGTTGGGTGCTTGGTAGCACGCGTAACTCGGAATCAAAAATCTTGGCAACCAACTGCTCGCTGGGTGGTAATTCCTATACTTGGGACGACGAGGAGGAGTATTGGAGGCCTAAGGCTTTGATTTCGAACAATGTCCACAACTACCTCTACGGTAGCGGCAGTACCACAGTTTGGTCAGGAACCGAGAATTACGACGGTGTGACATTTATCACAACCAAGCCAACTGTCACCCTTGCTCCGGCAGTAGAGTAGTTAAACCCCTAAATTGAGTTACGATTATGAATAAGTATCAGAAACCAGAATTTTATGTTTTCGACATCGTAGCCGAAAGGGGCTACGGCGATAGCATCGGTCTGCCGGGTTTCGGCACAGAAAATGATGAACTTGTTTACTAAGAAAAGGGGGCAGTTGAGCCCCCTTTTCTTACCTATAAAATAAAATCGTCATTCCGAGAGCCTTTAGGCTCGTGGGAATCTCCCGCATACCATTTTGGCTTTTAGCCATTTGTAAAATTTGCCAATCACAACGATTTTTTATATATTTGCACTATGGGAAGTATGCTCGATAATTCGATAAAGTTTGTGCAGGGCGTAGGCGAAGCGCGAGCCAAGTTGCTGGAGAAGGAGCTTGGTATAGTCACTATGCGCGATATGCTCTACCACTTCCCATTCCGCTATATCGACCGCACGCGCACCTACAAGGTCTCGGAGGTGACCGAGGATAATGCCTCGGCATATATCCAGTTGCGTCTGCGTGTGGTGGGCAAGGCCTTTGCAGGTGAGGGGCGAAAACAGCGTTTTACGGTCTACGCCGCCGACGAGACGGGCAGAGTAGAGCTCATCTGGTTCCGAGGCATCAAGTGGATCGAGAAGATGATAGAGCCAAACCGCGACTATATCGTCTTCGGTCGTCCGTCGTTCTTCCGTGGTGAGATGTCGCTCATCCATCCCGAGATCGAGGTTGTCGAGAAGGCCCTCTCCCGCACGAAGGAGAGTGGTCTGCAGGGTATCTACTCCACCACCGAGAAACTCACCTCGTCGCTCGGCGCAAAGGGGTTGTACAACATCATCTGCTCGTTGTGGGGCGTGGTGCGAGGTCACATCGAGGAGTATATGCCCGAATATATCTCGCGCAAATATGCCCTTATGCCTTTGTCGGAGGCGCTCTACAATATCCACTTCCCGCAGTCGGCCGAGAAGCTGAAGCAGGCGCAGTATCGACTCAAGTTCGACGAGTTGTTCGGCATTCAGCTCAATATTCAGGCTCGTCGCTCGGAGCGTACAGGCCGCAGAGATGGCTTTATGTTCCCGAAGGTGGGCGAGAAGTTCAACACCTTCTACCACACCAAGCTCCCATTCTCGCTGACCGATGGTCAGAAGCAGGCGGTGCGCGACATCCGACAAGATACCGTCTCGGGCATTCAGATGAATCGACTCCTGCAGGGCGATGTGGGTAGTGGCAAGACCGTTGTGGCACTGCTCTCGATGTTGCTTGCCGGCGACAATGGCTTCCAGTCGTGTATGATGGTGCCGACCGAGATTCTGGCACGACAGCACTATGCCTCGATATCGAAGATGTGCGAGGGGGTACCTGTGCGAGTGGCTATTCTGACGGGTACGACCAAGGCGAAGGAGCGTCGCGAGGTGCTGGCAGCACTCGAGGCTGGCGAGGTCGACATATTGGTGGGTACTCACGCTCTGATTGAGGATAGGGTGCGCTTCTCGAACCTCGGATTGGTGATTATCGACGAGCAGCACCGTTTTGGCGTTGAGCAGCGAGCTCGACTCTGGACCAAGAACGCCCAGCCACCTCATATACTCGTGATGACCGCTACACCTATTCCGCGTACTTTGGCTATGACCTTGTATGGCGACTTGGATGTCTCGGTGATCAAGGGTCTTCCACCCGGCCGCAAGCCTATCAAAACCTACCACTACTTCGAGTCGGGACGACTCTCGTTGCAGAACTTTATGCGCGACCAGATTCGTCGTGGTCGACAGATATATGTTGTCTATCCGCTCATCCTCGAGTCGGAGAAGATGGACTACCTCTCCTTGCAGGAGGGCTTCGATGCCATCGTGCGTGATTTTCCGCTACCACACTATCGTGTGGCGGTATGTCACGGCAAGATGAAGGCGGAGGATAAGCAGCGGGCTATGGAGGAGTTCAAGAGTGGTCAGGCACATATCCTCGTTGCCACATCGGTTATCGAGGTGGGTGTCGATGTGCCGAATGCTACGGTGATTGTCATCGAGTCGGCAGAGCGATTCGGCTTGGCGCAGTTGCATCAGTTGCGAGGTCGCGTGGGTCGTGGCTCGGAGCAGTCCTACTGCGTGTTGATGTCCGACGAGAAACTATCCAAGGAGTCGAGCAAGCGTCTCGAGGCTATGTGCCAGACGAGTGATGGCTTCGAGCTGGCCGAACTCGACCTCAAGCTGCGAGGTGCGGGCGACATCAATGGCACGCAGCAGAGTGGCGATGCCTTCGACCTGAAGATTGCCAACCCTACCTATGACCATCAGATTTTGCAGGTGGCACAGGCGGTGGCAATAGCGTTGTTGGATGCCGATAGCACACTTTCGCACCCAAGTCACCTCGCCTTGCGTCAGTTGCGTGACCGCTATGCGCCCGAGCATAAGACCGATTTCTCGGAGATATCATAATAAAGAGTGAGGCGAAATCGTTTGAACGGTATGAAGAGATTTTTTAGGGGTGCGATATTGGTATGGCTGCTTGTTGTGGTAGCCACCTTTTCGGCATCGGCACAACGCTACTTCGAGGGCGAGAAACTCTACTATCGTGCCGCCTATCGTGCAAAACTGATACCCAACACCGAGGTTGGTGAGGTTACGGTTGAAACCACCTCCGACACCCTTGCCGGCAAGGGTGTGTTTCGTGTGCGTGGCAATGGCCGCACACTGCCATTCTTCCGTTGGTTCTTCGATATGAACGACACCTACCATATCTGGGTAGACAAGATATCAATGCTCACCCAACGCTTCGAGTGCGATATCAAGGAGGATAAGTACACCTTCCGCAGCCATTACGACTACGATTGGGAGGCGCGAAGGGTGCACACTTGGTCGCAACGCCGACAGGATACTCCGCGCGAGAAGACAATGGAGCTGACCGAGAGGAGTATGGATGCGGTGTCGCTCTACTTCAATCTGCGCTCGGTCGATCTTCGCTCGTTCCGCGAGGGCGAGGAGCATCTGCTCGATATGGTGTTGGAAGATACCATCCGCCAACTCCGTTACCACTACATTGGCCCCGAGAGTGTGAAGGTGCCGAGGTTGGGCAAGTTCGACACTATGAAGTTCGCCTGCACGCTGGGTTCGTCGGAGGAGTTTTCGTTCACCGATGGCACGCAGTTCTTCATCTGGATAACCAACGACGAGAATAAAATTCCCGTTATGTTGGCCTCGCCTGTGCGAGTTGGCGAGGTGCGATGCTATCTGCGTAAGTACGAAGGTTTGCATTACCCTTTGGTAAGCCGAATAAAATAGATTATATTTGCACAAAATTTTAACCGATTATGGAGAATAACAATTTCGAATACAAGCCCGAGGAGAATACCACTCCGAATGGTGGTTACAACTTCGAGAACGAGGAGTACGACTTCGAGAACGAGGCTGCGTTGGCTGCCCAAAAGTCTATTCGTGGCTATCGCATAGTCATCATCATCCTTGCGCTGATTTTGGCAGGTGTGTCGGGACTATACTTTGCGCTCAACCGTGAGCAGCAGGCCGATATGCGTCTGCTCGAGATCGACCGTGACTCTATCCAGAGCAACCTCACCTCTCTGATCGATGAGTACGATGCTCTGCAGTACAAGAACGACACCATCTCGCAGCAACTTGCCAAGGCTACCGAGATGATTGCCCAGCTCAAGAACGAGCGTCGTCTCAACTACAACAAGATCAAGGCCTATCAGAAGGAGGTGGGTACTCTGCGTGCTGTGATGAAGAACTATCTGCGTCAGATCGACTCGCTCAACACCATCAACAAGAAGCTCACAACGCAGAATGTCTCGTTGCGTAAGGAGATTTCGACCGCCAACCTTCGTGCCGATGTTGCCGAGGAACGTGCTTCGGAGTTGCAGAACAAGGTGCAGCAGGGCTCGGTGCTTCGTGCTCGCGATATCGCACTTACCGCACTCAACAGTCACGATAAGGAGATTACTCGCATCAAGAATGCGGCAACCCTGCGTGTCGACTTCACCATCAGTGCCAACGAGTTGGCTCAGGCCGGTAACCGTCCTGTCTACCTTTGCATCACTTCGCCTGATGGCTATCTCCTCTCGACCGATGCTATGCCTACATTCTCGTTCCAGGGTTCGAAGAAGGGCTATTCGGCTTCGCGTGAGGTCGACTATCAAAACGAGGACCTCGATGTCAGCATCTACTACAAGGGCAGCGGTTTCATCCCTGGCACTTACAAGATAGAGATATATATGAGTGGCAACCTCATCGGCAAGAGCGAGGTCGCAATGCGATAGACGAGAGATACTACAATAGGGGGCGGTGCGATAAGGGCTGCCCCTTATGCTATCAGATAGAAGCGTTTCAAGTATAGTGTTGCATTATGGAGTTGACAAAATATATTCGCCGAAAGAGTGGCGAGGTACGAATTGGAGAGACCTTAATAGGTGGTTCGCACCCTATTGCAGTGCAGTCGATGACAAACACCGCTACTGCCGATGTGGAGCAGAGTGTGGCTCAGGTGGAGCGTATAGCCGATGCGGGAGCACCCATTGTGCGCCTCACAGCGCAGGGTAAGCGTGAGGGCGAGGCGTTGGCAGATATCGTTGCCAAGGTGCGCGAGGATGGCTACTCCACAGCCATCGTTGCCGACATTCATTTCGTACCCGAGATAGCCTCTATCGCAGCCGATTCGGTCGATAAGGTGCGTATCAACCCGGGCAACTATCGTACAAGCGGAGGCGAGTTGGAGGCACTTATCGAGAAGTGTCGTAAGCGTGGCGTAGCACTACGCATCGGCGTTAATCACGGATCGTTGGCTCGCCATATTGTCGACAAACTTGGCGACACCCCTGCCGGTATGGTCGAGTCGGCAATGGAGTTTCTGCGAATCTGTGTGCGCGAAGAGTTCTTTCAGGTCGTTGTCTCGATGAAGTCGAGCAACACGCGCGTTATGGTCCACGCCTACCGACTCTTGGTTGAGGCTATGGAACGAGAGGGTATGGCATTCCCTATCCACTTGGGCGTTACCGAGGCGGGCAATGGCATCGAGGGACGCATCAAGAGCGCAGTGGGTATTGGCGCACTCTTGGCCGATGGCGTAGGCGACACTATTCGTGTTTCGCTCACCGAGGCTCCCGAGAATGAGGTGCCTGTGGCGCAGATGCTTGTCGACCATTTCCAGCATCGTGAGGGCGAGTTCGAGGTGTTGCACCCCGAGCGCTACTCTCCTTACGAATATCGTCGTCGCACCTCAGCACCTATCGTGGCGCATAGCGAGCTCACCGACGACTATGTTGTGGTCGATGCCACAAGTGAGAACCCTACTGCTGAGTGGCGTGCCGCCATCCTCAATGCTGACCACGCGCAACCTGTGGTTATCCGTCGAAAGTACGAAGGCTCGGCCGAGGAGGTAGCCATCAAGGCTGCTGCCGATATGGGACAACTTCTCCTCGATGGCTTGGCCGATGGCGTGTGGGTTGATGCTCCGCAGATTTCGGAGAAGGATTTGCACAATATCGAGCTTGTAATCTTGCAGGCTTCAAGAGCACGATTCTCGCAGACCGAGTATATCGCCTGCCCATCGTGCGGTCGTACCTTATATAATATAGAGCAGGCCTTGGCCGATATTAAGGCTCGCACCTCCCACCTCAAGGGGCTGAAGATTGGTGTTATGGGTTGCATCGTCAATGGCCCTGGCGAGATGGCAGATGCCGACTATGGCTATGTGGGCGCAGGTGCAGGCCGCATCTCGCTCTACAAGGGCAAGGAGTGTGTCGAACGCAATATCCCACAGGAGGAGGCTCTCGAACACCTTATCGCCCTCATCAAATCGAATGGCGACTGGCAGGAACCGGCATAATAGACATTAGCCCCAAAATTAAAAATTAAAAATTAAGAATTAAAAATTGTTTTAGGGGTTATTAAAGGCTATTAATGGCTATTAAGGGTTGTTAGCGGATGTTAGCGGATGTTAGCGCAGCAAAATGGCATTCGCTCCCGCTGGTCGCTGAATGGCAACTAATGGCAATCGCTCGTTGCACTCGCTGAACCGACGCCAAACCGAGAGCAGAGGGTGCTTGCACACTTTGCCGAGGTGCGAAGGAGGAAGACCGAAGGTCAATGGCAATGCGCCAATATTAAGCACTCCTTGGAGTGCGCTGCCATTAAATGCCATTAAGGGCTGAAAGCCCGAATGCCATTAAATGCCATCTTTTTAGGCGCACCCCCCTAACAGCCCTTAATTACCTTTAATTGCCCTTACTCGCCTTTACTAGCCCTTACCTACCCTTAACGCCCCTAACAAAAAAACTGCGCCCCTCGCAGTGAGGAGCGCAGTCGAATTTTGAAAAGTAGAGGCCCGGTCAAAGACCTCTACCCTAAATTTGTTGATTAGTTCAAAGTGTTATTCTCGATTGTGACATTATTACCATTGGTAACCTTGATATAATCAGTATCTGAACCTTGGTAGTTGGTAATAGTGTTGTTTTTAATCACTACAACTGCATCGCCTGTACCATCAGCGCGTACAAAGCGCTCCTTTGCGTTGATAGAGGTGTTTCCAGTGATTGTAATCGCACCAGAATAAGTGCAACCAGCGTTTACTGGCAAGAGGATATTTCTATTTGCAACTTTGAATACGTTATTTGTGATTGTTACATTCTCAGCCTCACGAAGCTCCAGACCCATATAGCCACCGTTGAAGGTACAATCGGTAACAGTAATATCCTTCAAGGAAGGAGTAAAGGTATAGGTCTCGCCATCGTAGGTGTAGGTATGAACATGAGTAGTGCCTTCGGTTTTGTAAAGCAAACGAGCGTTATTAGCATCATTATTGAGAATACAGTTCTTGAGAGTCAAACCATTAACCTTGATATTTTGGCCGCTCAAATTGACTGCATTGCCATAACCTTGAGGATCAGTACCGCCGTTGCCGGTGAAGGTAACACCTTCAATCACAAAGTTCTTCAATTCGATAAGGCTAAGCATAATAGGATAGGTTGCAGACTGGGAATGATTAGTGTTGTAATATGTACCACCCTCAATCTCAATGGCATCAATAACAGTTCCCGTAGTACCGAGGATTGTTATGTCTTCATAAAGAGAGTAGGATTCATATCTGTAGTTGTTTCCAATCCAATCAACATTCTTGGTCACGTTGGTGTTTGCAGTAGGACGCAGATACAGTTTGCCGTAGTTGCCAGAAGCAAGTCTGATAACGTCGCCCTTCTTTGCATTGTCAAGAGCAGCCTGGAGCTCTTCAGCATTCTTAACAAGTGCAACAGGCCTGCCCTCAGCGTTGGTAACAGTATAAACACCTGCCTCATCAGCAGTGTTGTACTTCTGAACGAACTCTGTACCGTCGATAACAACCTTGCTACCCTGGCAACCGTTCAAAGTGTAACCACGACCAACATAACCCAAGTAGTCGAGTGGCTCTGCAACCGAACCGTCAGAGTTCTTACCCGAAACCTTACCGGTGTAAGAGCAGTTTACGAGGGTACAAACATTCTTTGGACCATCTGCCCAACCACCTGCGATACCACCAACACGGTACTGATCGTGTGCACGACCCTCACGGCCTGCAACTACTGCGATGTCACCTGTTGTGTGGCAGTTCTCGAAGAGCTGATCGCCTGCTGCCAAACCGATAAGACCACCTGCGAAGAACTTGTTTACAGTTACATCGATGTTCGAAGAGCAGTTCTTGCATACCGACTTACCTTGCAACTGACCAGCCAATGCACCAGCGTTGTTGTTTGCGATGAGGTAGCTACCCTCGTTAGCGATAACGTGAACATTCTCCATTGTTACATTACCATACGAGTTACCACCTGCGATAACTGCAACACGGCTTGCACCGTTGGCATTCTGAGTAGCATAAACCTTGATATCACCCTTAACAGTTACATTCTCGATAGTCGAAGTACCCTCCAACGAACCTGCAACAGCACCAATGTGACCCTGGCTGTGGTCGATATCCAAGCAAGGGATGTTGATATATACATTCTCGAATACAACATTCTTGATAGTAGCATTCTTAGCATAACCGAAGAAACCGATAAATGCCTTACCCTCCTTTGCCTCAGTCTCAACGATAGTAAGGTTCTTGATGGTGTTGCCATTACCGTCCAATGAACCAGTGAAAGGTATAGCATCTGTTCCGATTGGAGTCCAGTTGCTCTCTACGCTGCGTGTGGTTGCTGCGAGGTCGAGATCGGTGTCCAAAACGATGTTTGCATCGGTCCACTGGCTGTCACCTGTAGCAACGCCCTCTGCAATAGCTTCAATACCTTCTATCGAAGTTACGTGAAGAGTGGTAACACCACCATCCTCTGTAATATAGTATCCGTTTGCAGGCTCCTCGTAGCCCGGCTTGATCTCAACATTGATGTCGGTAGTGCTGGTGAGCAACTTACCGTAGATGTTGGTGCGGTAATTTGCCTGCATTGGCACTGCGCCAATAGTATTGGTGATAACTGTGTTGTCCTCTGCTGTGATAGTGTAGGTTACGTCATTAGTGCTCTGCGACTTACCTATCAATACATAGCTCATAGCCAAGTAGTCGTAGTTTGCATTATCATAAGGAAACGCCTCACCTGTTGGAATCGCCTTAGCTTCGAATGTTGCATCTACACCACCAGTAGCCTCACCGGTAACAAGGTTGAGGACATTGCAAACATTCTTAACAACGAGAGCCGAGGTCTCAGGAACAAAGTTAGACTTTGCAGCCTCTGCAAGGTCGCTTGTACCAACGTTTACCTGAGCGAAAGGACGACGAAGCTCTACACCGAGTGTTGCTGCGCCCTTAACCTCGAACTCCTTGTAAGCGTAGAAAGCATCGCGCGACTCGTCGTTACACTCAGCGTTGTTGTAATCAACGGTAACGGTCTTCTCTGCTGGATTGAAAGTGTAAGGAGCATTAACAGCTGCCGAAGCCCAGAAGATTACAGCATACTTCTTGTTGTTGGCCAACTCAATCTTCACGTTAGCTGCGCCATTAACAAGAGTCTTTGCCTCATCACCGGCAACGGTGAGATTCTGGAGGTAATTGAGCGACTTATCCGCCTTAACCTCGTAAACAGCATACTGGAGCTTGGTAGCAGTCAAACCGTCGCTGTAGGAACGCATCTGTGGCGCACCCACCTCGAACTCCACTGTAGCAACTCCGTCTGCTACGACACCAACCTCGTTGATGTCGGTCTGGCAAGCAACCATTGCAAAGGCTGCAGCCATCAAAACGAAAAGTTTTTTCATAGTGTTGTGTTAATTAAAGTTTATAAAATGTGTTAAGTAAAAAGTGTTCTATTTTTTTAATGGCATTGAATGACATTCGCTCGCTGTCGCTCGCTTAATGGCAATGAATGACAAATTATTTCTCTAACGCCTCTAACGCCTCTAACGCCTCTAACGCCCTTAACGACCCTATCGCCCCTAACGCCCCTACTTCTCCAACTCGCTGATAATCAAGCAAATACCCCCCCCCTACATAGGTAGGGAGGGGTATTGTTAACCCATATTATAGTGTTTTTGCTAACACGATTATCTATTTTCGCACATATTGCAATGCAAATCTATGCAATATTTATTTAACTATCAAATATTTGGCCATATTTTTGCAATTCCAACCGCAATATTTCCGCTGTAGCGAATAATTACCCTATAAAGATGCCATATCCGAAGGTGGTGGCAGACCTGTGAGGACTAAAAATAGTAAAGGCGAGGAAAAACCTCGCCTTTACTATTTTTGAGCGGATGCTCTCGAAGGTTATGCCAAAGGCTTAACGCTTACATAAGAGCGATTGTCGCGCTTCTTGGTGAAAACAACTGTGCCATCAACCAATGCGAAGAGGGTGTGATCCTTACCCATACCCACATTCTCACCTGCGTTGTGAACAGTACCACGCTGACGAACGATGATGTTGCCTGCCTTAGCAAACTGACCACCGAAAAGCTTCAAACC
Organism: Alistipes sp.; assembly: GCA_017505725.1. Classification (GTDB taxonomy): domain Bacteria; phylum Bacteroidota; class Bacteroidia; order Bacteroidales; family Rikenellaceae; genus Alistipes. The sequence continues at coordinate 35,614 of JAFVOR010000001.1, forward strand.
GAGTCGTTTGCTCTCTGACTCACGGCCGTTCTTCGAACTACCTACACCTTTTTTGTGTGCCATACTTCTCTAACAGTTTTTAGGGTTATGCAACAATGTCCTCAATCAAAATCTGCGAAAGATACTGGCGATGACCGTTGCACTTCTGATAACCAGTTCTACGCTTCTTCTTAAACACCAA
>JAFVOR010000021.1 GCA_017505725.1 Alistipes sp.
CCCACCCGCGCTCCCTTAATAACCCTTAATAACCCTTAATAGCCTTTAATCACCCTTACTGGCCCTTACTCGCCCTTAAAAAGAATTTTTAATTTTTAATTCTTAATTTTTAATTTTTAATTAAACTTGCTATCTTTGCGCCCACATAGTTAACAACCCAAAGATGAAATCAGTTTCGACAGTGAAGGCATTGCGCGAGGAACTCGCTGCGTGCCAAGGCAAAAAGATAGGCTTTGTTCCCACAATGGGAGCATTGCACGAGGGACACATCTCGCTTGTAGCACGCGCTCGCAAGGAGTGCGACGTGGTTGTAGCAAGCGTATTTGTCAACCCTACACAGTTCAACGACAAGAATGACCTCCGCAACTACCCTCGCACACCAGAGGCTGACGCTGCAATGTTGGCAGAGGCAGGTGTCGATGTGGTACTCTTCCCTTCGGTTGAGGAGATCTACCCCGAGCCCGATACCCGTCAGTTCGACTTCGGACTCATCGACAAGGTGATGGAGGGTGCTACCCGCCCAGGTCACTTCAATGGTGTGGCACAGGTGGTGAGCCGCCTCTTCGACATCGTGAAGCCCACTTGCGCCTACTTTGGCGAGAAGGACTTTCAGCAGATTGCAGTCATCCGTGCTATGGTGGCACAACTCGGATTGAAGGTCGAGATTATCGACTGCCCTATCATCCGCGATACCGATGGTCTGGCCCGTTCGTCGCGTAACCTTCTGCTCACCCCCGAGCATCGTGCCGCAGCACCCCACATCTACGAGGTGTTGAGTGCAGCGCAGTCGAAGGTGGGCGAGATGACACCAGCAGAGCTCACTGCGTGGGTTACAGCCGAGGTGGAGAGCAACGAACTCCTCAAGGTGATCTACTTTGCGGCGGTGGATGCCCTCACGATGCAGACCGTAGAGGCGTGGAGCGACTCGGAGCGTGTGCAGGGTTGCATTGCAGTGCAGGCAGGCGAGATTCGATTGATTGACAACATTAAACTCAAATAAGGCAATGTATATCGAAGTAATGAAGTCGAAGATTCACCGAGTGCACGTCACTCAGGCCAATCTCGACTATGTAGGCAGCATCACCATCGACTCGGCGTTGATGGAGGCTGCAAACCTCATTCGTGGTGAGAAGGTGCAGGTGGTGAATGTCACCAATGGCGAGCGACTCGAGACCTACGCCATCCCCGGTGAAGCGGGTAGTGGCGTGATATGCCTCAATGGTGCTGCGGCACACAAGGCAAGCGTGGGCGACATCGTCATCATCATCTCCTACGCATCGATGGATTTCGAGGAGGCAAAGTCATTCGAGCCGAATGTGGTATTCCCCGACACCGCAACCAACAAACTTGTGAAGTAGTATGGAGACGACTCTGGCAATCGTTGCCATCATCTGCGCCCTTGTCGGCACGGTAGGTTGCGTAGTACCCATCATACCGGGTGGTGTGGTGACCTATGTGGGCTACATCTGCCTCTACTTCTGCAGTGGTGCCGAGGTGAGCACGGGATGGTTGGTGGCATTTGGCCTGTTGACCGCCGCAGTCACCATTATGGACTTTGTGCTACCCGCATATATGAGCAGACGCTTCGGAGGCTCACGCGAGGGACAGATAGGTGCGACAGTGGGTATGTTGGCAGGATTTTTCCTCGGCCCTTTCGGCATCTTGGCAGGTCCGTTTGTGGGTGCTATGGTTGGCGAGTTGCTCCACAACAGCAAGGAGATACTCAAGGCACTCCGCGTGGGTTTTGGCTCGTTCCTATCGTTTATAGTAGGCACAGGCGCTAAGTTGGCAATCTCGCTCTGGATTACGGTGGACATCGTCATCAAGGCCATACAGCTTTTGAGTTGAGAGTTGAGAGTTGAGAATAAAGGGCGAGTAAGGGCGTTAGAGGCGTTAGAGGCGTTAGAGGCGTTAGAGGCGTTAAGGGTGATTAAGGGCGAGTAAGGGAAAGCAGAAAGCGCACCCCAGTAAGGAGCTTTAGCTCCGCCCCCAGTAAGCGAACGCAGTGAGCGCCCCCAGTAACCCCCAGTAATCGTTGCGCCGTGATGCCCTTCGGAGTTCCCCACAACCCCCACTACCCCCCCCCTAAAAAACATTAAAAACAAAAAAAACTCAAACATATGAAAAGATTTGGTTGGTTAATAGTTGCCGTGGTAGCGATGTTGGTGGCATCGTGTGGCAACCACTATGAGACTGTCGAGGGCGACAAGACCGCGACACGCATCTACACACTCGACAACGGACTCAAGGTCTATATGTCGGTCAACAAGGAGCAACCACGCCTGCAGACTATGATTGCAGTGCGTGTAGGCTCAAAGAACGACCCTGCCGAGACTACGGGTTTGGCGCACTACTTCGAACACCTGATGTTCAAGGGTACCGACAAGTTCGGCACACAGAACTACGAGGCAGAGAAGCCTCTGCTTGATGAGATTGAGCGTCTGTTCGAGGTCTATCGCACAACCACCGACGAGGCGGAGCGCAAGGCTATCTACGCCAAGATCGACAGCGTATCGCAGGAGGCATCGAAGTATGCCATTCCGAACGAGTACGACAAACTTATGCAGGCAATAGGTGCGGATGGCACCAACGCCTGGACATCGTTCGACGAGACAAACTATGTGGAGGATATCCCATCGAATCAGATTGAGAACTGGGCAAAGGTGCAGTCGGAGCGATTCGCCAATGCGGTGATTCGTGGCTTCCACACCGAGCTGGAGACCGTCTACGAGGAGTACAATATGGGACTCGCCAAGGATGCGTGGAAGGTGTCGGACAAGCTCTTCGAGTTGGCATTTCCGAACCATCCGTATGGCACGCAGACCACCATCGGCAAGCAGGAGCATCTCAAGAATCCGTCAATCACAAATATCAAGAACTACTACAAGACCTACTACGTGCCAAACAATATGGCGATATGTATGGCGGGCGATTTCAACCCCGACGAGGCGATTGTAATCATCGATAAGTACTTTGGCTCACTCAAGCCAAACAACAACCTTCCAAAGGTTGCGGAGTACACCCCTACCCGATTCTCGGAGGTGCAGTCGGCAGATGTCTATGGTCTCGAGAGCGAGAGCATCGCCATCGCCTGGCCATTGGAGGGTGCTCGCAGCGAGGGTGCACTCGTGGGAACAATCCTTGCCGACGTACTCTCGAATGGCGGCGGCTGCGGACTCATCGACACCAACCTCCTGCAGGAGCAGAAGGTGTTGGATGCCGCAGGTGGCGTGATGTTCCTCTCGGATGCGGGTATGGCAATACTCGAGGGCGAGCCAAAGCAGGGACAGTCGCTCGAGGAGGTGCGTGACCTCCTGCTTGCCGAGGTTGCCAAGATACGCAATGGCGAGTTCGACGAGGCGTTGCTCAAATCCATCATCGCAAACTATCGTCGTGGCGAGATGGCGGAGCTGGAGAGCAACTTTGCCCTTGCCTACAAGATGGAGGCAGCATTTATCAACGGCTTGGAGTGGGCAGATGTTGCCACCGAGCTGGACCGCGCAGCCAAGATTACCAAAGAGGATATTGTCAAGTGGGCTAACGAGAATCTCACCGAGAAGGGCTACTGCATAGTCTACAAGCGTCAGGGTGAGGATAAGTCGCAGAAGAAGATTGACAAACCCGCAATCACCCCTATCTCGGCAAACCGCGATGCGCAGAGCGACTATCTTGCCGCAATGCAGAGCGTCGAGGTCGAGCCTATAGCACCCGTATTCGTGGACTATGAGCGCGATATGGGCCGCACCAGGATGGACAACGGAGTGGAGGTGCTCTACAAGCGCAACACCACAAACGAACTCTTCTCGCTCACTCGTCTCTACGACTTTGGCACCTCGACCATCAAGTCGATGGCTTTGGCAGCCGACTATATGGAGTTGCTCGGAACAGCCGACAAGAGCGCCGAGGAGATTCAGCGCGAGTTGTACGACCTGGCCTGCTCGTTCAACATCTCGGTCAGTGGAGAGAACACCTATGTCACCATCAGTGGACTCTCGGAGAATATGGAGAAGGCTCTCAAGATTGTCGACGACTACATCGCCAATGTCGAGGGCGACGAGGATGTCCTGCGTGGCGTGAAGAGCGACACCGAGCAGGAGCGCATCAACGCCAAGACCTCGCAGCAAGCGAACTTCCGCAATCTGCAGAGCTACTGCCTCTATGGTCCGCAGTATATCCACCAGCGCACAATGTCGAACAAGGAGTTGAGCAATGTGGGCTCGGAGGAGCTGCTCTCCAACATCAAGCAGCTGCCTACAATCAGCCACCGCGTGCTCTACTATGGACCACTCACCATCACCGACCTTGTCAGCTCGCTCTATATGACGCAGAAATCTGGCGTAGAGCTCAAGGAGCTGAAGTCGGAGCCTCAGCCATCGAAGGGGGTTAAGACTCCTAATGTGCTTTTTGCGCAGTACGATGCCAAGCAGGTCTACTATATGCAGTACTCGTGCCGCGAGCAGGACAAGTGGAATCTCGACTACTCGCCGTTGGCAAACCTCTACAACGGCTACTTCTCGGGAGGTATGAACGCCATCGTATTCCAGGAGATGCGTGAGGCGCGTGGCTTGGCATACTCGGCTTACTCCTACCTCGCAAGTGGTAAGTTGCCTCACCACCCATACTACTTCTACGCCTTCATCGCCACACAGAACGACAAGGTACAGCAGGCAGTCGAGGCCTTCGACGAGATTATCGAGGATATGCCTCGCTCGGAGGCGGCATTCGAGTTGGCAAAGAGCGGTATGCTGGCAAACATCGAGAGCAAGCGCACCACCAAGCAGGATATCTTGTGGAGCTATATCGAGGCTGAGAAGTTTGGTCTGACCGAGGATATCAACAAGACCATCTACAACGGCACAAAGGCACTCACACTCGACGATGTGGTGAAGTTCCAGCAGGAGTTTATCAAGGGCCGCCCTTACACCTACTGCATCTTGGGTGACAAGGATGACCTCGATATGCGATATATCCGCTCGCTCGGCAAGGTTAAGTTCCTCTCGCAGGAGGAGATTTTCGGTTATTAGTGAGTAGTGAGAATGAAGGGCTAGTAACGGAAAGTAAGGGAAAGCTGAAAGCGCACCCCAGTAAGGAGCTTTAGCTCCGCCCCCAGTAAGCGAACGCAGTGAGCGCCCCCAGTAAACCCCAGTAATCGTTGCGCCTTGACCACCCTTAAAAATAATTTTTAATTCTTAATTCTTAATTTTTAATTTTTAATTTGACTTGGCTCGAGCCAAAGCTATGAAGCATTTATTGATTGTAATACTTTCGGCAGTGACTGCCTTATCGGCATCGGCACAGGTAGCCGAGTTGCCGGGCGTTGTCATCAACCACAGCCCCGCATCGAAGGGCAAATACCTCGGTTCACCGAGCATCTGCATCCTGCCCAACGGCCGTTATGTGGCAAGTCACGACTACTTTGGTCCCAAGACCAAGGAGTTCGAGACCGCTATCACTGACATCTTCGTATCGGACGACAAGGGTGCTTCGTGGCAGAAGAGCGCCACACTGCGCGGTCAGTTCTGGTCGACCCTCTTCCACCACAACGGAGCCATCTACATCTTCGGTACCTGCCGCCATCACGGCAATATCGTCATCCGCAAGTCGACCGATGGTGGCGAGTCGTGGAGCAACCCCTACGATGCCAGGAATGGACTCATAGTCGAGGGCGAGTACCACACCGCACCGACACCCGCGCTCGTTCATAATGGACGCATCTACAAGGCCTTCGAGTATGCCACACACAAGGTACGCAAGTGGGGACGACGCTACTCGGCAATGGTGCTTTCGGCTCCCGTAAATGCCGACCTGCTCGATGCCAAGAGCTGGCGTTGCTCGAACATCCTCTACTCCGACCCTTCGTGGCTCGGTGGCGAGTTCCGAGGATGGCTCGAGGGCAATGTGGTCTACGATCACAAGCAGAAGCGACTGCTCAACATCCTCCGCGTAGGCACCATCAAGGGTGTAGGCGTGGAGCAATGCGCCCGAGTGGAGGTTTCGTCGAATGGCAAGCAGATATCGTTCGACACCGCAACGGGCTTCGTGTCTTTCCCGGGTGGAGCCAAGAAGTTCACGATTCGCTACGACGAGCGCACTGCCAAGTATTGGACCCTGGTGAACAATACCGACCCCGAAAAACTCGTTATAAAGAACGATAAGACACGCAACACCCTCTCGCTCTACAGCTCAACCGACCTGCTCGAGTGGACGAAGGAGCGCACCATCATCGACCATCCCGACATCTACTATCACGGTGTGCAATACGTCGATTGGCAGTTCGATGGCGAGGATATCGTGGCGGTAGTTCGCACCGCTTGGGAGGACGAGGAGGGTAATGCCCACAACCAGCACGACTCGAACTACATACTGTTCCATCGTGTAGCGAGATTTGCAGAGAACACAACACTTAAATAAATATATGTATAGTATGAAAAAAATCTTTTTTGTGACAATGGGAATTATTGCAATGGCAGCAACCTCTTGCAAGAGCGAGCAGGTTGAGCAGCCTTGGATTGTCGATCGTTTCGACGACATCAAAATCATCCGTTACGAGGTACCGGAGTTCGAGAATCAGTCGCTCAACGACAAGATCCTCATCTACTACCTGGCCGAGGCAGCAAAGTGCGGTCGTGACATCCTCTTCGACCAGAACTTCAAGTACAACCTCACCATCCGTCGTGCTTTGGAGCAGATCTACACCTCGTATGAGGGTAACAAGGAGTGTCCGCAGTTCAAGGCTATGGAGAAGTATCTGAAAAAGGTGTGGCTGGCTAACGGTATCCACCACCACTACTCGAACGACAAGTTCGCTCCTGAGTTCTCGCGTGAGTGGTTCGAGAAGCAGTTGGAGACATACAAGGTGGAGCTTCCTGTAGAGAAGGAGATTATCCTCGAGGCTATCTTCAACCCTGCACTCTACGCCACACGCCTCAATCAGGCAAAGGGTGCCGATGTTATCGCAACATCTGCAGGCAACTACTACGAGGGTGTGACACAGGCCGAGGTTGAGAAGTTCTACAACGATATGATTAAGAAGGCAGGCAACGACCCTTGCCCTATCTCGTATGGTCTCAACTCGAAACTCGTGAAGAAGAATGGCAAGATCTACGAGCAGACCTACAAGATTGGCGGTATGTACACCGAGGCTTTGGAGAAGATCGTCTACTGGTTGGAGAAGGCTCAGGCAGTAGCAGAGGAGCCACACAAGACCACTATCGGTCTCTTGATCAAGTACTACAAGTCGGGTGACTTGCGCGACTTCGACGCATTCAACGTATCGTGGGTTAAGGATACCACATCGAATGTCGACTTCGTGAATGGCTTCACCGAGGTTTATGGCGATCCACTCGGCTACAAGGCTTCGTGGGAGGCTATCGTAAACTTCCGTGACGAGGTGGCTTGCAAGCGTACACAGATCATCTCGAAGAATGCACAGTGGTTCGAAGATCACTCGCCAATCAACCCTGCATACCGCAAGGAGAAGGTTAAGGGCGTATCGGCAAAGGTTATCACTGTGGCTATGCTCGGTGGCGACACCTACCCTACCACCCCTATCGGCATCAATCTTCCTAACGCCGATTGGATTCGCAAGGATCACGGCTCGAAGTCGGTAACTATCGACAACATCACCTACGCCTACAAGAAGGCTGCACAGGGCGGCGGCTTTGCTGAGGAGTTCGTACTCCGCGAGGAGGATCGCGCTCGTATGAAGGAGTACGGCAAGCTCTCTGACGACCTCCACACCGACCTCCACGAGTGTCTCGGTCACGGTTCGGGTCAGTTGGCTCCGGGCACTACAGGTACCGAGCTTGGCGTATACTCTTCGCCACTCGAGGAGACTCGTGCCGATCTCTTTGCACTCTACTATCTCGGCGACGAGAAGATGATTGAGATTGGCCTTATCCCATCGCTCGATGTTGCCAAGGCACAGTACTCGTCGTATGTTATGAATGGTATGATGACTCAGTTCTCGCGTATCGAGCTTGGCAAGGATGTCGAGCAGGCACATATGCGTAACCGCAAGCTCATCTCGGAGTGGGCTTACGAGCTCGGCAAGGCTGACAATGTTATCGAGTGGGTTGTCAAGGATGGCAAGCGTTACCTCGTAGTGAACGATTTCGACAAGTTGCGCACCATCTTCGGTCAGCAGCTTCGCGAGATTCAGCGCATCAAGTCGGAGGGCGATTTCGAGGCCGGCAAGGCTCTTATCGAGAAGTATGCAGTGAAAATCGACCCAGCTCTCCACAAGGAGGTTCGCGACCGCTACTACGCTCTCAACATCGAGCCATATTCGGGTATGGTTAACCCTGAGTACGAGCTCGTTATGGAGGGTGAGAATATCGTGGATGTGAAGGTATCGTACCCTGCAAACTATGTTGAGCAGCACCTCCACTACTCGAAAGACTACTCGTTCCTTCCAAGCCTTAATTAAGGCTTGGAGGAACACCAATAACCAAAACCACCTTCGGGTGGTTTTTTTGTGTGACTTACGGTCTTACAGCTCTTATAAGTGGGAACTCCGAAGGTGGTCAAGGCGCAACGATTATAGGATTTGATAGGATTTGATAGGATTTGCACCTGCGGTGCTTGATAGGATGCGCTACAAGCACAAAGGGTAACGGGAACTCCGAAGGTGGTCAAGGCGCAACGATTATAGGATTTGATAGGATTTGATGGGATTCGCACCTGCGGTGCTTGATAGGATGCGCTACAAGCAAAAAGGGTAACGGGAACTCCGAAGGTGGTCACGGCGCAGAGATTTCTGGGGGTTACTGGGGTTTACTGGGGGCGCTCACTGCGTTCGCTTACTGGGGTGCGCGGGAGCGCGAGAGGCTCTGGGAACTCCGAAGGTGGTCAAGGCGCAACAGAATTAAGGGTTATTAAAGGCTATTAAGGGTTATTAAGGGAGCGCTACAAGCAAAAGAAAAAAACATTAATCACCCTTAATAACCTTTACTAGCCGTTACTGGCCCTTACTAGCCGTTACTGGCCCTTACTCGCCCTTACTCGCCCTTAATTTTGCATTCTGCATCGTTTTCAGTTTTCAGTTTTCCGTTTTCCGTTTTTTTTCATATCTTTGCCATTACAAAAAACCGAAACAATGAGAATCTTACTTCTTGCCATCGCGCTGTTGGTAGCGCAGACGCTCTCGGCGGCCGATAGCACCAAGGTCAAAAAGGTGAAGAAGGTGGCCGCAACCGAGGTTGTGGCACCCGCAAAAAAGGGCGACAAGGGCGATAAAGCCAAGTCGGCAGAGGCGCAGCCACAAGCAGCCGAGCCCGAGATGAGTGCAAAGGAGCGACGCATAGCCAAAGCGAAGGCCGACTCGATTATCAAGGCGCACAGAGCCGATTCGATTGCCAAGGCGAACACACCGCCACCTCCGAAGCCGCTCTACACCGATATCATCCCGCAGCCACTCTCGTTCATCGTAAACGAGGGGCGTTTTACCATCAACGAGCAGACCGCTATCATCTGCGAGAAGGGGCTCGAGAAGGCTGCCGACTACCTGCGACTCTACCTCCCCGTAGAGCGCACCAAGGGCAAGAAGAACAACTCCATCCGCATCGCTCTCGACAAGAAACTTGCGGGCGAGGAGTACACACTCCGCATCGATAAGAAGGGCATCGAGATATACGGAGGCAGTTACGGAGGCGTATTCAACGCCATTCAGTCGCTGATGCAGTTGCTGCCGCACGAGATATACTCAAAGTCGGCCGAGCTGCCTATGGATGTGGCGTATGTCGACATCAAGGATGCTCCGCAGTATCACTATCGCGGGCTTCTGCTCGATGTGGCACGCACATTCCAACCCGTACACGAGGTGAAGCGAGTAATAGACTATATGGCCTACTGCAAGCTCAACAAGCTCCACTTCCATCTGGTCGACAACCCGGCTTGGCGTATCGAGATAAAGAGATATCCGCAACTTGCCGAGGTTGGAGGTTTCCGCGGTGGCGACTCTCCGCTCCACCCTATCTACGAACGATTCAATCAGAAATATGGAGGTTATTATACTCAAGATGAGTTGCGCGACATTGTAGCCTATGCCGCCTTACGCAACATCGAGGTTATACCCGAGATTGATATGCCTGGCCACAGCAAGGCCCTCGGTACTGTACTTCCCGAGATTCGTTGCAACTACAAGCCCGACCTTTCGAACTACAACGGCATCGACATCCGCAATGTGTGGTGCGTTGCCAAGGAGAGCAACTACGCCCTTATCGAGGATATAGTGAAGGAGTTGGTCGAGATATTCCCTTCGCAGTACCTCCACATCGGCGGCGACGAGGTAAAATTCTCGTGGTGGGAGCCCTGCCCCGACTGCCAACGACTGATGAAAGAGAAGGGTTTGAAGGATGGTCATCAACTCGAACAACACTTCATAAACCGCGTGAGCGACATCCTTGCCAAGTATAACCGCAAGGCGGTAGTATGGGACGAGGCGGTAGACGGCGGTCTGCTTCCGAAGAGTACAATGGTAACGGGTTGGCGAGGCGTTAAGCAGTGCCTTGCAACAACTGCCAACGGCTACCCTACCATCATTATGCCGTCGAGCGTATTCTACCTCGACAAACGCCAATCGACAAATGAGCGCGGACACCGTTCGAAGGATGGCTTATCGCTAAAAACCATCTGCGATTTCTCGTTTGACAATGCGGGTTTCACGGCCGAGCAACGCAAGAACATCGCAGGTATCGAAGGTGCATTCTGGAGCGAGATTTACCTCGAGAACATAACCTCGCGACACCATTTCTCGGACTACTTGGAGTATATGCTCTTCCCACGCATATTTGCTGTATCGGAGATTGCGTGGAGCAAGGAGCGTCGCCCGTACGAGGCTATGGACAAGGTGCTCAAGAGCAACTTCTACCACCGACTCCACTCGATGAGTGCCACCTTCCGTCTCGACTCTCCTGCTATCGAGGTGAAGATGGGCAAGATATTCGCCACCACCACAGATGGCTCGAAGATATACTACAAGGATATACGCAACAACCGCACCCAGGAGTATAAGTCACCACTCAATGCCTCCCTTGCGCCATACCTACTCTTCCACAGCCGACTGATGACAGGCTATAGCAACGAAGTGGGAGCACCGGCGTTCTATAAGTCGCAGATGCCGAAGGTGAAGCTCACCTCGTCGATGCCATTCTCGCCACGACACCCGGCTTCGGTTTGCGAGGGATACAAGGCTGCAGCCTACACCACACGATGCGCTAAGAAGGGAGATTGGTTCGAGTTCCGATTCGAGAAGCCAATTAAGTTCTCGTACCTCAAGGTGAGAACTGGATATGAGCACCTGCGACGTTGTTTGCTCTATGACAGCCAACTCGAGGTGAGCTACGATGGTACTACTTTCGTTCGCATAGCAACGACACGAAACGGTGAATTTGTGGTGCGCCCGAGCGGCAAGAACAAGAATAAAGCTGTTCACGCATTGCGCGTTGTAGCAAACAATATCAGCGATGCAGAGGATAAGGTGATAATTCAACCATTGGTAATCAAATAAACAGCACATATTATGGAGAAGAAATTAGAGGCTACCGCGCGACTTATCGAGGTGATGAACCGCCTTCGCGTGGAGTGCCCTTGGGATAGAGAGCAGACCATACACTCGCTCCGCAACAACACCATCGAGGAGACCTTCGAGCTTGTGGATGCCATCACTGCCGACGATATGGAGGGCATCAAGGAGGAGTTAGGAGATTTGTTCCTGCACATTGTATTCTACTCGAAGATTGGAGAGGAGCAGGGTGCATTCGACCTGGCAGATGTGGCTAATGGCGTATGCGACAAACTCATCTACCGCCATCCGCACGTCTATGGCGATGTCCTGGCAGAGTCGCCCGAGGAGGTGAAGCAGAATTGGGAGGCACTCAAGCTCCGCAAGAAGGCTCGCAAGAGCGGCGTCTTGGGCGGTGTGCCACGCTCGCTGCCCGCTATGGTCAAGGCGTTCCGTATCAGCGAGAAGGCTGCCGCAGTGGGCTTTGACTGGGAGTCTGCCGAGGATGTTTGGGACAAGGTCAACGAGGAGATTCGCGAAATCGAGGTTGAGATAAAGAACGAGAATAAGGAGAATCTCGAGGCGGAGTTTGGCGACCTCTTCTTCGCTCTGATCAACGCCTGCCGCAAGTATGGCATCGACCCCGAGAATGCACTCGAATTGACAAATAAGAAGTTTATTAGCCGCTTCAATCATCTCGAAAAGCGAGTTGCCGAGCAGGGCAAGATGGTGAGCGAAACATCGCTCGACGAGCTTGAGGGTTATTGGCAAGAGGCGAAACAATGACAAAGTTATTGTAAATTAAAAATTAAAAATTCATTTTAAGGGCTAGTAAGGGCTAGTAAGGGTAGTTAAGGAGTTTAGGGAGTTTAATTTTGCATTTTGCATTCTGCATTTTGCATTTTGCATTCCTCCCGCGCATCCTATAAAGCACCGCAGGTGCGCCTCCTATAAAGTCCTATCAAGCAATCTCCGATTGCGCCTCCTATAAAATAAGCTAATGGCTAAAAGCTAATAGCCACAAAAAAAGAAAAACATTATGGCATACATTAAAAGTGTAAGAAATCACACTCCCGAAGTTGGCGAGAGAACATTTGTGGCTGAAACAGCCGTATTGATTGGCGATGTTACCATAGGTAAGGACTCGTCGATTTGGTACAATGTGGTATTGCGTGGCGATGTCAACAAGATCACCATCGGCGACCGCACCAACATTCAGGATGGCACAGTCATCCACACCCTCTATGACAAGTCGCCAAAGCCTTCGCAGACCCACATCGGCAACGACGTTTCGGTGGGCCACAACGCCACCATTCACGGTGCAATTATCGAGGATAACTGCCTTATCGGTATGGGTGCAACCATCCTCGACAATGCAGTCGTGGCATCGGGGTGCA
>JAFVOR010000022.1 GCA_017505725.1 Alistipes sp.
CAAAGGTGGTGCGTGCGTATGCTTCGCCCGAGAGCGAGGACGCCGAGGATATGGACCTTGCACAGCCGTTTGCAAAGGCTTTGATGACCGCCTACTACAAGGCTTGTGCAGCATCGTCTTCGCGACTTTTGCGAGAGTGGTCGAACACAGACCGTACAATCCGCAATATTGTAGCTGCGACATTGGCTCGTCAGCAGGGTGTAGCGGTAGAGCAGGTTGTTGTAGGTGAGGATTCGGTTACGGAGTCGTTGTCGCGCAGTTCGGCTGCCGACTTCGGTTTGCGTGCGGAGTTGCCATTTGTGGAGCAACTTGTTGCCGCAGTTGCCGATGAGCAGAATATGGTGGAGAAGGAGCGTAAAATCGATAATATCCGCTGGGCGGAGTTGTCGGAGTTATCGACCTTCGACTATTTCGACTTGAACGCCGTTATCGCATACTTGGTAAAGGCGAATATGGTAGCCCGTTGGGCACTGCTCGACAGAAAGGTTGGTCGCGAGATGTTCGACCGCCTTGTGGCAGAGCTTGACGGTAAGGAAATGATAAATAAATTATAACGATAGATAATGAAAACAACTGGTAAAGTAAATGGTATCATCTCGAACATCGTTATCGTGAAGGCTGACGGAGCAGTTGGTCAGAACGAGATTTGCCATGTTTATGCAGGTGAGACCAAGATGATGGCTGAGGTCATCAAGGTTATAGGCGATGATGCCTATGTGCAGGTTTTCGACAGCACTCGCGGTTTGAAAATCGGCGATAAGGTAGAGTTTGAAGGACATATGCTCGAGGCTACTTTGGCTCCGGGAATGTTGTCGCGCAACTATGATGGTTTGCAGAATGACTTGGAGAAGATGGACGGTTTGTTCATCGCTCGTGGCTCGATTACCGACCCTGTGGACTTCGAGGCTACTTGGGAGTTTAAGCCATTGGCAAAGGCGGGCGATAAGGTGACCGCTGGTGCTTGGCTTGGTGAAGTGAAGGAGCAGTGGGTGGCACACAAGATTATGGTTCCGTTCATTATGACCGGCAACTACACCGTGAAGAGTGTAGTTGAGGCTGGCGAGTACAAGGTTACCGACACTATCGCGGTTGTAACCGACTCGGACAACAACGAGTACAATATCACAATGGTACAGAAGTGGCCGGTTAAGCAGGCTATCCGTTGCTACACCGAGAAGCCACGCCCTTCGCGCGTTATGGAGACGGGTGTTCGCGCAATCGACACCTTCAACCCACTTGCGGAGGGTGGTACAGGCTTTATCCCTGGTCCATTCGGCGCAGGTAAGACCGTGTTGCAGCACGCTATATCGAAGCAGGCAGAGGCTGATATTATCATCATCGTTGCTTGCGGTGAGCGTGCAAACGAGGTTGTGGAGATTTTCAAGGAGTTCCCAGAACTCATCGACCCTCACACAGGTCACAAACTTATGGAGCGTACCATCATCATCTGTAACACCTCGAATATGCCGGTTGCGGCTCGTGAGGCTTCGGTTTATACCGGTATGACTATCGGAGAGTACTATCGTTCAATGGGCTTGAAGGTCCTCGTAATGGCAGATTCGACTTCGCGTTGGGCGCAGGCGTTGCGTGAGATGTCTAACCGTTTGGAGGAGTTGCCTGGACAAGATGCCTTCCCTATGGATCTCTCGGCAATTATCTCGAGTTTCTACGCTCGCGCAGGTTTGGTTAAGTTGAACAATGGCGAGACCGGTTCGGTAACATTCCTCGGTACTGTATCTCCTGCGGGAGGTAACTTGAAGGAGCCTGTAACCGAATCTACAAAGAAGGCTGCGCGATGCTTCTACGCATTGTCGCAGGGTCGTGCCGACTCGAAACGTTACCCTGCAATTGACCCACTCGATTCGTACTCGAAGTATTTGGAGTATCCTGAGGTTGAGGCTTACCTCGGCGAGAAGATCGAGAAGGATTGGGTGTCACTCGTATATCGCGGTAAGACACTCGTTCAGCGTGGTAAGGAGGCTAACGACCAGATTAACATCTTGGGTGATGACGGTGTGCCTGTTGAGTACCACGAGCGTTTCTGGAAGTCGGAGCTTATCGACTTCGTTATCTTGCAGCAGGACGCATTCGATGATATCGATGCAAACTGCCCAATGGAGCGTCAACAGATGATGTACAAGAAGGTGCTTTCGATTTGCGAGCGCGACTTCGACTTCGCTGACTTTGAGGAGTGTTCAAAGTTCTTCAAGGGCTTGATTAACCTCTTCCGTCAGATGAACTATGCAGAGTGGCAGAGCGAGAAGTTCTACGACTACGACAAACAAATTGATGCTTACATCGCTAACCACTAAACCAAAGGAGAAAAGTTATGACACGAGCATTTCAGAAAATATATACAAAGATTGACAATATCACCAAGGCTACCGTAACGCTCCGTGCTACGGGCGTAGGTAATGACGAGTTGGCTACCGTAGGTGGTCGTCTCGCACAGGTAGTAAAGATTATGGGCGACAGCGTAACCTTGCAGGTCTTCGCCGGCACCGAGGGTTTGGCAACAGACTCGGAGGTGG
>JAFVOR010000023.1 GCA_017505725.1 Alistipes sp.
GCTATTGCAATTCTTACAGGTGGCGGTCCTGCTCCAGGTATGAATACCGTAGTAGGTAGCGTTGCCAAGACTTTCCTTGCTAAGGGTTATCGCGTAATCGGTTTGCACCACGGTTATTCGGGCTTGTTCAATCCAAACCCACGCCACGAGGATTTGGACTTCTTCAAGGCTGACTTCATCTTCAACCAGGGAGGTTCGTACCTCACTATGAGCCGCTTCAAGCCAACCGACGCAGACTTCGAGAACAACTTCAACCTCTCGTTCTTCACCGAGAACAACATCAAGTTGCTCGTAACTGTTGGTGGTGACGATACAGCTTCGACTGCTAACCGCATCGCTAAGTTCTTGGAGGCTAAGCAGTATCCTATCGCTAACATCCACGTTCCAAAGACTATCGACAACGACCTTCCACTCCCAGCAGGTTCGCCAACTTTCGGCTATCAGTCGGCTAAGGAGGGTGGTACCGTTATCGGTCGTGCTGTCTACAACGACGCTCGCACTTCGGCAAACTGGTTCGTAGTTGCTGCAATGGGTCGTTCGGCAGGTCACCTCGCATTTGGAATTGGCTCTGCTTGCCACTACCCTATGATTGTAATCCCTGAGATGTTCAATAAGACTGAGATTACCGTTGAGAAGATCGTTAACTTGGTTGTTTCGTCGATCATCAAGCGCAAGTTGATGGGTGTTGAGTATGGTGTTGCAATGATCTCGGAGGGTGTATTCCACGCTCTCTCGGACGAGGAGATTGCAAAGAGCGGTGTTCACTTCACATACGACGACCACGGTCACCCAGAGCTCGGTAAGGTATCGAAGGCTCACATCTTCAACGAGATGCTCGAGGCTAAGCTCAAGGCTTTGAATATCAAGGTTAAGTCGCGTCCAGTGGAGATTGGTTACGAGGTTCGTTGCCAGACCCCTATCGCATACGACTTGGTATACTGCTCGGAGCTCGGTATGGGCGTTTACAAGCTCTTCTCGGAGGGTAAGACCGGCTGTATGGTCTACATCTCGCAGGATGGTTTCGTATCGCCACTCTACTTGAAGGATTTGCAGGACCCTACAACTGGCAAGATTCCGCCACGCCTCGTAAACATCGAGTCGGACAAGATTCAGCAGGTTATCAACAACGTGATGCACTACATCACTGAGGCTGACTACGAGGCTGCAAAGCAGTATGTAGCAAACCCTGAAGCTTACGACTTCCACAAGATCTTGAACTGGTAGTCTTTATCCAAAGGATAAAAAACTCAAAAAAAGTGCTCGAAAGGATTTAACTTTCGGGCATTTTTTGTATCTTTGTAGTAGGAATATTTCAACTAACTAAAATATACAAACAAAATGAAAAGACTTTCTATCCTTATCGTTGCCATTGTGATGGCAGTGATGCCGCTTTCGGCACAGAAAAACCCCGATTTGCGCTACCTTCCTAAGCAGGTTCCACAGCGCGCTGAGATGATTCTCCCACAAGTGAAGGGATACAACATCTACAAGGCCGACTTCCACGTTCACACATTCTATTCGGATGGCGATGTATCGGCCAAGGGTCGCGTAACCGAAGCCTACTACGAGGGTTTGGACATCATCGCAATCACCGACCACGTAGAGTATCGCCCTTACGAGCAGAAGATGCTCCGCGCAACTCAGGGTTACCACAAGGTATTGCCTACAGCCAAGAATTACAATATAACTCACAAGGCTGCCGATGCTAATGGCATTCTCGCAGACTTGAACGTACCTTACGAAGAGGCGAAGAAGCCAGCCGAGCGTTTGGGTATGTTGGCGGTGCCAGGCGTTGAGATCACCCGCCACCCCGACAAGGTTGGCCACTACAACGCTCTCTTCATCAAAGATGCAAACACAATCTACGATCCAGATCCAGCACAGTCAATTCGCAATGCCAAGAAGCAGGGCGCGCTCATTATGCACAACCACCCAGGATGGAAACGTAAGACCGTGGATATGAACGAGTTCCACCAGCAGGTGTATGGCGAGGGTTTGATTGATGGTGTTGAGATTGTAAATGGCGGTAGCTTTGGTTCGAAGCTCATCAAGCGTTGCCTCGATAACAAGCTCTTTATGGCAGCTGCAACCGATGCTCACTCGACAACTCACTACATTTACGATGGTCGTGGTTACTTCCGCACTTGCACATTCGTGTTGGCAAAGGAGCTATCGTTGAAGGCTGTTAAGGAGGCTCTCGTCAAGGATAGAACTCTCGCTTACGCATACGATAACGTAATTGGTAGCGAGGAGTTGGTGCGTGAGTTCTTCAACAACTCGGTTAAGATGAACGTTGCCTACACATCATCGAAGGGCGAGAAGACCATTGTCTTCACCAATATGACATCGATCCCAATGCGCCTGCGTCGCGCAGCTAAGGGTGAGGGTGCGTTGCTCAATCCATTCCAGAGCATCTCGTTCAAGGTTGCAAAGGATAAGGACCTCACCTTCACCGTTCTCAACCTCTGGACTGCCGACGAGGAGCATCCAAAGGGTATGAATTTGAAGGTTGCTTACAAGGCTAAGGATTTGAAGTAATTGATTATTATGGAAAGTGTTGCGTTTTGCGTAGCACTTTCCATCTTTTATAGGCTACAAACTCAACCATAATGAAACGAATCACACTAACTCTCGCTATTATTGCCTTCGGTTGCGCAATCGCAGTAGCTCAAAAAAAGGTGCCGGATGTTCACAACACCTTTAACGAGCACAAATATCGACGCACCGAAATCATTCTGCCCCAAGTGAAGGGCTACAACTGCTATAAGGCAGATTTTCACGTTCACACCATCTACTCCGATGGCGAACTGACACCTCGTCAGCGAGTTCGCGAGGCGTGGTACGACGGATTGGATATCCTTGCATTGACCGACCACCTCGAGGCTCGTAACTACGAGAAATTTATGCTCAAGGCGCTCGCTCCGCATAATCCAGGGGGCAAGGCACACAAATATTACCACGCTGGTTCGGTGCGCTTGATGGAGGATGGCACCGACCCTGGTATTCGTAGCGACCACAATGCCGCATTCAACGAGGCAATGCAACATCTGAAGAAGGAGGGCTACCCTATTCTTCTTATCAAGGGCAGCGAGATCTCGCGTGCTCCACAGACTCAGGGACACTTCAACGCCCTATTTATCAAGGATATTCCTGCCATCTACAACATCGACACCAAGGAGACATTCCGCAATGTACACAAGCAGGGCGGTATCGTAATCCACAATCACCCTGCATATCGTCGCAACACCACCGAGAAGAGCGAGTGGCAAGCAGAGGCCTACAAAGAGGGGTTGATTGACGGCGTAGAGATTGTCAATGGCTCGGCATTCTACCCTAAAATGATTCGTCGTGCTGTGGAGGAAAATCTTGTAATGATTGGTGCAACCGACACACACCGCCCAACTTCAGGACAATACAAGGATCTCGGATTTTTCCGTACTATGACCATTGTACTTGCAAAGGAGTGTACCGAGAAAGCTGTCAAAGATGCCCTCTTGAAGCGTCGCACTCTCGCCTACTCGGGCGGAGAGTTAATGGGCGAGGAGAAGTGGCTCGTAGAGTTTGCAAATGCTGCTGTAGATTGTCGTTTGGTAAGCGAAAACGGAGGTAAGAAAAATGACTCTCACATCTACAGCCTCACCAACAACACCTCGATCACCATCCGTCTGCGTCGTGGCAAGACCATCTACGAATTGGAGCCATTCCGAACAACAACCGTAAGCTACGGCAAAAACAAGAATGGCGAATATGGAAGGCCAACATTCACCATTGAGAATATGTGGCACATCGACTACCAACACCCTAAGGTTGTCTTCGAAATCGACAAATAAACAATCTAAAAAACCACTACAAATATGAAGAAGCTATTTTTATTTTTGGCTTTTGCCGGACTCTCGCTCTCGACGGCTTCGGCTCAAAAGAAGATTCCACACGTCTACAGAACCTGTAACGAGGTGTACAATCGCAGAACCGAGATTGTACTGCCACAGGTCAATGGTTACAACTGCTACAAGGCCGATTTTCACATCCACACCACCTATTCGGATGGTCGACTCAACCCTGGAGGTCGTGTCTTGGAGGCTTGGAGTGATGGTTTGGATATAATTGCTATTACCGACCACTATGAGGGTTACCGCAATGTCAAGAAGTTCTTCAAGGTTACTGCCCGATTCAATCCAGATGGTCAACCTACAAAGTACTTGTCGGCATTCGACTCGAACTCCCTTAAGATGGATTTCAACGCTATTCACGATGAGGCAGTGGCTCAGCGCGACAAGTCGGGCTTCGATATGCTGATTATCAAGGGTTGCGAGATGGCCCGTAACGCAAAGACGCACGGACACTTCAACTGTTTATTCCTCAAGGACCTCAACACTCTTTACAACAAGGATTTGTCCGTCGCATTCGACAATGTACACGCCCAGGGAGGTCTTGTTATCCATAACCACCCTGCCTATATGCGTGGTACAACCGACAAGAGCGAGTTTCACGAGCAGGTATATAGCGCAGGAAAGATTGATGGCGTAGAGGTGGCAAATGGCTACTCCTTCTACCCTCCTATCGTGCGCCGTTGCATCGAGGAGAAGCTCTTTATGGTGGGCTGCACCGATGAGCACGGAGAGACTGCTCGCAAATACGGAATGCTTGGCACATACCGCACAATGACATTCGTGTTGGCAAAGGAGATGACCGAGAAAGCTATCAAGGATGCCCTCCTGAAGCGTCGCACAATCTCATACTCGGCAGGTGAACTGATTGGCGAGGAGGAGTTGCTTGCAGATTATCTGAATGCCGCTGTTGAGTGCCGACTCACAAAGGTTGATAACGAGGCTGGCAAGCGCACATTCCAGCTCACAAACACAACATCGATTCCTTATCGTTTGCGTCGTGGCAAACTCATCTACGAGTTGGACCCTTTCCGCTCGGTGACAATCACACTCGGCAAAAACAAGGAGAGTGGTAAGTATATCGACCCCGAGTTCAGTGTGACGAATATGTGGCACGTAGACTTTAAGCACCCACTCGTCACTCTTGAGATTGACAAATAAATCACTTAAAAACAACCTAATATGAAGAAGTTTTTCATCTTATTGGCCGCATTTGCACTCTCTGCAATAGTAACGGCTGATGCACAAAAAAAGATTCCGCCGGTACATCGTACCTGCAATGAATCGACATTTCGTCGCACCGAAATTATCCTTCCACAGGTGAAGGGTTACAACTGCTACAAGGGCGACTTCCACGTTCACACATCCTACTCCGATGGCGTTGTTACTCCTGCAGGCCGAGTAGCTGAGGCGTGGTACGATGGCCTGGACATCATTGCCATCACCGACCACCTCGAAGGTCATAGCGGCGTGCGCCGTTTCTTCAAGGTGACCGCTCCGTACAACAAGAATGGCAAGCCAACACGCTATGTTGCTGCCGGTTCGACAAGTATGCCAAAGAGTGGCAAAGATCCCGGCGTAAAGATCGATTTCAACGCTATTCACAAGGAGGCGGAATCTGCCAACAAAAGCAAAGGCTATGGTTTGTTGCTTATCAAGGGTTGCGAGATGGCCCGCAACAAACTCAAGTTGGGACACTACAATGCTCTCTTTGTCGAGGATTTGAATACAATCTACAACTACGACATTCGTGAGGCATTCCGCAATGTGAAGAAACAGGGCGGTATCGTCATTCACAACCACCCTGGCAATGTAGCAAAGTACGAAACCGACTGGCATCACAGCGCACGCAAGGAGGGTTTGATTAGCGGTGTTGAGATTGCGAACGGATTCAGCTTCTATCCTCAAATGCTCGATCGCTGTGTAAACGAAAAACTAACTCTTTTCGGCAATACCGACACCCACGGTGTGACATCACACAGATATAGCACCACCGGTTTCTATCGCACGATGACAATCGTTCTGGCGAAAGAGCTCACCGAGAAGGCTGTAAAGGATGCTGTTCTAAAGCGTCGCACTATCGTCTACTCGGGTGGAGACCTGATTGGCGAGGAGGAGTGGCTCTCGGAGTTCTTGAATGCAGCGATAGATTGCCGTCTGCTCCGCGAGGACAAGGAGAAGGGCTCGCGCACTTATATCCTGACCAACAAAACATCTTTTACATACACCTTCCGTCGTGGTAAAACAATGCACCAGTTGGAGCCATTCCACTCCCTTACATTCTCTTTTGGAAAAGATAAGAAGAGTGGCAAGTACACCGCGCCAAAGGTTAATGTTCAGAATATGTGGATTGCCGGTTACAAACATCCAACCATCGAACTCAAGAAGGATAAATAACAAACTAAAACTAAAAACATATAACTATGAAAAGATTCTTTATTGTTGCCTCTATGGCAATGTTGTGCCTCTTCAATGCCGATGCGCAGAAGAAGATTCCGCACACAGTACGCACAAGCAACAACGCATTTGCTCGTCGTACCGAAATTATCATTCCTCAGTTGAAGGGATACAATGTCTACAAGGGTGATTTCCACATTCACACATCTTATTCTGATGGCAATGTAACGCCTGCATCGCGAGTAACCGAAGCTTGGTACGATGGTTTGGACATCATCGCTATCACCGATCACTACGAAAGCCAAAAGGGGCTCAAGAACACAATGAAGGTGCTCGCTCAGCTGAACAAGGATGGCAAGCCGACAGTAATTCCTTCAACCTCTAAGACAGGTAAGGTTTGGGCAGACTTCAACGAAATTCACAGACAGGCCGAAGCTCAGGTCGAGAAGAGTGGCGTGCCTTTGTTGCTAATCAAGGGTTGTGAGATGGCTCGTAACGCACAGAGCCACGGACACTTCAACTGTCTATTCTTGAAGGATATCAATGGCCTCTACAATAAGGATATGGCTGAGGCGTTCCGCAATGTGAAGAAGCAAGGTGGTATCATCATCCACAACCACCCGGCTTGGCGTCGCAAGACTAGCGACAAGACCGAATTTCACAAGCAGGTCTACGGCGAGGGTCTAATCGACGGTGTCGAGGTTGTGAATGGCACATCATTCTATCCACACATTGTTCGCCGTTGCATCGATGAGAAATTGACAATGTTCGCAAACACCGACGAGCACGGATTGACTGCTTACCGTTTCGGCAGAACAGACTACTTCCGCACAATGACTCTTGTGATGGCAAAGGAGTTGACCGAGAAGGCTGTAAAGGATGCTATCTTGAAGCGTCGTACCATTGCATACTCGGGCGGTAACCTCATCGGAGAGGAGATGTGGCTGAACGAACTCCTGAACGAGTCGGTAGTATGCCACATAGTAAAAGAGGATGCAAAGGCCGGCAAGCGCACCTATTTGCTCACAAATATGTCGTCGTTCACCTACAAGTTGCGTCGCGGCAAGACCATCTACGAGTTGGAGCCTTTCAAGTCCTTGCAGGTAAACTTCGGCAAGGATAAGAATAGCGGCAAGTATGTTCTTCCAAAGTTCACAGTCGACAATATGTGGATTATAGACTACAAGCACCCTGCACTCGAGATTAACATTGACAAATAATAGACAACAACAATGAAAAAGACTCTGATTTTGGCCATTGGCCTCGTTTTTGGCTTGAGTACCTGCGCATACGCCGGTCCTCACGCCTCGACAAAGATGTACAACAACGCACCTATCAGAACTTCGTTTGTTCTCCCTGCGGTTGATGGCTTGAACTGCTATACTGCAGATTTGCACGTACACTCGTTCTACTCGGATGGCGAGGTTTCGCCTGCCGAGCGAGTGAAGGAGGCGTGGAGTGATGGTCTCGACATTATGGCACTCACTGACCACATCGAGACTCGTCGTCAGGAGCGCGATATGCTCAAATTCTTGAAGGCATACGCTCCCGACAAGGAGAAGGGTTTCGACCCTATCAACACTCGTTGCTCGCGCGGTGTTCACGCCGATGAGCGCGGTATCGTTTCTGACTTGAACTTCTCGTTCGAGTTGGCAAAGAAGGCTGCAAAGAACTACCCTGAGCTCACCCTTATCAAGGGTACCGAGATCTCGCGTGAGCCTGTGCATATCGGTCACTACTGTGCACTCTTCACCAAGGACAACAACACCATCTACTCGCGAGACGATGCTCAGGCTATTCGCAATGCGAAGAAGCAGGGCGCACTCATCACCCACAACCACCCGGGCTGGGAGCGTACTTCGACCGACTACACCGAGTTCGAGAAGAAGATATACGCCGAGGGGTTGATCGATGGTATCGAGATCACAAATGGCAAGGATTTCTACCCTGAGATTGTAAACCGTGCTGTGGAGAAGAAACTCTATATGGTGTCGGCAACCGACATCCACGCTACAACAGCAAGCATATATGGCAAGCAGAAGTTCTACCGCGATATGACACTCATCTTCGCAAAGGACAAGAGCGAGGCATCGTTGCGCAAGGCGTTCCTCTCGCAAAAGACACTCGGCTACTGCGGTGGCTATATCATTGGCGAGAAGTCTCTCCTCGAGAAGTTCTTCCGCGCATCGGTAACGGTAGTTCCTGCCGGCACAACCAAGAAAGGCTTACGAGTAAGCATCACCAACAATACATCGTTCGACTACACGCTCAACGACAATGGTCGCATTGTTACTTTGCCAGCATTCCACACCGTATCGGCAACCTTGACCGGCGATAAGGCCATCTACACTGTCGAGAATATGATTCACACAAGCAATCAGCGTTTGGTTGTAGAATTCAAGTTGGCTAAGTAATCATCACTATCCAATAAAAGAGAGTATTGAGTATGAAGAGATTATTCTTAGCAGTTGCATTGGCAGGACTCTGTTTTGTTAATGCCGATGCACAGAAGAAGGTGCCCGAGACGGTAAATCTTATGCCAAGCGTAAATCGCCGTATCGAGATTATACTTCCGCAGGTGAATGGTTTGAATGTCTACAAGGCTGACCTTCACACCCACTCTATCTATTCGGATGCGGAACTCACACCCGAGCAGCGTGTTAAAGAGGCTTGGTTGGACGGTCTTGATGTCTTTGCTATGACAGACCATATCGAGGTGCGTCGTCACGAGCCCAATATGCTCAAGTTCCTGAAGGGCTACAATGGCGGTGTTGCCAAGAAGGCAGAGAATAACTACATCCACTACAAAGCGGGCACAGAGAAGGGTATTTTGGCAGACATTAACCTCGCTACCAAGTTAACCTTGAAGAGCGCAAAGAGCTATGGCGAGAACATTCTGATTATCCCGGGCTGCGAGATCACTCGCAACCCATTGACAATCGGACACTACAACGCACTCTTCACAACCGACAACAACACCATCTACGATCCGGATCCGATGCAGGCACTTCGCAATGCAAAGAAGCAGGGTGCGCTCATCACACACAACCACCCGGGATGGCGACGCAAGACTTGCGATATGACCGAGTTCGAGAAGCAGGCCTATGCCGAGGGGCTGATCGATGGCGTAGAGATTATGAACGGAGCATCGTTCTACCCTACCGCGATGCAGCGTTGTGTCGACAAGAAGCTCTATATGCTCGGTTGTACCGATATTCACGGACTCACAGACTCGTATCGCAATAGCGGCGTATTCCGCACAATGACCTTTATCTTTGCCAAGGAGAACACATCCAAAGCAATCCGCAAGGCATTGGAGAAGGGAATGACTCTTGCATATTGTGTAGGCAACATTGCAGGTGATGCAAAACTGTTGCAGGACTTCTTCAAGGCATCTGTTAGCTGCAAGCTTCTCTATAGTAGCAGCAAAGGTAAAACAACCTACGCGCTCACAAATAGCACTTCGATTGCCTATAAGATAAAGTTCGGCAAGTACAATTTGGAGATTCCACCATTCCAGACCATCACCCTCGGTGTCAGCAAGGGTAAGGATGGAAAGGAGAAGGATTTGGCATTCTACGTAACAAATATGTGGGAGGTCGGCTACAAGAATCCTAAGATTGTCTACAAGGCAATGGCTAAGTAGCAAGACGAATGAATTGAACAGAAGAGGCGTATGCAGTCGTTTGCATACGCCTCTTCTGTATCTGCACAAATGGTCTACTCTACTCGCCAAGCAATCTCCTCTTTTAGGAGCTGGGATGTTGGGTTGTCAGGCAAGTTTGCAAGTAGCTCTTTGATTGCCTCATCGGCAAGATTTATCGCAAGTGCAGTAGCACCTTGTGCCACAAGGCGATTGTCTGGGTGGTTGGCTACCGCACGCAACAGAGCATTAACCACGACCGTCTGCCCCACTCCACTATTGCGAGCCGCCGAGAGCAAGGCGCAGTATGCGAGTAGCGGACTCTCTAACTCGCACCAAGCGGTAAGCAACTTGTCGATATCGGCGATGCGTGAAAGGAGTGCGTGTGAGGCCTGCTCGGCAACCTCCGAGTTGATTATGCCCGAAGCCCAAAAGTCAAAATCTGCAACATCCACCTGCTCCGCATCAGCTATCCACAACGCTACAAGTCGCACCTCGCGGATATTCTCGGTATAGAATGACTTGGCAAGCTCGTGGTCGGTGCCTATCTCGCGTGCAAGGTTACGAATAGCGTAGATCTGCACACCATAGTTGCGCTCATAGTCCTCGCCAAAGTAGCGCATAGTATCGAGCGCAGCACCATTCATCTCCTTGCGAAGACGATAGAGCAAAAGTCGTTTTTTCTGCTCCAACATAACTCAACTATTTGATAGGCAGTGCTGTAACGCTCTTTCCGTATAGCGACGATGCGAAATCAAGCTCATCCAACAGCGTGGCCTCGCCAATGAGCGAACTCTTCGATTGCGGCACAATAAGGTAATCGGCAGATACCTTATCCTTTGGTCCGAGAGGCTTCAACTCTGCATACTCCTTGTGCTTTGCTGTCTCGACCTTCACGACAATAGGTCTGCCCGACAAGTCATCAGTCGGCACAATGCCCACCTTGTCGCTGAATCTGCAAACCATATACTCATTCTTGTCGGGAGTAATAGTAACATTGAATGTATAGAGCTGCTCCGAAACACTCTTCGAGCCATAGAACATATCGAGATACTCTCTCTCCATTCGTGCAATCTCGTCAAGAGCGGCTTTGAGTCCCGCGCCAAAAACATTCTCGCCGGCCTCGCCTGTAATCAAATCGAGACGATGCTTGCGCAACGAGAACAAGAGTTCGGCAGTTGCTGCAGCCTGCTCCTCGGTGGTCTGCGCAGTAGCATTAAGTCGATTTGTCGAGAGTGGCAGGGCGTAAGGCTCCTGCGCGACCTTCGGCGCGACCTTCTCTGCCGTGCCAAGCGCCAAACGACCATCAATCAACTCAATCGATGAGTACTCCGACAATGTCGCACGCTTACCGAGATACTTCTGGGCGTAACGGGCATAGATGCCGGGCGTGAACTGCTCGGTTGCAACACGGAGTGTCACATTCACCACTACGGGATCGACCTCGGCTACTACCGCCACACCTTTGCTATCATATAATCCGGCCTTTATTGTCTGTGCAGAGCTCGTTGCAGCGAGAGCCACAAGAGCCAAAATTGCAAAAAATCTCTTCATAACTTTTTAGTTTAGTAATTATATAGTTTAGTATTGTAAAGAAATCGTCATTCCGAAGGAGCGTAGCGACTGTGGGAGCGCTGCGATTAAGCCGAGAGCAAAGGGTGCTTGCATACTTTGCCGAGGCGAAGCAGTGAAGACCGAAGGTCAATCTCCCATATTGTTATTAAATAAAAAGCGGGAGATTGCCACGAGCCTAACGGCTCTCGCAATGACGCACTTGTTTATTACAACAACACTGAACCATATAATTCTTTTGGTTTTCTGCTACGAAGGTACGCTTTTTATCGCTGATTATCAAAATTTAAGATAAAAATCTTTTGTCAGTGCCCGGTAGTCGTCGGTATAGTCGCCTCGTCTACCCTTCTCTATCGCAATGGATTCGAGCGCTATCGTCTTTGTTTTCTGCTTGGCAAACTCCGCCATAACGCGCTTTACCGCACCACCCTCAATTGGATGCACATCGCACCTACGCACAACATTCAACTGCGTAATTGTCAGATACTTTTCGAACTCCGACACAGGCAGAATCAGGGCAAACCTACCCTCTTCTGCAAGAAGTCGAGTCACCGCATTATCCAACTCCTCGAAGGTCAAATCCTGGGTATGACGCGCGGTCGAACGCTTTGCATCGGGAGGCAACAACGAATCGACGAAGTATGGCGGATTCGACACAATCAAGTCGAACTTTTCGAGTGGAGAGTACTCTTGCACCGCAGTTTGTTCCACCCCGAGACGCTCTGCCCAAGGCGAGGCATCGAAGTTCGCTCTTGCTCTTTTGGTTGCGGTTTCGTCAATCTCAACAGCGTAGATCTGCGCCTCTGTATTGCGTTGCGCCATCTGCAGAGCAATCACACCCGTACCTGTGCCTATGTCGAGAATGCGGTTCGCCCCATCGCAATCTGCCCACGCACCAAGCAATACACCATCGGTGCCGACCTTCATCGCCACATCATCCTGCTCTACTGCAAACTGCTTGAACTTAAAACCGGACATAAATTTTGCTATTAGCCATTGGCCTTTAGCCATTAGCTTTGCAAAATTAGCAAAAAACGGAAAACGAAAAACGGAAAACGGAAAACTTTTTGACTTTGCGCCAAATAGTAACGGCTATTAAGGGCTAGTAACGGCTATTAAGGGCCATTAAGGGAGGCGCAGAAAAATGCGTGCGAACCTTACTTGCCGTTACTTGCCGTTACTCACCCTTAAAAATTAAATCGCACGCCACTTGCTCAATCGAAAATAAATTTCTAAATTTGTGGTGCAGTCATCGGATTGCTGACATATAGAAAGTGTTTTTCGCACTCCTTTGTGATAAAATTTGGCGATTTTACGAAAACAGGGAAGCAATTACACTCATTTCTTGTTTAGTTGTGGATATTGCACCATTCTTGGTGCATACCCCATACTATTCAAGTGTGGGGCATTGTTTATTTGTTTTCGGGTTACGCCAAATACCTATCACAAGATAAACGAAATCAACCTCACACTTTCTTTTTATATTAACCGCACATTCGAGGTTGGTGGGCAAAAAAGATTGATATGGCAAAGAGTCTATTCGATGAAATGCTACGAAGCGCAGCAAATCAATTTGCAAGAGATGGGGGCAAGGTATTGAGCAATGCAGTGTATGGGGACTCTCATTCCACACCGCTTCGCAGGGTTGGAGGAAGCAATAACGCCCGAGGAGTATCAACTTCAAGTGAGAATGGAGAAGATATATCAGCAGAAGATATGCGTCAATGGTGCATAGAAAATGGAATGTACCTCAAGATATCACGTACTGCTGTATCTCAAGTTGTAGGAATAGCAATAATTGGTGCAATACCTATGTTGGTAACAGGAATAGTATGTGGACCTGCATTTCTATTTGCTTCCCTTCGTCGTATTTGGTACTTCTTTACTGCTGATGCTCAATATGCCAGGCGAGCAATGATTGCCAACAAAATTCCAGACAAAAGATATTCACTAGGTTATAGAATTGAAGGCTATCGCAAAGGATATGAGATAATAGAGATTCCTCCGACGATACGGGAAAGACTATGGCATTTGCTGATTGCTTTTATATATGCATTAATCGGCATTGGTATTATTTATTGGAACTATATAGCATTCGAATACATAAACAGTATAGAGGCATAATTGAAAAGTATCGCCGAGCAGAATCTGCTCGGCGATCGTTTTCCGCTTTCCACTTTCCGTTTTCCGCTTCCATAAAAGTCGTATAACAAGTGCTATTTTGAAGCTGCTCGCAGGGTGGGAAAGCGGAGTTTACTGGGCGTAAATGAGCATTTCCCACCCAAGGCAGATGCCAAAAGAGCCTTGTTAGACGACTTTTGGCCGCTATTTCAGGAAGCCTTCGATACCGGCTCCGAAAAGGGCGAAGTCATACTTTACGGGATCATCTGCATCGTGCTGACGGAGGGCAGAGGTTATCTCGGCAACCGCCTTCCAGTCGTTGGAGTTGCGAGTGAGCAAGCCCAAGGCTCTACCCATATTACCCGTATGAACATCCAACGGAAGATACAAAGCCGACTGCGGTATGCGGTGCCACAAGCCGAAATCGACGCCACGATTATCTTGGCGTACAAACCAACGGAAATACATATTGAGTCGCTTGCACGATGCGCCCTTTGCGATAGACGAGAGGTGTTTCTCGCAGTGTGTGCAGTGTTCAGCCTCGAAAAACTCTCGACGCAGTTCCGCCAGAACTCGCTCTATCGAGCCTTCGCGCTCGTACAATCCCTGCACCGCCTCACCTACGCTACCCCACTTCGAGCAGAGTCCTCGCAGTGCGAGAATAAAATCGGTGAAATCTTGTCCATTGAATGTACGGTGCACATAGCGCAAAAGTGGTCGCAAATCCTCTTCGGATGCACCCATCGTAAAGTCGAACGGGGCATTATCCATCATCTCCACCATTCGGCGAGCACTCTTCACTATCGCCTTGCGGTTGCCCCACGCTATGGTTGCTGCAAGAAAGCCTGCTATCTCCTTATCCTCGGTGCGCTCAAACGAATGTGGAATGCTGATGGGATCGGCCTCGATAAACTCCACTCGATTGTAGCGATCGTGGAGAGTCTCAAGCAGTTCGTGCAGCTCCTCAAACGAAAGATTAGAGTATCTGTCCATCTCTCATAACAATTTTGCGGTCAGCCATTTCAGCCAATTTCTCATCGTGAGTTACCATAATGATGGTTTGACCGAATTTCTCGCGGACATCGAAAAGCAGACGCTGAATCTCGTCACGATTGTGAGTATCAAGATTACCTGTAGGCTCATCGGCAAAGATAACCGATGGGCGATTGATCAATGCTCGGGCAATGGCCACTCGTTGTTGCTCGCCACCCGAAAGTTGTGCTGGTTTGTGGTCGGCACGCTCGGAGAGTCCAACTGCATCGAGCAACTCCAATGCTCGTTGCTCTGCCTCCTTGCGCTTTGCGCCACCGATGAGTGCCGGCATCATCACATTCTCTATTGCCGAGAACTCCGGCAGAAGGTTGTGGAACTGAAAGACAAAACCAATATGGCAGTTACGAAATTCGGCGGTGCGTTTCTCGTTCAAGCTCAATACTTTAGTGCCCGCAATCTCAACCTCACCACTATCTGCCTCGAGAAGCGTTCCCATTATCTGCAGGAGTGTGGTCTTGCCCGCTCCACTTGCACCGACAATCGAAACAATCTCGCCCTTGGCGACCTCGAGCGACACACCCTTGAGCACCTCCAAATCGCCAAAACTTTTGCGTATGTTACTAACCTTTATCATTTTCACTGAATCTTTCGTATAACTGCAATGTCTGCACCGCCTCGGCTACATCGTGCACGCGCAAGAGTGTAGCACCCTGACGCAACGCCTCCCAATGTACCGCCTGAGTTGGTGCAAGAGCCTTGTCTGGAGTAATTCCAAGTGGCTTATATATCATCGACTTACGCGACACTCCAACCAAAAGAGGTTGACCAAATCTGCCCAGAGCGTGCAATCCTGCAAGCAGTTCGTAGTTCTGCTCCACCGTCTTGGCAAAACCAAATCCGGGGTCTAATGCAATGCGACAACGCTCGATTCCTGCCTGCTCCATCGCCGAAAGTCGCTGTTGCAACTCGGATACCACCTCCGCAACAACATTGTTGTAGCACGCTTGCGACTGCATTGTCTGTGGCGTGCCTCGCATATGCATAGCTATATATGGCAACTTCAACTTCGCCACGACACTCAACATATCGGCATCACCCAAGCCACCCGTGATATCATTAACGACAACCTCGCCATACTTATCAAAGGCTCTGCGGACTACCTCGGAGCGAAATGTATCGACCGATATTGCAACACTCTTAGCCACCTCTTGGGTAGCCGAAAGTGCCATATCGACTCTGCTCCACTCCTCCTCCAACGAGACCTCGTCAGCATCGGGGCGAGAGGAGTATCCTCCGATATCGACAATAGCAGCACCCTCTTTCAGCACCTGTTCCACACGCTCGGCAATCGCTCTGTGCGACTGCGTGCGCGAGGCAGCATAGAAAGAGTCGGGCGTGGCATTTACTATTGCCATCACGCCCCTCTGCCACAATATCTCATCGAGTCTACTCATTTGCCATCATCTTGAAGCGGTGGTTCAACTCCACCACATCCTTCTCTACATCCTCGAGTTGGAAATTCACTATCGCAAAGTCGGCTCGAGCCATCAACTCATCGTCGCTCATCTGTGCCTTTATGCGTGCCTCAATCTGCTCGCGGGATGCTCCGTCGCGCTGCATTGCTCGCTCAATACGCAAAGGCAGTGGAGCAAGCACCGCCACCACCTTGTCGACCAGCGAATCAAAGCCCGACTCATAGAGGATTGCCGACTCCAAAATCACATAGTCACCGCTCTGCTCCTCTGCCCAACGCAAGAAATCTTCCTTAACCGCAGGATGCACTATAGCATTGAGCTTTGCAAGCTGCTCAGGTGAGGCGAACACACGCTGTGCAAGATAGGGGCGATTGAGCACACCACCCTCGTAGCACTCTGCACCAAACTCTGCCATCAACGCCTTGCGCAATGGCTCGGACTCGTTCATCAGAGCCTTTGCACGCGAATCGGAGTCGTAGATGGCAACACCTCGCTCGGCAAACATCTGGCACACAGTGCTCTTGCCGCTACCAATACCTCCACAAATTGCTATCTTCTTCATTTTTTAGGCATATCGAGCTCGGGGAGTGTTCCCACCGAGAGAATTTTCAAATCACTGAATCGCACCGAAAGGGCATCTTGCATCGCAACAGGATTGATACGGATCTTCTGCACCATACTCACCGAGTCGGCAAAGCCCTCTACGGCTACAGGGTGCTCCACTATGCTATGCTTTATATCCTCCAACGGAATCGACACTCGGCTCGACGAGTAGAAGCCATATCCAAAGAGTGTAGAGCCCTTGCCCTCGACCACACAAGGCACAGTTATGCGCTGACCGTCGATATTGACATCAACCTTGAAATCGGTGGTGTAGGTGTAATCCAACTTCGAGATGTACCACAGCGTGAACGACACTGCCAGCAGTACCAAAAATACGGGCGAGACATACTTACGCAATCTCTGCAACCCAAGTTTCAAAAGTGCAATCAATCGTTTCATAACAACAAAGTTATGAAAAAAAAAGGAAACTTAAGAGATAAAATAAAAAAGTTTTACTCTAAGCAGAAAAAGAGTATTTTTTCAGCTTTTTTGCCCGAATTTCCGATATTTGACAAGGATTGTCAAACTAATATCATACCTTTGCACCGAGCATAAGCTCAAAAAACATTAATCGTTCTAAAAAACTATGAGACAATTTACGAAAGATGCGTCAGTTGAGAGGGTAAAACCGCTGGCGCTGCTCGAGAGTCCGAAGGTACTCGGCTCGAGCGAAGAGATTGTTGGCAGAAATGTAGCCAACGAATTTGACCGCAAGGCAAAAGAGGAGTGGCGAGCAGAGCTATTCACAAAGTACGCCAAGCGACTGATTGCTTGCAGCGAAAGCATTTATGGCGACGCACGACTATTCTACACGCCTGTTCCGCTGCCACTGACAGGCGCAGTACGCAGAGGTGGAGTCCACTCGCTCTGCGGATTGAATTTGACACTCGGGCATATCATCGCCTGGTGGGAAAACTACCGATGTTCGAAGGTTATTGACGAGAGTGGCGAACTCCACCCTATCTGCGGATTCAAGTGGGGCACACAGCCAAAATTTGGCTTCAAGCCCGAACACATCGAGCCTAACAGGGTTGTATTTATCGGCACTGATGGCGAGAAGAGAGTTGCAGAGGTGGATTTATCACTGATGAATTTGGCCTGCTCGCTGCACGAGGTACAACAGCTCTACGACCAACCAATAGCGCCGAGCAGGGTGTTCGACATCGAGGATGCGATAGAGGTGCTCCTTGGCGAGAAGGTGTACTACAGAGTGGAGATGTAAATCACACCTGAACAAAACACCTATATTTATAAATGAGAGAGATGGCTACCGAAAATTTCGGTAGCCATCTCTGCTATTTAGTATTTGAGTTCGGAATATTACTCAGCCTGCTTCTTGCTACGCAAATCGTAAGCGATAGGCGAAGCGATGAACAACGACGAGTAGGTACCTACCAAGATACCGATGATCAACGCGAATACAAAACCACGAATAGTCTCGCCACCGAAGATAAAGATAGCCAAGAGGGTTACGAGGGTTGTACCCGAAGTGTTGAATGTACGCATCAAGGTCGACGACAACGCAGTGTTGATAACCTCCTTATCGCCACGCTTTGGATAGAGTCCGATATACTCACGGATACGGTCGAAGATGACTACGGTATCGTTGATAGAGTAACCGATGATGGTGAGGATAGCTGCGATGAACGCCTGGTTAACCTCGAGTGCAAATGGCATAATGCTGTAGAAAATCGAGAACATCGCGATAATCATAAACGCATCGTGGATGAGGGCAACAGTTGCACCGATAGCCCACTGCCATCTGCGGAAACGGAAGATGATGTAGAGAGCGATTGCGATAAGAGCGAAGAGCACCGAGAATACAGCACCCATAGTCATATCCTTCGCAATAGCAGGACCAATCTTATCAGCCGAAATGATACCGTTAACATCGGTCTGAGTCTCGCAGAATCCGTCGAGTGTAATAGGATAGCTGTAGAAGCCCTTAACAGCCTCGTAGAGGATAGTCTCAACCTCGCGAGTAGCCTCCTCCGAAGTGTCGTCGAACTTGTACTGAGTTACAATACGAACCTGATTGTTGGTATCGAACTGCTTAACCTCGAGCGAAACATTCGAAGCGTCACCGTCTACGAACTTGCCCTCCAAAGCCTCACGCACCTGCTCAGCCGAAACCTCCTTGTCGAAGCGAACTACAAACGAACGACCACCGGTGAACTCAACACCAAGGTTAAGACCGTGGAATGCGAGCGAGATAACACCTGCCAAGATGATAACACCCGAGGTGATGTATGCAACGAAACGCTTGCCGATGAAGTCGAACTTAGCATTTGCAAGGAGATTCTCCGACCACTTGTACGAGAACGAAATCTTGTTACGCTTCTCAACAATAGCCTCGATGATGAGACGAGTGATGAAGATCGAAGTAAACATCGAAGTCAAGATACCGATAACGAGTGTAGTAGCGAAGCCCTGAACCGGACCGTTACCGAAGATGAAGAGAACAATACCTGTAATGATGGTAGTGAGGTTACCGTCGATAATAGCCGAATAAGCGTTCGAGTAACCATCCTTGATAGCAGCGTGGATACCCTTACCTGCACGCAACTCCTCCTTCACACGCTCGTAGATAATAACATTGGCATCGACTGCCATACCCATTGTCAAGACGATACCTGCGATACCCGGCAAGGTCAAAACTGCGCCGAACGATACGAGGCAGCCCATCAAGAAGAATACATTGACAATCAAAGCGATATCCGATATCCAACCTGCGGTGCGGTAGAACAAGCCCATATAGATGAGAACGAGCAAGAACGCCAAGAGGAACGACAAGAGACCTGCGTTGATAGACTCCTGACCGAGCGATGGACCTACTACTGTATCCTGGATGATACGAGCCGGAGCAGGAACCTTACCCGACTTGAGCACATTCGCCAAGTCCTCTGCCTCCTGAATGGTAAAGTCACCGGTAATCGACGAGTTACCACCCTCAATCTTGTTGTTAACGACAGGTGCCGAGTATACGTGACCATCGAGAACGATAGCGATGCACTTGCCGATATTCTCACCTGTGAGGCGAGCCCACTCAGCAACACCATTCGAGTTCATAGCCATCGAAACCTCAGCCTTACCACCTGTCTGTGCATAGTTTGCACGAGCGTCCGAGATAACCGAGCCATCGAGTGGAGCCTTGCCATCGTTGCGCTCAACCTTGATAGCGTAGAGGAGGTACCTACCACCGAAGTTATCATCCGGCTTAACACCCCACTTGAATACAACATCCGAAGGGAAGCAAGCGCGAACTGCAGGCAATGCAAGGTACTCGTCGATCTTAGCCTTGTCGGTGTCGATAGCAGCTCCTACGATGCAACCACCTGCAACCTGAGTGTTCAAGAGCTCGAGGAGTGGGTTACCGGCATACTCTGCATTCTCCAACTTGATCTGCTCTGCAACCTTTGCATCTGCCGAATAGAAGCCCGAGATAACATCAGCTGCGTTGTATGTTGTCCAGAACTCCAACGATGCAGTACCCTGCAAGAGGTTACGCACACGCTCTGGCTCCTTAACACCTGGCAACTCAACCAAGATGCGGTTCGAGTTTGGAAGACGCTGGATATTTGGCTGAGTCACACCGAAACGGTCGATACGGCTGCGGAGAATGTTGAACGAAGCTGCGATAGCTGCGTCGGTCTCCTCCTTCAAAATCTTCACAACCTCTGCATCCGACATACCTGCCTTGATATCCTTGCGGTCAGGGCTAACGAAGAGGTCTACGAGTGCAGCACCGTTCGACTCCTTTGCGTAAGCCTCTGCCAAAGTCTCAATGTAGTCACCCTCGCCCTGTGCCATTGCCTTGTCAGCAGCAGCAAGAGCAGCAGCAAATGCAGCATCGTTGACGCTGTCACCTGCCAAAGCCTTAACTACATCCGAGACCTGGATCTCGAGCATTACGTTCATACCACCCTTGAGGTCGAGACCAAGGTTAATCTCCTTCTCCTTACACTGCTTGTAGGTGAACGATGTCAAACCGAGGTTGTAAACCTTCTCATTCTCGAGCGAATCGAGATAGTGGCGCTCCTTCGATGCCTGCTCCTCTGCAGGGAACGACTGAGCATACTCTACCGCGTCCTTCTCGACGCTACGAGTCTTCCAAGTAAATGAAAGCTGGTAGAGACAGGCCAAACCGAAGAGGATGGCCACCAATTTGATTAATCCTTTGCTTTGCATTTTTCGTTAAAATTTGTTAGTTAAAATATTATAATTTGTTTTGTGTTCGAGTCTCACTCACGCCACGCACATACATACTCTTTTCTCTGTATCACGCCCGCGCACACATATAATCGTGCAAAGATAATAAAAGTTTTTCAATTAGCAACCCATAGACCATATTTTACAATGTTTTATTCGATAGTTTCCATATTCTTGGGATTTTTTAGTATATTTGTGGAACTAAACTTACGAATAATGAAACGTTTATTTACATTCATTGTCGTTTTAGCGACAATATCAACCGCAACAGCAAAGAGGCACAATACGCTATGCTATGGCACAGCCGAGAGTGTAGCTATGAACGGAGAGTACCTCTCGCGCACCATCGACTCGATCGCAAATGCCTCTATCGAGGCCGGATGCTTCCCGGGTTGCCAGATTCTTGTTGCACGCCGAGGAGTCATAGTTCACCACAAGAGCTATGGATACCACACCAACGAAAAATTGCGTGCTGTGGAGAACTCCCACATCTATGATATGGCATCGTGCACAAAAGTTATGGCGGCAACAATGTGTCTGATGAGACTTGTCGAGCAGAAAAAACTCGACCTCGACAAACCTATAGCCAACTATTTGGAGGAGTTCAAGGGGACAAGCAATGAGAAGCTGACACTTCGCGAGATACTTACCCATCAGAGCGGTTTACGAAACGAAGGATTCTCCCGATGGGCATTAGACAAAGAGAAGAACTTGAGCTCCACAATATTCAGTTCGACTCAGAGCGAGGAGTATCCACACCTCTTCTGCGAGGGAATTTATGTACACAAGAATACACGAGAGATGATGCTCAACCGCATTGCCAATCAAAAACCACGCGACAAGAAGTTTCACTACTCGTGCTATAACTTCCACCTTGCAGGCTTTCTGGTCGAGCGCACTACAGACCGCAACTACGAAGAGTACCTCTATGAGGAGTTCTACAAACCACTGGGGGTTAAGGATGCAATGTACAACCCTACCCGCAAATATTCGCTTGAGCAGATAGTTCCTACCGAACTGGACAATCGCTATCGCAAAAAGTTGGTGCACGGCTATGTTCACGACGAGGCTGCCGCATTTATGGGCGGTGTATCGGGTAATGCCGGTCTCTTTGCCAACACCGAGAGCCTTGCGCCTATTCTGCAGATGTTACTCAATGGTGGCGAGTACAATGGCACTCGTTACTTCAAGCGCAAGACCATTCGCGAGTGGACATCGTGTCAATACCCAAAGAATAATAACCACCGCGCAATAGGTTTTGACCGTCGTCGCATTGGCGACAAGGTCAAACTCGCTGACCGCACCACCAAGCCTTATTACTACGCCCCTTCTGCATCCGAAAAGAGCTTCGGACACTCAGGCTTCACCGGAACAATGGTATGGGCCGACCCTAAGGAGGATTTGGTATTCGTATTCCTCTCGAATCGTGTACATCCAACACGCCGCAACAAGGTTTACTTCGAGATAAACCCTCGTTCAAAGTGCCACGAAGCAGCCTACCAAGCAATCAGAAGATACAAAAAATAATTTTGTATCTTCTGATTGCTACCGTATGTTACCCACCCCCTTTAGATCAAAGGGGGTGTATTTTTTTTGTTAGAGGCAGATAAAGGTTGTTAGAGGTTGTTAAAGGCGATTAATGTTTTTTTTTGTTTTTCGCGAATAGTCACTAATGCCCTAACAACACACCAACAAAAAAATCAGAGGTGATTGAGCTATTTTTAAGACAAACGAAAAGCGGAGTGCGCAGCATAGTAGACCTATGTGAGCAACTCCGCTATTGAAGTGCGGCTCAAAAAGAGCCAATCAGAATGATTTTTACTTTACCTCCTCGAACTCGACATCCTCAGGCTGAGCACCACCCTGCTGAGCGCCACCCTGTGCGCCTGCGTTAGGGTTACCCTGAGCACCCTGCTGTGCCTGCTGAGCCTGCTGAGCCTGGTAGATCTCCTGCGAAGCGGCCTGCCAAGCTGTATTCAACTCTGCAATAGCAGCGTCGATAGCAGCGATGTCGGCATTCTTGTGAGCCTCCTTCAACTTAGCGAGAGCGCCCTCGATAGCCAACTTCTTGTCAGCAGGAATCTTGTCGCCATACTCCTTGAGCTGCTTCTCGGTAGCAAAGATATTCGAGTCGGCAGCGTTAATCTTCTCGATACGCTCCTTCTCCTGCTTATCCTTCTCCTCGTTAGCCTTAGCCTCGTCACGCATACGCTGAATCTCCTCCTCGGTCAAACCGCTCGAAGCCTCGATACGGATCTTCTGCTCCTTACCTGTACCCAAGTCCTTTGCCGACACGTTAAGGATACCATTAGCGTCGATATCGAAAGTCACCTCAATCTGTGGCACACCGCGTGGAGCTGCAGGAATTCCATCGAGGTGGAAACGACCGAGGCTCTTGTTGTCCTTAGCCATCGAACGCTCGCCCTGACATACATTGATATCTACCGAAGGCTGGTTGTCAACAGCAGTCGAGAATACCTGGTTCTTACGGGTTGGGATTGTTGTGTTAGCCTCAATCAGCTTGGTGAATACACCACCCAAAGTCTCGATACCGAGCGAAAGTGGAGTAACGTCAAGGAGGAGTACATCCTTAACCTCACCTGTGAGAACACCACCCTGAATCGATGCACCAACAGCAACTACCTCATCTGGGTTAATGCCCTTGTTAGGAGTCTTTCCGAAGAAGGACTCAACAACCTGCTGAATTGCAGGGATTCGGGTCGAACCACCAACGAGGATAACCTCGTCGATATCCGAAGCCGAGAGACCAGCGTCGCGCAAAGCGATGCGGCAAGGCTCGATAGTCTTCTGCACGAGGTGGTCGCACAACTGCTCGAACTTAGCACGAGTGAGGGTCATCACCAAGTGCTGTGGAATGCCGTTGATTGGCATAATGTAAGGCAAGTTGATCTCGGTAGACTGCGACGACGAGAGCTCAATCTTCGCCTTCTCGGCAGCCTCCTTCAAACGCTGCAAAGCCATAGGGTCCTGGCGCAAATCCACGCCGTGCTCTGCCTTGAACGCCTCAGCCATATAGTCGATGAGTACGTGGTCGAAGTCGTCACCACCGAGGTGAGTATCACCATTGGTCGACTTAACCTCGAATACGCCATCACCCAACTCGAGGATAGAGATATCGAAGGTACCACCACCGAGGTCGTACACTGCAATCTTCATATCCTTGTTCTTCTTATCCATACCGTAAGCCAAAGCGGCTGCAGTAGGCTCATTGATGATACGACGCACCTTCAAACCGGCAATCTCACCAGCCTCCTTTGTAGCCTGACGCTGCGAGTCCGAGAAGTATGCAGGAACGGTGATAACCGCCTCGGTAACCTCCTGACCGAGGTAGTCCTCTGCTGTCTTCTTCATCTTCTGCAAGATGATAGCCGAAATCTCCTGTGGAGTGTACTGACGACCATCAATCTCGACACGAGGAGTGTTGTTAGCACCCTTTACAATAGCGTATGGTGCACGCTCGATGTCGCCCAACACCTTGTCGTACTGCTCACCCATAAAGCGCTTGATAGAGAATACTGTACGCTTTGGATTGGTGATAGCCTGACGCTTTGCAGGATCACCCACCTTGCGCTCACCGCCATCGGTGAAGGCTACAATCGAAGGGGTTGTGCGATGTCCCTCCGAGTTAGGAATAACAACGGGCTCCGAGCCCTCCATAACGGCAACACACGAGTTTGTGGTTCCCAAGTCAATACCAATAATCTTTCCCATAGTTGTTTGTGTTTATTTGTTTGTTAAATTTGTTCTGATTTATTCAGTTTTGTTTACGCCCTTAAGCACAGCAAACCTCTTGCCAAACCCTTTTTTCGCAATTTTTCACGAAATTTCTGCCAAAATAGATGTCTGGCACGACAAAGAGTGTGACAAAATGGCACAGATGGCAGAATTATCGGAACACCGAGAGTAGTCACGGCGCATTTTTTTTAAGGTCGTTAGAGGCGTTAGAGGCGTTAAGGTCGTTAGGGTCGTTAGGGGCGTTAAGGGCGTTAAGGGCGTTAGGGTCGTTAGAGGCGTTAGGGTCGTTAGGGGCGTTAAGGGCGTTAAGGGCGTTAGAGGCGTTAGGGGAATTAATGGTAGTTAGAGGAGGTTATATTTTAGAGTAGACACCACGAGCCAATTTCTTATTATCGGCTCATTCAAATTGGAATTAAAGCAGATGGTCGCAACATTCCACCAAAAAATCAGAGATGATTGAGGGAATTTTGTGCCAAACAAAAAGGCGAGTCTGCAGCATACTGAAAAACTTAAAATTGGAATTTAAGCAGATGGTTGCAACATTCCACAAAAAAATCAGAGATGATTGAGGGAATTTTGTGCCAAACAAAAAGCGAGTCCGCAGCATACTGAAAAACTTAAAATTGGAATTTAAGCAAAGGGTTACAACATTCCACCACAAGATAAAATAAGGAGGCAAATGCAACAATAACAAAGAGTTCCGACACCACAGCATACTTAGGCGTATGTGAGGATGTCGGAACTCTTTTTAGGGGAAGCAGTTGTCCCTTATTTTATCTTGTGCTTCTTCAAGATTTTAAGCACCGGCTTCTCAATGGCCTTTGCCCACTCGTAGTAACCCATCGAATGAGGATGCACGCCATCGCCTGAGGTCTCGCCCGTAGTGCCGGTCATATTATCTATTTCGAGATAATAGACACCTTTACACTCCTTAACGACCTCTTTCATAACCACCGCTGCGCAGTCAATACGGGCCTGTTCACTCTTATCGGCCTTTCGGTCGAAATTGCGACTCTCGCGATAGATGGTACGCAAGAAGATTATCGGCATATTAGGGTTTTCCTTGCGCACCGCATTGATAAACGGACGGATACGACTTTTAATCTACTCGCAACTTGGATTAGAGAACGAGTCGCAAATCAGTGCATCGGGCTTTGCCTTGCCAATAATTTCGCCCACAACAGGCTGCAACTTACTATATGCCGACATTCCGTAGGAGCATATATGCAAACCCGTGGAGCGAGAGAAGAATGCCGGCCAAGTCTGACCTGCACACGAGGCTGTTGCTCCGTGAGTAAACGACGAGCCAAAGACTGCAATATTGTGGCGGAACGGGTTCTTAGCTGCGCGGATGGTTGCACCCTCCGCAACTCCTATCTTAAGCGAAAGAAGTTCCGAATAGAGCGGCAAATAAAGCACACAACGTTTCATCGTTCCTTCCATATTCGCTATAAGGCGCAGAGGTCTCTCGGCCTTCGCCTTACCTTCGCCTTGAGCATCTACCGTACGGCCTCGTGAAGCTGCCCAACACAACTTTCCATCCTTCTCTATATAGAGATTAAAGCCGTGTGTTGCGCTCATAGGCATCGAATAGAACGGATAGGTAAAGCCATATTCTGGCCTCACCCATATCTCTGGAGAATCGGTCTCGAAAATAACCATTATGCCCGTAGACATACGCAACAATGTACCTTCGAGTGGTTTTCCCGAACGAGAGCGGCCCTCCTTCAATGAGGGATACTCCGACACCTCAGCACGATGATACGGATTGGTCGTTTTGCTCAATTTTCCGGCAATCGTAAGGGTCACCGCATCTACATATTTAATTGTAGATGCTGTCGAAATGCCGACTGCGCCAATGAGCAAACCAATAAGAATTATTATTCTTCTCATCTATATCAATTTTAGCTCGTGTTACTACTTAATCTTGTGCTTCTTCAAGATTTTAAGCACCGGCTTCTCGATAGCCTTTGCCCAACGGTGATAACCATACGAGTATGGGTGAACACCATCGGCCGAAGTTACGTGGTCGGTACCTGTCTGATTGGGAACATTCACAAAATAGACGCCCTTATACTCCTTGACAACCTCCTTCATAGTCTTCTCCACAAACTCGATACGACTCTGCTCCTTCTTCTCGTATGCAGGCTTGAAGTTGCGATTCTCACGATAGATAGTATTGAGGAAGATAATCGGCATATTAGGATTATGCTTACGCACAGCCTCGATGAATGGGCGAATGCGCGAGCCAATCTGAGCGATAGTAGGGTTCGAGAAGGCATCGCAAAGCAGAGCATCTGCCTTGCTCTTGCCGAACACCTCGCCAAGGTATGGCTGCAACTTGCTATTGCCCGACATACCGAACGAGCAGAGGTGCAAGCCGGTCGAGCGCGAGAAGAATGCCGGCCAAGTCAAGCCCGCACCCGAAGCGTTTGCTCCGTGAGTGAAGCTCGAGCCAAAGACTGCGATAGTGTGGCGGAACGGATTAGGCAACGCCTCAATTGTAGCACCCTTGTTCACACCTATCTCAAGCGCGGTAAGCTCCGAAGCAAGAGGCAGATAGATAATACACTCCTTCTCTCCCTTGTACAGACCATTTATCATCTCGATTGGGCGCGACATCTTCTGCAAGTTTCCTGCTATCGGGGTCATCTTATGTGCCTTTGACGAAGCCCATATAAACTCGCCCTTCTTATCCTTAATAAAGAGGTTGAAACCCGTAGTTGCCGAGAGCGGAGAGTTTGGACCCCACGAGTTTTTGGTGCCATAGGTGGGCTTCACATAGATGGCCGAAGCATTGGTCTTGAAGAGAATGGCCAAGCCCGAAGTCTGGCAGAGCAGACGAGCCTCGCCCTTGCTCAGCTCGGGAACTGCCTCCACCTCGATACGGTGATATGGGTTTGTGGTCTCGCACAACTTACCAATCATAGTAAGTTGCAAAGCGTCGACATAGTCGACCTTCGGTTGCTTCTTTGGTGCTGCCGACAACGACAAAACCAACATTGAAGCAACAACTGCTAAAAAGAGTCTTTTCATACTGTTTAGTCTTATTAAAAAAGGCTCACAACATATTCGTGAATGGTGTGAGCCTTATTATAAAATTGGCAAATTACTTAATCTTGTGCTTCTTGAGAATCTTCATCACAGGCTTCTCGATAGCCTGTGCCCAACGGTGATAGCCATACGAATATGGGTGAGTACCATCGGCCGAAGTGATGTGGTCGGTACCGGTCTGGTTAGGCACATTCACGAAGTATACATTCTTGTACTCCTTGACAATCTTCGCCATAGTCTCCTCCACGTAGTCGATACGGCCCTGCTCACGCTTCTCGTTGCGAACTACGAAGTTGCGGCTCTCACGATAGATGGTATTGAGGAATATGATAGGGATGTTTGGATTGTTCTTGCGTACAGACTCGATGAACGGACGAATGCGCTGACCAATAACCGAAACCGAAGGGTTCGAGAATGCATCGCACACGAGAGCATCGGCCTTAACCTTGCCGAATACATCGCCCAAGTATGGCTGCAACTTGCTATTGCCCGACATACCAAAAGAGCATACGTGCAAGCCTGTCGCACGCGAGAAGAATGCCGGCCAAGTCAGACCTGCACCCGAAGCGCACGAACCGTGGGTGAAGCTTGAGCCGAATACTGCGATATTGTAGCGGAATGGGTTAGGTAATGCCTCAATGGTAGCACCCTCGGCAACACCGATTTCCAAAGATGTAAGCTCCGAATAGAGAGGGAGATAGAGCAAGCACTCCTTCTCACCATTTGCCATACCGCTGATAACGGTGAGAGGCTTATTGAGAAGACCTGCCTCGATAACCTTTGCGGTAGGAGCCAGCTTGTGTGCACGCGATGCTGCCCACATCCAGTCGCCATCCTTCTTAATAAAGAGGTTGAAACCTGTAGTTGTTGCCAAC
Source organism: Alistipes sp. (assembly GCA_017505725.1). Classification (GTDB taxonomy): domain Bacteria; phylum Bacteroidota; class Bacteroidia; order Bacteroidales; family Rikenellaceae; genus Alistipes. Next base: position 28,586 of record JAFVOR010000023.1, read on the forward strand.
GGAGCATATGCACCCCACGAGCTTGCAGGGCCATAAGAGGCCTTAACAGAGACAAATGTAGAGTTGGTCTTGAAAGCAATGACCAGACCCGATGCCTGACGGAGCAAACGAGCCTCAGTCTTGGTCAACTCAGGGATGCTCTCAGTCTCTACGCGGTGGTAAGGGTTGGTAGTCTCGCACAACTTGCCGAGCATTGTCAACTCGGTAGCATTCACATACTTGGTCGCAGGACCCTTCTTCTTTGGTGCAGCAGATACTGACAACACCAACACGGCACATACAATGGCCATTAAGATTTTCTTCATAGCTTATCTGTAATTAAAGTTGTAATTCATAAAAAAACGAGGCTGCCCCCAGAAGTGGCAACCCCTTTAATTGCATAGTTCGAATTATTTCTCTAACTCGTTCAAAATGCGCATTGCAGCATCGAGGATAGCTGTATCGTCAAGAGTTACAACGCCACCATCGGGACCCTGCTCGAAGTGAACACCTACCGAACCCTTAGCATCGAAGTGCTTTCCACCGAAATAGTTACGTACTGTCTCAACATCGAGACCCAACTCATCTGCGATACGCTGTGAACTGCCGCTTGGGAGTCTATCCTTGATACGGCGCAACTCGTTAAATGTGATAATCATAAAACTAAAAATTTTAAGTGTTATTGTTTTATTGTTTGTTTCGCACTACTAAATTAAGTCATTTTTCCGAAACTACAAAATTTTTACACCAAAATCTTTATATTTTTAACGAAAATCTATCAATTCAAACCCTTTGTAGGACTTATTTGAGAAGCGAGGGAGAGGCTTATTGCTCTTTTTGCAACTTTCGACAACCATCTCGGTGCTGTGCTCACCAGCGCCATATACGACCTTCGAAATTGATGCACCATCGCCCGCCAACACTACATATATAGTCTCACTTTCGCGCTTGGGTGTAAGGCGAAGAGCCTTTGCGCCATCCCGCTCGCACTCCTCCACACTGTAGTCCGCAGCAATCGAAGTAAAACCGTTTGTCGGATTGAACAGGTCCTTCTCGTAGATATCGGCCTTATCGACAACAACCTCCTTCGCCTGTGCACGCACCTCGTAGCGTACCGAGTCCGAAACATAGACCTCAGTATCGCCGAGGCGCATATAGTAACTATCCCCCTCGACCATCACCACGCCTCGCTGCTTGCTGCCGCCAACACGCAATTCAAAGGTCATCTCGTAGTTGCCCATTTCGGCATAGTGGCGCAATATGCGCTTGAGCAACGGATGGCTCTGCCCATTGGCCACAACCGATGAGGCCAGAAAGAGAGAGAGAAGGAAAAACAATCTACGCATAAGACTACTCTACTCCAAGTTGTTGTAAAAGAGCCTCGAGTGACTCCAAGTCATAGATCCTCACATCGCGAGCCTTCGAGCCATTCGATGGACCAATAATTCCCGCCTGCTCGAGCTGACGAGTGATACGACCTGCACGATTGAATCCAACGCCATACACGCTCTGAATATACGAAGTTGAGAAACGACCACTCGCTACAGCATCGCGTGCCACATCGGCAAAGTGCTCGTCAAATTTCTGAATAGGACCACTCTCGCTACCGAAGTTTGGCTCGGCGGTCGAAGAGTTGCTATCCTCGTAATCAGGCAAGAGGTATGTACCACTCGGATATGGGAATGGTTGCTCCGAGATGTGCTCGACAATATCGCGCACCTCTGGTGTATCTACGAAGGCGCACTGCACTCGTGTCAACTCGCCATTGTTCGAGATGAGCATATCACCACGACCGATGAGCTGCTGCGCTCCCGGCTGATCGATAATGGTACGCGAGTCGATCATCTGCATCACGCGGAATGCAATACGCGCCGGGAAGTTGGCCTTGATTGTACCTGTGATGACCTTAACATCAGGTCGCTGGGTAGCCACGATAAGGTGGATACCGATAGCACGCGCCTTCTGTGCCAAACGCATAACAGGCTGCTCGACCTCCTTGGCCGTCATAACCAAATCGGCATACTCGTCGATAACCACAACAATATACGGCATAATTTCGCTCTCCTCGACCTTACGCTTACGCACCAAATCGTTGTACTCAACAATATTTCGCGCACCTGCGTCACCACACTTCTTGAGGCGGTTTTCCATCTCGATGCAGAGAGAGTTGAGTGTATATACTGCCTTCTTGCTATCGGTTACAATCGCCTTCTCCTCCGACTCCATCTTTGCCAAATAGTGCTTCTCCAACTTTGCATAGAGCGAGAACTCGACGGTCTTTGGATCGATAAGCACAAACTTGAGTTGCGAAGGATCCTTACGATAGAGCAACGATGCGAGAATCGCATTCAAGCCCACCGACTTACCCTGACCCGTAGCACCTGCAACGAGCAAGTGCGGCATCTTGGCAAGGTCGAACACAAAGTTCTCGTTCTGAATAGTGCGACCAATTACAACAGGTAACTCGCCCTTAAAGTCCTGGAAACGCTTGGACTGAATAGCCGAGCGCATCGAAACGGTCTCCTTGTTGATATTTGGCACCTCGATACCGATAGTTCCCTTGCCCGGAATTGGTGCAATAATTCGGATACCCTTCGCCTTGAGCGACTGAGCAATATCCTTCTCGAGGCCCTGCACACGCGAGATCTTAACACCCGGCTCCTGCACAATCTCATAGAGAGTCACAGTAGGACCAATTGTAGCCGACATCGAGATGATAGGCACGCCAAAGTTACCCAAAGTCTCCTCGATACGCTGCTTATTCAGTTCAATCTCGTCGGTTGTCACCTCTACGCCATTCTCGTGGTTAACGAGGTAGTCGACAGTCGGGAACTTATAATCAGGAGTGCAATCAGGGTTGAATGGGCGATTCTTATCTGCCTCTTTGGTCGACACCTGGCCTGGAATGTGGGTAATAACCTCAATAGCGACATCCGACTGATGTTCGCCACCCTCGCCATTCTGCTCGGTCGGCTCATCTCCATCGCCCTCATTATCCACCTCTTCGGCGCTCTCTTCAGGCTCTTCATCGCCACCCTCCTGCTCAATCTCTTCGGGCTGTGGCTCAGGCTCTGGAGTTGGCTTCGGGTCAGGAGTTGGCATTGTACCGCCATCACCTCCAAGAACGATCACATCGGTAGTCTCCTCTACCGAATCATCCTCCTCGTTTTCGGCATTACGCACTGCACGCTCCTCACGCTTGCGAGCAATATAGTCACGCAACGACGAGAGCATATCCCTGCTCTGCTCCACACTGTTTTCGGTGGTGCGCTTGAGGAAATCGATAAAGTTAAGATTGATGAATATTCCAATCAACACACCTGAGGCAATAAGCATAAGTATCACACCTGCAAGGCCGATATGTCCCTCAAGCATTTTGATGATATTGCGACCATACTCACCACCCAAGCCTCCAACGAAGATGTCACTGTTTGGAAACATCGTCGACAACAAGAGTGATCCCCATATAGCAACAAGCGAGATAGATATCACGGCGTGCCACAATGCACGCATACGCTCACGCTTGAGCGAACCGGCAAACATCAATGCGCCCATTAAGATTCCGATAAGCGGAATAAGCACACCGAATAGACCGAACGACTGTCCAATCAATGCGTGGCCTATCTTTGCGCCCTTAGGTCCACAAAAATTGTTACAAACAACATCTATGTTCTGAGGATTATAACCGAGTGACATAGTGTCGTTGCGCCAATTGAAGAGGTGCGATAATGTCGCCAAGAGCAGATATGACGATGCAAGTATAATCATTATACCTATCACCGTAAAGACCCTACCCTTCGACCCCTGTTTTGTTGCACCTTCAGCCGCTTTCTTGCCTTTTGCCGACTGTGCCGTGCGTTGACTATTCTTATTTGCCATATTTTGTTTTCGTTTTATTTCTTAAATGCTTTATCCCTCAATTTTGCAGCGTAGGCCTCGTCTGCAAAGGTCAAAAATCGGTACTCCGCTACTCCAGCCTCTGCTCTGATTCCGTGCTCATCGAGCAGATTTGCCACTCGTCGGGCTACCGCCTCCGACGAATCGATAATCTCGACTCCGTCACCCGCCACACGCTCAATCACGCTACGCAGGAACGGGTAGTGGGTACATCCCAACACGAGTTTGTCAACACCTTGCTCTACAAGTGGCTCAACCACTCTTCGCACCAAAGTTTCAGTCTCGGGGCTCTGCTCCTCGTTGTTCTCAACGGCCTCGACAAACCCCTCGCCTACCGCCTTGAGTATTCGCACCTCTGCTCCATACTTATCCTCGGCACGACGGAAGTGGTCACCCTCCAAAGAGCGCTTTGTCGCAAGTACTCCTATCACCCCCGACTTCGTAGTCAAAGCAGCGGGCTTAACAGCCGGTTCGAGTCCTACAAACGGAATATTCGGATAGCACTCGCGCAACTCCTTGATAGCAACCGCAGTGGCAGTATTGCACGCCAAGACAATCATCTTGCAGCCCTCTGCCAAGAGTCGTTCAACCGCCTCAAAGGTGAAATCGCGCACCTCGTCGAGACTGCGTGCACCGTAGGGGCATCGTGCACCATCACCGAGGTATATCAACGACTCCTCAGGCAATGCGTCGTGCAACGCCTGCCACACCGAGATTCCTCCCATTCCCGAATCGAATATGCCTATTGGTGCTACCATTTGCCACCATTTAATATATCACACAATTTGTCGATAATCTCCATATCTCCCATCTGCGAGCAATCCACCACAATATCAGCCTTGAGATATACGGGTTCTCGCTCTGCCAGATGCTTACTCATAAACTGCAACAACTCCTCGTCGCTCTTGCCTCGCAACATTGGACGGCGTTGACGGCCGTGTGGCGAAAGGCGCGAGATAATCTGTTCGGGAGTTCGCTTGAGGTAGACCGAAACTCCGTGTTCGGCAATCCACTGCTGGTTATCGCCCCAAATAGGCAGACCTCCACCAGTCGATATAACCGCACTCTCCATCTCGGATGCTTGCTCCAACGCTCTGCGCTCTGCCTCACGGAAGTATTGCTCGCCTGCATAGGTTATGATATCGGCCACCGAAGCACCCTCCGCCTCCTCGACCATTCTGTCGGTATCAAGGAACGGAAGTTCGGTGCGTAATGCTATCTTACGACCAATGGTACTCTTGCCGGTACCCATATAACCTGTCAAATATAATCGCATACGCTCTTATTGAGTTGAGAGTTGAGAGTTGAGAATAAAAGGCTAGTAAGGGCTAGTAAAGGCTAGTAAGGGTAGTTAAGGAGTTTAGAGAAAAACTACTCACTACTCACTACTCACTAC
>JAFVOR010000024.1 GCA_017505725.1 Alistipes sp.
TCCCTCCCGCGCTCCCTATCAAGCACCGCAGGTGCGAATCCTATCAAATCCTATAATCGTTGCGCCGTGATACCCTTCGGAGTTCCCAAAGCCTCTTTGCGCTCTCGCGCACCCCTAACGACTCTAACGACCCTAACGACCCTAATAATCTCCGCGCCTTGACCACCTTCGGAGTTCCCAAAGCCTCTGCTCCTACTGCAACTCTTCGAGCATTCGCTTCAGTACCACCTGTGCCGAGATCTCGCGGTTGGCAGCCTCGGGGATTACAAGGCTGGTCTCGGCCTCGATAACCTCGTCGGTCACAATCATATTGCGTCGCACAGGCAGACAATGCATAAAGAATGCGTTGTTTGTCAATGCCATCTTCTCGGCATCTACGGTCCAATCCTTGTCGACGGAGAGTACCTTGCCATAGTTCTTACCCTTGTATGCCGACCAATTCTTCGCATAGATGAAGTCCGCACCCTCGAACGCCTTGCGCTGGTCGTACTCGATGGTAGCACCGCGAGTGAACTTCTCGTCGAGCTCGTAACCCTCGGGGTGGGTGATGACAAGCTCGTAGTCGCTCTTGAGTACCCACTCGGCAAAGGAGTTTGCCACAGCCTGAGGCAGAGCCTTCGGATGTGGTGCCCAGGTCAGGACCACCTTTGGTCGGGTGGTGCGCTTATGCTCCTCGATTGTAATCATATCGGCAAAGCTCTGCAGTGGGTGGCGTGTTGCCGCCTCCATACTGAACACAGGGCGACCCGAGTACTTGATGAACTGCTCGATGACACGCTCCTCGTAGTCCTCGTTGCGGTCCTTCAGCCCTGCAAACGAGCGCACACCGATGATATCGCAGTAGGAGCCCATCACAGGTATAGCCTCCAACAGATGCTCAGCCTTGTCGCCGTCCATCACTACGCCACGCTCAGTTTCGAGCTTCCAGGCACCCTGATTTACATCCAGCACCATCACATTCATACCGAGATTCATTGCCGCCTTCTGTGTCGAAAGACGGGTGCGGAGCGACGAGTTGAAGAATATCATCAACAGCGTCTTGTTCTCGCCGAGGTGCTTGTAGGCAAAGCGGTCACGCTTCACCTCGAGTGCCTCGCGCAACGCCTCCTTCAGGTAGCCTATATCCTCTACGCAGGTAAACTTTTTCATATAGTTAATAGTGAGTAGTTATTCGTTGAGTATGTTTTTGAACGCCTCGAGGAACTTATCCGCCTCGCGACGAGTAATGGTGAGAGCAGGCAGAAGTCGAACGGTCGAAACTCCTGTACCTCCCGTGAATATGTGATGCTCCTTCAAGAGTCGCAGACGCATCTCCGATGCCGAGCCCTCAATCTCGATGCCAATCATCAAGCCACGACCTCGCACCTCCTTCAACTGTGGCATCTTACGCAACTCCGCGAGGAGGTATTCGCCCACCTCGCGAGCATTCTTTACAAGCTGCTCCTGCTCGAAGATGTCGAGCACCGCAATGGCGGCAGCGCAAGCCAGGTGGTTGCCTCCGAAGGTTGTACCGAGCATACCCTTCTTCGCCTCGAAGTGTGGCGCAATCAGCACCGCACCCATAGGGAATCCGTTGGCAATACCCTTTGCCGAGGTAACTATGTCGGCACGAATGCCGGCGTGCTGGTGGGCATAGAAGTCGCCCGTGCGACCATAGCCCGACTGAATCTCATCGAGGATGAGCGAGACGCCATACTTGGTGGTCACCTCGCGCAACTGACGCAGGAACTCATCCGTTGGGCAGTGGATACCTGCCACACCCTGAATACCCTCAATCAATACTGCGCAGAACTCCTCGGTTGCGAGCTTCGCCTCTACAGCCTCGATGTCGCCCAGCGGTACAAACTCCACATTCGGAGTGCGGTTGAATGGGGCAACAATCTTTGGGTTGTCGGTAGCAGCCACCGCTCCCGAGGTACGTCCGTGAAACGCCTTGCCAAAGGCCAACACCTTCGACTTGCCCGAGTGGAACGATGCCAGCTTTATGGCATTCTCGTTAGCCTCGGCACCCGAGTTGCAGAGGAAGAGCGAGTAGTCGTCGTAGCCACTTGCCTTGCCCAACTTCTCTGCCAGGCGCACCTGCAACGAGTTCTCCACCGAGTTGGAGTAGAAGCCGAGTTTGGCCACCTGCTCCGATACCGCCTCGACATAGTGCGGATGGGCGTGTCCCACTGATATCACCGCGTGTCCGCCATAGAGGTCGAGATACTCTGTGCCATCTGCCGTATAGACATAGTTGCCCTTGCCCTTCACGGGCTCGATATCATAAAGTGAATATACATCAAATAGTTTCATAAAATTGTTCTGATTGCCTCTTTTTGCACGAGTGCGTCAGACGCCAAATTCCTCACATAGGCTTGCTATGCTGCGGATTTGTCGCTTAGCATCGCACAAAAATAGTCTAATCACCTCCAATTTTTAGTGTTAAACAATATCTATTTATTTTTCCGTTATTAGCCCTTACTAGCCCATACTAGCCTTTAATTTTGCATTCTGCATTTTGCATTCTGCATTTTGCATTCCCTACAGCGCATCCTATCGAGCACCGCAGGTGCGAATCCTATCAAATCCTATCAAATCCTATAATCGTTGCGCCGTGATGGCGGTGGGAGTCCCCACAACCCTCAGCATCCCGCGCTCCCCAGTAAGGAGCTTTAGCTCCACCCCCAGCAAGCGAACGCAGTGAGCGCCCCCAGTAAACCCCAGTAATGTTGCGCCTTGACCACCTTCGGAGTTGCCCTTAGAAAGCCGAAGGCTTCAAGTGCAATCCCTCTGCCTCGTCGAATCCGCAAATCAGGTTCATATTCTCCACTGCCTGTCCCGACGCACCCTTGAGGAGGTTGTCGATGGCCGATACGATGTGCAACTTCGAGCCATATTTTGCCACATAGACCAACGCCTTGTTGGTGTTGACCACCTGCTTCAGGTCGATATTCTTCTCCGCCACAAAGCAGAAACGCGAGTCGGCATAGTACTCCTTGTACAACGCCACAGCCTCTTCGGCCGAGAGCGGACACTCGGTGTAGACCGATGCCAGGATGCCTCGTGCAAAGTCACCTCGCATAGGGACAAAGTTGATAGCCTTGTCGAACTGCGGCTGCAACGAGCGGATGTTGCGTCCAATCTCCAGCAGATGCTGATGCTCGAATGCCTTGTAGGTCGAGATGTTGTCCGTGCGCCACGAGAAGTGGGTTGTCGATGATGGCTTCACGCCTGCACCTGTCGAGCCCGTAATGGCGGTAACGTGCACCTCGTCGCAGAGTAGCTGCGCCGCAGCAAGGGGCAACAATGCCAACTGTATAGCCGTAGCAAAGCAGCCAGGGTTGGCGATGCGTGTTGCGGCTGTAATCTTCTCGCGCTGCATTTCGGCCAAGCCATAGACAAAGCCATCGTGCTCGTCGCGGAAGTCCTGCGCAAGGTCCACAATCTTCACCTCGGCTGGCACCTCGTTCTCCTCCATAAACTTGGCACTCGCACCGTGAGCCGAGCAGAGGAACAATACCTCGATAGCCTCCAGATCGTACTCCGCAGCGAAGCGCAAGTCGCACTCGCCATACAAACCACCGTGCACCTCACTTACAAGGTTGCCGGCGTTGCTTGTCGAGTGGATGAATACGATCTCCACCTGCGGATGGTTGATCAGGAGACGAATCAACTCGCCTGCGGTGTAACCTGCACCACCTATGATACCGACCTTAACCACTACTTTCCGTTCTTTTTTTGGTTATTGTAATATATTTTCAGCGGATTTGCCATAATCTTTGTGAAACCCTTCACATCGTCGGCACTCCAAGCCTTGTTCACCTCGCCATACTCGCCAAAGTCGGTCTTCATCAAATCGAACGACGACTCAACACCTACAAGGGTGTAGGAGAGTGGGCGAAGAGTAATCTCTACTACGCCATTAACATTCTCCTGCGAGTGGTCGAGCATAGCCTCGATATCACGCATCACAGGGTCGAGGTACTGCGCCTCGTGGAGGAACATACCATACCAAGTCGCCACCTGGTCCTTCCAGTAGAGCTGCCACTTGGTGAGGGTGTGCTTCTCGAGCATCTTGTGCGCTGCGATAATCAACATCGGAGCAGCCGCCTCGAAACCTACGCGACCCTTGATGCCGATGATGGTGTCGCCAATGTGCATATCTCGACCAATGCCATAGCGCGATGCAATGGCCTCAACGGCACGGATAGCATCCACCTTGCTCGCATACTCCTCGCCATTGACCGATGCAATCTCGCCCTTGACAAAGCCGATCTTGAGTGACTCCTCGCCCTCGGCTACCACCTGCGAAGGGTAGGCGTGCTCAGGCAAGGTCTGCTCCGAGCGCAAGGTCTCCTTGCCACCGATGCTGGTGCCCCACAAACCCTTGTTGATCGAGTACTCCATCTTGGTGAAGTCGGCCACATAGCCACGCTCCTTGAGGTAGTTGATCTCATACTCGCGAGTGAGTACCATATCGCGTGTAGGGGTGATAATCTCAATCTCGGGAGCCATAATCTGGAATGTCAGGTCGAAACGCACCTGGTCATTACCTGCTCCGGTCGAGCCGTGTGCCACGCAGTCTGCACCCACCTCCTTGGCATACTGAATGATTGCCATCGCCTGGAAGATACGCTCCGACGATACCGAGATAGGGTAGGTGCCATTACGCAATACATTACCAAAGACCATATACTTGATGCTGCGTGCGTAGTACTCCTCGGTGATGTCGAGTGTGGCGTGCTGCTTCGCTCCAAGACGATATGCACGCTCCTCAATCGATGCCAGCTCCTCCTCGGAGAAACCTCCCGTGTTGGCGATTGCTGTATATACCTCGTAACCCAACTCCTCGGTCAGGTACTTTACGCAGAAAGAGGTGTCCAAACCTCCACTGAATGCTAAAACTACTTTCTTGCTCATATTGTTATCTTTTTCTAATTATTTCAAATGGAAAATCTTCTTGAATGCGTTCTTTATCGCCATCACATAAGGGCTCCACCACGACTGCTTCTGAAGAGGTGTCTTGGGGTCGTAGAGCATACCCGTGCAGAGACACATACGACGATTGTTGCGACAGAGGATGTCGTAGTTGCAGCAACCTTCGCATCCCTGCCAGAACTCGTCATCCTGCGTCAGCTCCGAGAATGTCACAGGCTTGTATCCGAGGCGTGTGTTGAGCTTCATTACAGGCAACGATGTGGTGATTGAGAACAACTTGGCAAACGGAAAACGCATACGCGCCAGCTCAAAGGTGCGCTTCTTGATCTCACCCGCCAAGCCGAGGTGACGATACTCGGGGTCGACAATCAAACCCGATGTCGCCACATAGTCACCGTGTCCCCAGCACTCGATGTAGCTGAAACCAACCAGCTTGTCGCCATCGAGCGCAACCACAGCCTTGCCGCCCGTAATCTTCGATGAGATGTACTCGGGCGAACGACGAGCAATACCCGTACCGCGCTGCAGAGCCGATTCGTAGATGAGCTGACAAATCTGCTCGGCATAGTCGGCGTGCTCGGGCTGTGCGAAAATTATGTTTATTGAATTTTTATTCATAAATTCGATTAGTTTACTTCTTCACTGTCAATTCTGCTACTCTTGCCGATGCAGGCCACAAATGTAGTGATTTTTTGCCACCGTTGTACCCAATTTTGTAATTATTTTATAAATTAGGTATGATTTCTTTTACTTTTACTGCATATCTGCAAAACTATGCAGGAAATTGTCATTTCTATCACTTTTTTTGAGGGTGGAGTAGTGTGATAGAGGTGGGTAGTATGATGGACTTGGGTGGTTGACGAGACTTGACTTCGCTTCGCTCGTCTTGCCTCTTGGCGCTATGGAAATCAGGCAATCAACGAGAATCGCAAATGCGATACTTATTATTAAATGGAAATAGTCTAAAGACGAGACTTGGCTGCCGCTCTGTTTTGTTGTGATCTCTCCGTTGTTGGCGAGACTTGACTTCGCTTCGCTCGTCTTGCCTCTCCGCTCCGCGGGGGCGCTTTCAAAAGCAATGCAATCGCGCTCTTTGAGCGCATAGTTGTTTTGTATTATTGTTTCATCTGCAAGCAGCTGCCACCACAATACAAAACAACAAACGCCATCCGATTGGATGGCGTCTGCATTGCTTTTGAGCTGTTGACGAGGCTTGACTTCGCTTCGCTCGTCTTGCCTCTTGGCGCTATGGAAATCAAACAATCAACGAGAATCGCAGATGCGTTACTTATTATTAAATGCAACTATCTACTTTAGGCGTGTAAATAAACGTCATTCCGAAGGAGCGTAGCGACTGTGGGAATCTCCCTTATATTTCTTTAAAATTAACAGCGGGAGATTGCCGCTTCGCTTTGTTGTGATCGCTCCGTTATTGACGAGACTTGACTTCGCTTCGCTCGTCTTGCCTCTTGGCGCTATGGAAATCAAGCAAACAACGAGAATCGCAAATGCGATACTTATTATTAAATGCAACAAGCATCTCGAGCAAGCTCGGCTACTTGTTGCACTTAATAACAAATGCCACCATTAGGTGGCATTCTCGTTGATTGTTAGATTTCTCAGAGCTGTTGACGAGGCTTGAACTCGTGACCTCTTCCTTACCAACTTTTTGAGAAAGTCTTATAACATATTATATAACAATATATTGAATATATTTTATCTTAATTTTTATACTATGTTTTATTCTATGTAATGAGTTTTTTATATGACTGTAATTTTCAGTATATCAAGATGATATATTTTGTAGTTTTAGTGCTGACTTAAAAGTTTGTCTAAAATTAGCACATCAAAACATTGTAATAAAACCCCTTTACAGTATTAAATTAGCACACTTCCATTTTTAGCACAAATTTTCACAAAAAAAACCTCCTAATTCTTGATTTAGGAGGATCAGACAGGAGTATTGTGAAAAGGTTATGATTTTCTTAATAATCTATATCTTCTTTTGTTGCTTGCTTCATATAGTTTCCTTTTGACTTTTTCTTTTTGTCCTTCAGAAA
>JAFVOR010000025.1 GCA_017505725.1 Alistipes sp.
ATTTCAAAGACTTTGTGAAATGGTATCTTTTCTTGCAAAGTAATCAGGGAAAGGCAAGCAAAAAATAGGGCGAGAAATACCCGTTTCTCGCCCACTATTTAATGACTAAAAAGCGCCACTTTTTGCATCATTACCAAAACACGACTCTTATTCCTATCTGCATACGCCAGCGTGAGAGGAGGTCGTTGCGCGACACCGAGCCTCCGACAAAGCGATAGACAGGTACACGATAGCCATTGGCATCGCTTTGGTATGAGGATATCTCGACGGGCGAGAGTCGATACTTCGAGGTGTAGTAGCTTGCGCCCCAATCCTTCGACAGAAGCGAGCCGAGATTGATGACATCGAGCGAGATTTGCACCTTGCGCGACGACTCTGCCGAGAAGTAGATATCCTGCGCTATATGGAGGTCGAGGTGGTGCTCGAACGGAGTCTGCATAGCGTTGCGTGCGAGGAAGTGACCACGCGAGCGACGCAGTGCGGGTGTCGACTCGATATAGTCGCCAAAGGCACTCCTATCCCCCTCCGACACAAACTGCATAGCCGCAAGCTCCTCGGCGGTAGGGACATAGATGGTGGTATTGCCATAGCTGCCATCGTTGTTGGCATCCGCAGTCGAGGCATAAGTGAGCGAGTATCGCATACCCGAATAACCTTGATAGAGCAACGAGATGGTGGTGCCGAGAATCTTGCCATAACGCTTCGAGTAGGCGAGCGAGGCGGTCACCTTGTGTGGCACATCGAACAACGAGTGGCTCAACTCGGGGCGGTTGCTGTCGGCTCCATAGTTGCGACCCCAGGTGTTGAGTGCCTGTGCCGAGATGCCATCCATCACCGAGAATGAGTGTGCGAAGGTATAGGCAGCATAGAGGTCGAGACCAAACGGAAAGTGCTTTGCCACCGATGCGCTCACCGAGTAGCCATAGCCCTTCGAGGTGTTCTTCAGCAGATAGATTGAGGAGTACTCCTTCGACAAGGAGGTGTCGTAGTAGGTGGTGCTATTCTGCTCGTTGACCATATCGGAGTTTACCGCAAGGAGGAGTTGTCCTCTATCCTGCGCGGTGATATTCTCGATGAGGAGGTCGTTTATCGACTTGGAGAAGATACCCTCAACCACAAAGTTCCACCCCTTGTACGACTGCTCGAAGGCGAGCGTAGCACGCATAACCTGCGGATAGCGGAAATCCTTTGCCACGATGTTTATCATAGGATTCGACGACATACCCTCCGAGCCCGAAGGTTCCTCTCCAAAGTGAGGCACCTGCTGCCCCTTGCTGCTATCGAGCGTATAGCCACGCTGCGTCATACCGCTATTGGAGAAGCAGTTCGATATCCATACAAAGGGGATGCGACCCGAGAAGATACCCACGCCACCACGCATAATGCTCTTGGCACTCTCGCCCTCTGCTACACGCCAACGGAAGCCCACTCGAGGCGATAGCATAACCGTAGGCTTGGGCACTTGGTTGGTGCGTACATCGTAGAACTTGGCTATATCGAGGCTATTGAAGGCCTCATTCGCAGGCGGTGTGCCGAATATTACAGGCATATCGGCCCTCAAGCCATAGGTCATCGAGAAGCGTGGCGAGGCACTCCACTCATCCTGAAGATAGAGCCCGAATTGTGCCGAGGTGATGTTGGTTGCCGGGTTGCCCACTGCGTAGTTACGCACATACTTGCGAGGGTTGTCGGCAAGGAAGTCATCGAGCGTATTGTAGGTGTAGACACCCAAGGCATTCGCCATATAGAGGCACGAGGAGTTGAAAATCTCGTTGTGCGTGCCTATGGTTATGGTGTGGCCATCGGCGTAATAGGAGAAGTTGTCGGTGACGGTCACCGTATTCTGCACCAGGTCGTTCATAATGGCAAACGGGTCGGTACCGATGTAGACCGATGTATTGTCGCCATCTCGCATCTTCTGAATCTCGACATAGGGGTACAACGCGCCACTCATAGCCTCGCGACCATCGTGCACACGGGTGTAGCCCACACGCACCTCGTTGAAGCACTTCTCGGAGATGCGGGAGTTGAGCTCTGCCACCAGCGAGTGGGTATCAGCAGTCGAGGTGTAGCCCTCGCCATTGAAGCGCAGCAGCGTAGCACTCGAAACAAACTCATCCTTGCGTGCATCGAGGAAGTTGTAGCGTAGCGAGAGGTTGTGGCGTGCGGAGATATTCCAATCGAGACGAGCCAAAACCGAGGCGGTGCGTTTCTTGAGAATCTGTCGGTCATAGCCGCCGCCATCGTAGCCCGTAAGGGCGTGGAAACGCTCCGAGATGGACTTGGCATCCTCTTCGGAGATGTTGCAACCATTGTAGCCCACATAGTAGGACGAAGGCGAGGAGTCGAGGTCGAATTCGCCATTGAGGAAGAAGAACAACTTGTTCTTGACTATCGCACCGCCGAGCGAGAGGCCATAGATTTGAGTGCGCTGCTCGGCAAGTCGCTCACCACTCAGAGGCGAGCGACCATAGAAGTTATGGTCGTTGTAGTAGGCGTAGGCAGTGCCCGAAAAGGTGTTTGTACCCGACTTGGTGATGGCGTTGATGCCACCGCCCGAGAAGCCTCCTTGGCGCACATCGAAGGGTGCTGTCACCACCTGAATATCGCTGATGGCATCGAGTGGAATAGGGTTGGCACCCGCCAAGCCGCAGTTTGTGCCTGTCGAGGTGAGTCCGTACATATCGTTCGAGGCTGTACCATCAATCTGGAAGGAGTTGTAACGCGAGTTTGTGCCCGCGATAGATATGCCACCATCCTTCGACACCATAGCCTGTGGCGAGAGGCGTGTAATATCGTCGATGGAGCGTGACACGGTAGGTGTGCGCTCAATCAGATCCTGACGGAATACTGCATCACTCGACCCCATTTCGCTCTTTGGGTAGGCTCGGTGCGCCACCACAACAGCCTCGATGGCCTGTGTATCGGAGAGCGAGGCATCAATCTGTCGCTTGTCACCGAGTGCAAGGGCTATGTCGCCCTCCTTGTGTGTAGTGTAGCCGACAAACGAGAATTCAACCTCGTAAGGAGCACCTACACGCAAACCCTGCAGGCGGTACTCGCCATTACGGTCGGTGACGGTGCCATAGATAGTCTCGGTGGGGAGGTGGGTTGCCACTACGGTAGCACCTACAAGAGGCTTACCCTCCTTGTCAGTGACAAAACCCTGCAACGATGCAGTGGTCGATTGTGCGGTAGTTGTTATTGCCACTACCAAAGCAAATAGAGCAAGTGCAAAACGCTTCATAAAAAAATCCCTAATGTTACACAACGAACACAAGGGACTTTATAGCAATACGGAAGGTTGATTTTGAATAAGGGATTTCAAGGCTTGCGAAGTTCGAGAAACCTGAAATCGTCATTCATAAATCTGAGGTTGTTTTGAACTTGTTTACAAAGTTATTTTATAGTTGTTTTTGTGGTTATTTTTTATTGTAATTTGCGGAGCATAGTGGTTCTATGTGACAAAAATTACAAATAAAAAGAGCCCAAAAAAACATAAAAGAACGCAGTAAATAGGTTTAATACAACCTCACCCACTCTACCATCCGGACTCTAACCGTCGGTATCGGAATTTCACCGATTCAGTCCCTTGCAGAGCCAAAATTCTATGATTCAGCACCATAAGGGAGTCGCGGACTATCACCGCCGGTAGGGAATTACACCCTGCCCCGAGTATTCTAAGTGCAAAGATAGGAAAAAAGTATTAAAAACAAAAAGGAGGTTGAGAATTTTACCTCTCAAACCTCCAAATCAAACTTCAGCAGATCCTTATTAGAATGCGTAGTTCTGCTTTACATTACCCTCAAAATCCTCAACTATCACAGCCATCTTCTCCTGATCGGCACGGATGTTAAGCAGTGTTGAGCTGCCATTCTCGAGGATTGGGAATGAGCACTTCTTGTTAGCCTCGTGCATCACCGAGTTGTGGGTATAGCCGCAAATCATAAGGTTGATACCCGCCTTCTCGAGGATAGGCACGAAGAGAGAGTTGAGCTCCTTGCTTACAGGCGAAACACCGGCCACAGGAGGGATGTGCATAAGGGCAACCTTGAACTTTGCACCCTTGACATCCTCGCTCTCGAGAGTCTTTGCGAGCCAAGCGGCCTGCTCCTTGCGGTAGGACTCAAAATCGGTACCCGCAGCTTTATCCTTCTTGTCGACTCCCGAGTCAAGCACGATGAAGCATACCGAACCATAGCGAACGGTGTAGTAAGGTTTGCCTGTCGAGGTGGGGAAGTAGGTGAGGTAGTCCATACCGAGCTTGCCTACCGACTCATTCACACCGCGAGTCATAAAGAGTGGCACCTCGTGGAACGGAGTCTCCGCATTCTTGAGGTTGTTCACACGACCCGAAACCTTGTGATATACCGAAGTCTGCTTGGTATCGACAGCCGAAGCCATATCGCCCACGAAGAGCACCGCATCGGTCTTCTTGCGATTGACACGCTTGTTGAGCAACTCGTAGACACCATCGTTGCCGTGCTGGTCGTTCATCAGGATGAAGTCAACCGACTTCTTATCGTAGTCGAGCGTCTTAACCCAGATGTGACGATAGGAGAATATGCGGGTCGATGCCACGCGACCATACATAGTGCGTCCACCCTTGTTGCTGGTAATCTCCTGCGAGTAGGCACGATAGCGGAAACCTGCCTTGCCATTGGTGTTAGGATTAGGGATGGTGATTGAGTGGTACTTGGTAGGCAACTTGCGACCGAGCACAGTCTGGAAGAACTTTGGACGCTCCTCGGCGTAGAAGTGCATCTTGTCGTTAGGTGCAGTCTCCACCCACGAGATAGCGGTCTTGTCTGTACCCCAAACGATAGTTACGGTCTCCTTGGTCACTGCCTGAACATAGGGACCATAGGTGATTTTAATCGCAAA
The DNA here is from genome assembly GCA_017505725.1 of Alistipes sp. Classification (GTDB taxonomy): domain Bacteria; phylum Bacteroidota; class Bacteroidia; order Bacteroidales; family Rikenellaceae; genus Alistipes. The sequence goes on from JAFVOR010000025.1 coordinate 4,885, forward strand.
TGCCGATGTGGCACAAGCAAGCAAAAGAGCCAATGTGAGTAATCTTTTCATTATTTTAGGTTTTTCGGTTTTTAATTTCTCAATTTTGCATTAATCCTGCTTCGCAGGCTTTTCCTCCTCGCGGCTCGGCATAGTGCAAACAAGTTTGCCCTCTGCTCTCGCTCCGCAGCGTCGGTTTTGCATTCTGCATTCTGCATTTTGCATTTTGCATTTTGCATTCTATTTTTGACGGAAGTAGATTTGAATCGGTACACCCGAGAAGTCCCAATGCTCGCGCAAGTGATTCTCCAGGAATCGACGATAGTTCTCGCGGATATACTGCGGCAGATTGCAGAAGAATACAAACTGCGGAGTAGGTGTAGGCAACTGCATTGCGTACTTGATGCGGATATACTTACCCTTGGTCGAAGGTGGCGGAGTCTCCTCAATAATCGGCAACATATAGTCGTTGAACTCCGATGTAGGGATGCGACGCGAACGCGACTCGTAGACACGAATAGCGGTCTGCAACACTTCGAGGATACGCTGCTTATTCAGAGCCGAGGTAAAGATGATAGGAATATCGTTGAACGGAGCCAAACGCTTCTCGATAGCCTCTTTCCACTCCTTCATAGTGTTGTTGCCCTTCTCAATCAAGTCCCACTTGTTGACCACGATAACACAACCCTTGCGGTTACGCACGATGAGGTTGTGTATATTGAGGTCCTGCGACTCGAGTCCCTGCTGTGCATCGAGCATCAGGATGCAGACATCCGAAGCCTCGATGGCACGAATCGAACGCATCACCGAGTAGAACTCCAAATCCTCCATAGTCTTGCCCTTCTTGCGCATACCTGCGGTGTCGACCAGGTAGAAGTCCATACCGAACTTATTGTAGCGCGTATGGATGGAGTCGCGAGTAGTACCCGCGATGTTGGTCACGATGTTGCGATCGGTGCCGAGCAGAGCATTGGTGAGCGACGACTTACCCACATTCGGACGGCCCACGATGGTGATGCGAGGGAGATCCTCCATCTCCTCGGCAGCACAATCCTCGGGAAGAAGACGCAATATCTCGTCCATCAGATCGCCGGTACCGCTACCCGACATCGACGAGATGCAGAACGGATCACCCAAGCCGAGCGAATAGAAGTCGTTTGACGAGTAGATGAGGTCGTAGTTGTCGACCTTGTTGCAGACCACGATGGTGCGCTTCTTGGCACGACGCAACACCTCTGCCATCATCATATCGAGGTCGGTAACGCCTGTGCCTACCTCCACCATAAAGAGGATGACATCGGCCTCCTCGATGGCAAGCATCACCTGCTTGCGAATCTCATCCTCGAAGATATCGTCGCTATTGACCGAGTAACCACCCGTATCGATAATCGAAAACTCGCGACCACACCAATCGGTCTTTCCGTAGTGGCGGTCACGCGTAGTACCTGCTGTCGAATCGACAATCGCCTGACGGTTGCCCACAAGGCGGTTGAACAGCGTACTCTTACCCACATTCGGGCGTCCTACTATTGCTACTAAACTCATAATATTTTTAGCTTTTAGCCATTAGCCATTGGCTCCTTTACAATTCAAAATGCAAAATGCAAAATGCAAAATTACGCTCTCAAAAGGAGACAAAATCGGAGATGATTGAGCTATTTTTGTGCGATGCCAGGTGACGAAAGCGGAGCATAGTAGACCTATGTGAGCATTTCGGCATCCACAGCACTCGTGCGAAAAGAGCCAATCAGAACGATTTTGCACAACTTTACGGCTACAAAGGTAGCAATTTTTTAAGATTTTGCCAACTCCATAGCTCCTATTTCAAAAATATTTACTATTTTTGGGAGTTAGAATAGCAAATTGGTATTCAGAAATGAGTTATAGAGTTTTGAAAACGATACTTGCTGTGCTCATTATGGCAGCAAGTTTCACCGCTTCGGCGAGGCAGAATCAGAACAAACCGGTAGACGAGCAGCCCCGTGTCAAGGCGGGCGGTGTGATACGCGATGCCAACCGTGAGTACTACAAGGCTTCGGGAGTTCCCAAGGTGACCACCGAGTTCGGCTTGGGTGTGGGAGCAAGGTACAACTTCTTCGATGTGATGCCCCTCAGCGCCGATTTCTCACCAAGGATGTCGATGCATTGGTCGGGAGGTGCTGCTCTGCAGTTCCGCCTCAATATTGGTCGCACATTCGGCATTCAGCCCGAGATATCGTATGCCCGCTCGGCACTAAGAATCGACGACAAGGCCGCCCACAACTTCAACACCAAGGCCAAGTCGAACATTGTGCAGATACCGATGTTGCTCTCCTTCCGCGCAGCTATGTTCCGCTTCAACTTTGGACCGGTATTCACACTGATGGACGAGGCGACCTACCAACTTGCTAATGCGGCAGACGAGAGCATCAAGACTATGCACCTCGGTAAACTCTACCCTACCATCACCTACGCGGCGGGCATAAGCGTCAAGTTCGCCAAGGTAATGATGTTGGATGTGCGCTATGCCGACCAATTCATCGATATGAAGGGTGAAAACCAATATATTTGGACACTCGACACCAACAAGCAGAAGTCTGCACAATCGTTCCGCACTCGCACCCGTAGCGTGCAACTACGATTCGGAGTGGTGTTCTAACGAGAGTGAGTAGTGAGAATGCAAAATGCAAAATGCAAAATTAAAAATTAAAAATTAAACAGAATAATTCCAATTCTCAATTAGGAATTTACAAACTATGACAGAAACAACAGGAAAGGAGATTATAATTGAAGGTGTTGACACAAGGGAGTTGTACGGAGCCAAGGAGTGCTACCTGCAGCAGATTGTGGCGATGCACCCCAAGCTCAAGATTGTGGCACGAGGCTCCTCGCTCAAGGTGCTTGGCGCAAAGGGCGATGTGGAGCGTTTCGAGCGTCAGATGGCGGGCTTGATAGCCTACTACGACCGCTACGGACACATCTCGAAGGAGGTGGTCGAGCAGTCGTTTGCTGCGGGCTTTGCCGAGGCTTCGGAGGCGGCACACAAGAGCGACAAGGAGGTCATCGTCTATGGCAACAATGGCGTGATTGTGAAGGCTCGCACCGACAATCAGCGCAAGTTGGTAGAGCTCTACGACCACAACGACCTGATATTCGCAACAGGCCCTGCGGGATCGGGTAAGACCTACACAGCCATAGCCTTGGCTGTCAGAGCCTTGCGTGACAAGCAGGTGCGCCGAGTGATTCTGACACGCCCTGCGGTGGAGGCTGGCGAGAAGCTGGGCTTTCTGCCGGGTGACCTGAAGGATAAGCTCGACCCATATTTGCAGCCGCTCTACGATGCGCTCAACGATATGATTCCGCCTGCCAAGTTGCAGAAGTTTATGGAGGATGGCACGGTGCAGATTGCTCCGCTGGCATATATGCGTGGTCGCACATTGGACAACGCCTTCGTGATTCTCGACGAGGCACAGAACACCACCCTATCGCAGATCAAGATGTTCCTCACCCGTATGGGTCGCAACGCCAAGTTTATCGTTACGGGCGATGTTACACAGGTCGACCTGCCACACAAGAGCGACAGTGGCCTGGTGCGTGCAATGAACACCGTCAAGGGTATCAAGGGCATAGGCTTTGTGGAGTTCAACAAGGGCGATATCGTGCGCCACGAGTTGGTAAAGCATATTGTCGAGGCGTTCGATAAACAAGACGAGTCGAGATAGGATGAGATGGGATTTGATGGGATTTGATAGGATATCCTATTCAAGGGCGTTAGCCCGTTCCTATCCTGTCCTATTCAAGGGCGAAGCCCGCTCCTATTCAATCCTATAACCCCTATAACCATAAAAAAAGACAACAACACAAAAACAAAAATACTATGAATTACAATTTGGAACAACTTAAACCAGCATTGGTCTGGAAGCATTTTAAGGCGATGACACAGATTCCTCGCCCATCGCATCACGAGGAGAAGATTCGCGAGTATATCGTGGAGTTTGCAAAGGCTCATAACCTCGAGTACACGGTTGACGAGGCGTGCAATGTCTACATCGCAAAGCCTGCAACTGCGGGTTACGAGGATAGAAAGGGCATCGTTATGCAGGCGCACCTCGATATGGTGCCGCAGAAGAACAACGACAAGGTTTTCGACTTCGAGAATGACCCAATCGAGGCATATATCGATGGCGAGTGGGTAACCGCAAATGGCACTACACTCGGTGCCGACAACGGTATCGGCGCAGCAGCAATCCTCGCAGTTTTGGAGGATGATTCGCTCGAGCACGGAGCTATCGAGGGACTCTTCACCGCAACCGAGGAGACAGGTATGGACGGAGCATTCGGCCTCAAGGCGGGTTTGCTCAAGGGCGATATTTTGTTAAACCTCGACTCGGAGACCGAGGGTGAGTTGTATGTAGGTTGCGCGGGCGGAACTGATGCTAACATCACACTCCCATACACCGCTGAGGCTGCACCGCAGGGTTGGTCGGCAGTAAAGCTCGAAGTTAAGGGTTTGAAGGGTGGTCACTCTGGCATTCAGATTGGTTTCCAGCGAGGAAATGCAAACCGTCTGTTGTGCCGTTTGTTGCTCCACACCGAGCAAGAGTGGTTACTCGCATCGATTGACGGAGGTGGATTGCGAAATGCCATTCCACGCGAGGCACAGGCAGTTGTGCTTGTCAAGGATGTAGCGGCATTCAAGGCCGAGGCTGCCGCATACGAGAAGACCTTGCAGGCGGAGTTCGAGAATATCGAGGATTCGATTGCAGTGCTTGTCGAGGAGGTTGCTCTCCCTGCGGAGATTATCCCTGCGGAGGTGGCTGCCAAGCTTGTCAAGGCGGTGTTTGGCGCACCTAATGGCGTAGTGAAGATGTCGGTTGAGATGGAGGGTTTGGTACAGACCTCGACCAACTTGGCTCGCGTAGTATCGAATGGTGAGTGCGTAAAGATTCAGTGCTTGTTGCGTTCGTCGGTATCGAGCGAGAAGCTGGCTTTGGCAGAGGCTATCAAGGGTGTATTCGAGATGGCAGGTGCCGAGGTTGAGCTCTCGGGCTCGTACGATGGCTGGAAACCGAATATGGAGTCACCAATCCTGAAGGCTATGTTGGCATCCTACGAGGCGTTGTATGGCAAGCGTCCCGCAGTGACCGCCATCCACGCAGGTTTGGAGTGCGGTATCATCGGTGGCGTATATCCTAATCTCGATATGATTTCGTTTGGTCCGACCATCTGCTACCCACACTCGCCAGACGAGAAGGTGGAGATTGCGTCGGTCGAGAAGTTCTACGACTTCCTGCTCCACACCCTCAAAAACGCCCCTGTAAAATAGTTGAGAGTTGAAAGTTGAGAGTTGAGAGTTGAGAGATAATTTTGCATTTTGAATTTTGCATTTATGAACAACCGTTGGTTCGTTATCGTAAACCCCGTCTCGGGCGGAGGTAAGGGATTGGCCGACTTTCCGAAGATATCGCGTCTGCTGCGCAAGGGCGGTATCGAGTATGAATTTGCCTTCACCAAGCATCAGCAACACGCCACAAAGATTGTTTTGGGTGTCACTCGCAAGGGTTTCCGCAAGATAATCGTGGTGGGTGGCGATGGCACTCTCAACGAGGTGGTCAATGGCATATTGACACAAACCGAGTGTGACCCCAAGGAGATACTCCTGGGTGTAATCTCGGTAGGCACGGGCAACGATTGGGTACGCTCATTCGCCTTTCCGCGCAGTTACAAAGCAGCGGTGCGTGCCATCAGCGAGGGTCACTCCTACCTGCAAGATGCCGGCAAGGTGACAATCGAGGAGGATGGCAAGGTGCAAAGTCGCTATATGGCAAATGTGACGGGACTCGGATTCGATGCCTATGTGCTCGGCATCTTCGACCGCCTGAAGCGCAAGGGGTGGAAGGGCAAGTGGCTCTATATAGTGAGCCTGCTGCGTGGTTACTTCTCAGCACCATCAACCGAGGCGACCATCGAGATCGATGGCAAGGTAGTCTACAAGCGCAAACTCTTCTCGCTGGCTGCGGGCATCTGCCGCTACAATGGCGGTGGCATTCAGCAGCTGCCTCGCGCGGTGGCCAACGACGGACTGCTCGATGTGACCATCATACGCCCCGTACATTGGTGGCACGTGGTATTCCGTGCAGCCCGACTCTTCAATGGCAAGATATACTCGATCGGACACATCGAGTATGCACAGGGCAAGTGCGTGAAGGTGACAACCTCGCCCGCAGTCCCTATAGAGGTGGATGGCGAGCTGCACCACAACACCCCCGTGACCATCGAAGTTGTACCCGAGGCGTTGCGAGTGATTGTCCCCGAGGAGTTCCTGAGCGTTTGATAGCGGATTTTCATCGCAGCTACACTAAGAAAAAGCCAATGGTTCGACCATTGGCTTTTTCTTAGTATGTCGCCTGTTTACCTGTACCACGACAGTTGAAGCAGCGTCCCGAGCCATTGCAGGAGGGGCATCTGTCATCGTGTCCCGAGTATGGGTTATACTTGTAGCCTCGACCATTGCACGAACGGCATCCGCCACCGCCACCGCAATAGCCACAAGGCTTGTCGATGTGGCTTGGGCCACTCTGGTGGTTATAGCCGCTGTTATTGCCATTGTTGCTGTAGCCTCCTCCTCCGCCGCCTCCACTGACCTTTGGCACGAGTTGGTCGAATCGCTCCTTGCTGATAGGTATATCGAAGATCGTATTTCCAATCTTGACATAGGTCCAATCTTCGGCTATATAGAGCGTCGAACTCTTGCCCTGACGATGCGTGAGCCACTGCATATACTCCTTGAATGCCCAATAGTTACCGCTCGAGTCGAAGTACTGCTTGGTAAAGTAGCGTATTTCGCCCCTTGCTTGGTTGCTGGATTTGAAGTAGAGATAGGCGCAATACTCTTTGACATCTTTGCCATAATAGATTCTAACCGATGCCAATCCGCCTGAATTGTTAGTGTAGTAGATGTGCTGATTTTCGTTTGGTAGAGTGCCGGCATTGGGCAACAGGTGTGCGTACTTTGCGCGTTGAGATGGTGCACTTCCCGTACCTACAAATCCTACATAGTCGCTATGGGTAATCCATCCACCACCTTTCTCAAAGATGAAAACTCGGCAGAAGTAGTCGCGCTTACCCTCAAGCAGATGCATCTCGTTGTAGGGCATAAAGATCTGGAAGTTGTCGTAGGCCGAGTTTTCGTAGGGAGGAGTGAAGTCTACAGAGAATGCGACCGTGCCAGATGTTGTGCAATATTTACCATTCGTATCCTTTACACCCACGCCCTTGGGTGAGTCGATGTAGGCTATCGCAGACATCGTTTTGCCTCTGTATCCATTCATATTGAGCTTGAATCGCACAAGCACTCCACTCTGATTGTTTTTGCTAACTCCATACTCGAGGCGGAACGAACTGATCTGCGCTGATTGTGCATCGGCCACAACCACTACTCCCAAGAGTAATACACAAGCTAACAATAATCTTCTCATAACTTCTAATTTACTACTCTACTCACTACTCTCTACTCACTACTCACTTATCCGTCGCCCACTCGCCCTCGGCACCTTCGTAGATGATGAGGCTATTTGGCGAGAGGTGTTTCATCAGCAGATAGGTATCATAAATGTTGATGCCCGAAGTTTTACCCTTGGCTATGGCATAGCCTATCACAGCGCAGTTGCCCTTGGTTGAGTGCAGGGTGTGGATGTTGCGCCACAAGTAGCTCTCATTCCACACGGGGTCATTGCTTGGGTTACCGCCGCGACGGATATGGTCACCCAGCAGAGTGGTGTCGATAGGTGCTCGTACCACCACATAGAGACCTCGCTCGGCACACTCCTCAATCACCTTTGCGCTATTGCGGTCGAGGGTTATGATGATGCCATTGTAGCCACCTTTTTGCACCTCGTCGAGACTCTTCACCTGCTCCCACGCCACAAGGTTAGACTTCACCTCCTCCTTGTTGATGAGGAGTTTGCCATCGTGCAACTCCGCCTCACGCATACCGATGCGCTTGGCGATGCACTCCACAATGCGATTCTCGATGCGGCTCTCCAACTCAAGACGCATCATTGCTCTGCCTTTGGCGTTCCACAATAACCTGGTAGGCACTACACTGGCGAAGCGGATGGTATCCTCTCTGCGCATATCGAGAGCCATCTCTTTGTACCCCTCGGTCAGCACCGTGCCATCGTCGAGGCGCAGTGCGTAATGCAGACGCATCTCCTTGTGGTTGAGTGCATCGCACTTGATTGGCAGAGCCACCTCGGCAATGCCCTCGCCAGAGTTGTTAAGCGTCACACGAGTTATGATATCTCTAATGCGGATGGTGGGTTGGCTGAACACCTCAACACCATCGAGTACGAACTCTTTCGACTCGTATATCTTGTTGGCGAGCAACGACTTATCGAGCATAATCGAGAGTTCGTTGCGACCCTCCTTCGATGCCTTGGTGATGTTGAACTCCACGCTCATTGCACCCGATGGCGAGTAGCCCACCTCGCGACCATTCACATAGACCGTATAGCCCATCGAAGCGTAGCCCACACGGAGCAGCACCTGACGATTGAGCCACGCCACGGGCATTGCAAAGTGGGTGGTATAGTTCATTGCCGAGCCACCCTCGCTGCGGGTAAACTCCTCGAGCCGGGCAACATAGCGCGACTGTGCAGGGTTGCCATTTACAGCCTCCGCCATCGAGTGGTAGGGCATAATATAGCTGCGTGCAGGCTCGGTGTTGCGTGCAGCAAGGTCGTATTCTCCCTGTGCTGTTGCCGATGCGAAGCTCAACAATAAGAGGACGAAAAATGTGTATCTCTTCATAATTTTTTCTATCTTTGTGGCAAAGATAGTACTTTTTTGCAGAAATACGCTATGCCCAACACCGTAAAACTGATATTCCCCGATATTGCGCCACGCATCAAGGTCGACGAGGGCGGCAAGTTTATCTGGGATTCGTTGCGCCAAAAGTGGCTCGTGCTCACCCCTGAGGAGTGGGTGCGCCGTCACGCTGTAGGATGGTTGGTTGCGGTCAAAGGCATCCCCGCCCTGCGTATCTCGCAGGAGTACCCAGTCAATGTCAATGGTCTGCGTCAGAGGGCCGATATTGTAGTGGTAGACGAGTGTGCCAAGCCTCACATCCTGGTCGAGTGCAAGGCTGCGGATGTTGCGCTCGATGACGAGGTGCTGCGTCAGGCTCTGCGCTACAATGCGGTGGTTGGCGCTCGCTATGTGGTCATCACCAATGGCCTTCGACTCTTCTGCTTCGAACATAATCAAGGACAATACCGCCCCGTAAAGAGTTTTTAGCTTGGCACGAAGGTTGCTTTTTCGCTGTGTGGTTTAACTTAAAAAAAATTACACGATGAAAAAGATTTTACTTTCGATTGCTGTGGTAGCCGCTGTTGTAGGCGGCATATTTGCCTGCGGCGAGCAAGCCAAATGGAACCGCGAGGAGCGACAGGCTATGCGTAACATTCTGCGCGACTATCGCAAGATGGTCTATCTGAACAACCTCACCGAGGCGGAGTATATGCTCTTCACCGACAGTGTCTTGGCCTCCATCGAGGAGGAGTATCCCGTCTACACCACCTTTGTCGAGATGCCGGGCCTGAACGATACGGTGCAGGTCTATGTGGTGACCACTATCGTCGAGCAGCTCAATGCCGATGCCTCGAATATGCGCCACCTCTACCCCTATCGTGATCTCGTGGCTGCCAACATCTTGCCCGATGGCTTGAGTCGAGCGCAGCAGAACGCCTTCTATCAGTGCTTTGCCAACTCGGTTGACGACACCTACGCCACCCCTGCACAACTTGTCAATGCCATCCTTGCCGACACGGTGCAGACATCGCAGATCGCACGCATTCAGAGCAACTGCGCCAACGATCTTTTCGGCTGGGTAGTGGAGATTATCGAGGTGGATTAATCGACCACGAAAAACGCAGCTATCGCTGCTCTATCGCTGCTTAAAAACAATTATTTCTTGTCAGAAGGCGTGAGATGCGGTGCATCGCAAAAGAAGAGTCCTCGGGATAGTACACAAAGTACAGCCCGAAGGTCTTTGAGTCTCACCCAAAAATTGGATTTTAAGCAGATGAGAGTAAGGCGCACAAAAAATCCGCTTGCGCAGCATACCTAAGCGTATGTGAGCAAGCGGATTATTGCAGTGCAACGCAGCTATCGCTGCTTAAAAACAATTTTTACTTGAGGGGGTGGAGTATAAAGTTAAACTCTCGATTCTCGTAAGGAATAAGATAGTTGTCGAGAGGTAGACGACCCCAAGAGTTGATACAACCTACACCTTGCTGGAGCTTGTCGATATTAACATAGGTGTTGCCATCCTTCTCGAGACGAGTTGAGTACTTGCGATAGTTGTCGGAGTGGATGTCGTACTGCTCCATTGGGTAAGGGAGTGCATTTGCCTGGAAGAGGACATCGCTGACAACACCGAAGCCACGACCTGCGGTGTCGGTGATGCGCCACCAACGGAGGTTGCAGTGTGCACCGCTCTCCTGCGGACGAGCGTAGAATGGCCAGAACTGGTCGTGAACGCTCTGCTTGTAGATGCCGACCAATGCACTTGTGGTACGGTCGATATAGGTCTCGTGCTCACCGGCACCATAGAACTCGATGGTGTCGAATGCGCCAGGCATAGCCAAAGCCATACCGAAGCGGAGCAGAAGCGGAGCCTTCTCGCCTACACCCGCCTTCATCGACTCGTTGACTGCGATGGTGCCATCAGGAGCGATAATATAGGTCAAGGTTACGGTAGCTGCAGTCTTGGCATACTTGTAGACAGCCTTCACCTCGATGCGCTTATCCCTCAGCTGCTTTGCAGTGAACTTCTCGAGTGCAGGAGCATCGGTACGCCATACCAACCAACCTGCGTGGTTGAACTTGGTGTTGCGATTCTTGCGGATACCATAGTCGTTCTCGACCAAGCCACGATAGAACTGAGGCATCATAGGCTTCGAGAGGAGCTGGGTGCCACGATAGATGTACGACGAGAGGAATCCCTCGGCGTTGAACTCCGCTACAAACGAATCACCCGAAACCTTGCGACCATCGAGCGTGAGTCCGCACTTGGCGCTCTTGGCAACGCCCTTTGGTGCTACTGCGTTGTAGGCTGCAGCGGTGTTATATGGGGTAACCTCGAGCTGATTGCGAGCAATCTCGTAGCCTGCCTGAAGGAGTGGCTCAGAGTTCTTGAGTACGAACGATACATTGAGCAACACCTCGCCCTTGAGAGCCTTGACATCGTTGGCGTTGTAGCCGAGCTGGATGTCGATGTGCTTCTGCGGAGCAATCTTCAAATCCTCGATAATGCCGGTCTTGACAACCTTGCCATCAGCCTGCAATGCCCACACAAGGCGAACATTCTTCAAACACTTGAAGAAGTGCTCGTTCAAGACGGTGATGCGGCCGCAAACAACATCCGAAGGCTTTGCCCAGATGTTCTGGTACTGCTGCTTAACCTCGTATGCCGAAGGGTGATACTTACGGTTTGCAGCGATGAAACCGTTGCAGCAGAACGACTCGTCCGATGCATCGATAGAGTTCCAGCAACCTCCATAACGATATGTCAACTCGCCCGTCTTCTCGTCACGCCAAGCCAAAGCCTGATCAACGAAGTCCCAGATGAAGCCACCCTGATAGGTAGGGTACTGACGCACCAGGTCCCAATACTCCTTCAAGCCGCCGAGCGAGTTACCCATTGCGTGAGCATACTCACACTGGATGAGTGGACGAGAAGGCTTCGACATTGCGTGCTTCTCGCACTGGTCAGGTGTAGCATACATCGGAGCGTCGATATCGGTATTGTAGTTGCTCTTCTTCTGTCCGTAGCGGATGTAGTTCGCCTGCTCGTAGTGTACAGGACGCGAACGGTCGTAGTTCTTGATCCAGTCGTAGCACTTGTGGAAGTTAGGGCCATTACCCGCCTCGTTACCGAGCGACCAATAGATCACCGACGGGTGGTTGAAGTCACGCAACACCATACGCTGGTCGCGGATGAGGTGTGCAGCCTCGTAGTCGGCACGCTTAGCCAAGGTCTTCTCCTTGTAGCCCATACCGTGCGACTCGATGTTACCCTCGTCGCAGACATAGATACCATACTCGTCGCATAGATCATACCAGAGTGGCGAGTTTGGATAGTGGCAGGTACGAACGGCGTTGATGTTCAACTCCTTCATAATCTGAATATCACGAATCATATCCTCGCGAGTAACATAGTAGCCCGTGTTAGGATTCAACTCGTGGCGGTTTGCACCTTTAATATATACAGGGCAACCATTGACAAGCAACTGCGAGTTCTTGATCTCGATCTTGCGGAATCCCACCTTGAAGGCTGTAGCCTCAACGGTCTCGCCCTTGTCGAGCACCTCGACAATAAGGCGGTAGAGGGCAGGAATCTCGGCACTCCAAGGCGACACCTTGTCGAGATGCCAGCAGCGCGAGAGTTTGCCCTTCTCGACCTCAACAACCTCCTGCTTGATCTGCTTGCCATCGGGATTGAGGAGCGAGAGACGCAACTGCTTAACACCCTTTGTGGTGGCGATATTCAAGTCGAGGTGGCCCTTAGTGTAGTTGTCGTGAAGGTCGGCAACGAACTTTACATCCTCGATGTGTTTCTTGTCACGAGCGTAGATGTAGCAATCACGACCGATACCCGAGAGGCGGAAGAAGTCCTGATCCTCGAGGTAGGTACCATCGCACCAGCGATAGATCTGCATTGCAAAGAGGTTGTCGCTACCAGGCTTAACGAACTTGGTAATCTCGAACTCGGCCTCGAGCTTCGAGTCCTCGCTATAGCCCACATACTCGCCATTGACCCACAACGATACATTCGATGTAGCAGAGCCGATGTGTACGAATACCTGCTTGCCACGCCACTCGGCTGGTACCTCCACATAGTGGCGGTATGAACCCACAGCATTGCGCTCGGTAGGCACATACGGAGGGTTGCTCTTGTAGAAGTTGTGCCAAGCGTAGCCCGTATTCTTATACAAAGGTACACCATAGCCATTCATCTCCCACAATCCCGGTACAGGCATCTTGCCCCAAGTCGAGTCATCGAACTTAGGCGACCAGAACTCCACCGGCTGGGCGTCGGTAGCATTCGCAGTCCAATAGAATTTCCACACACCACCAATTGTGCGATAGAGCGGCGACTGCGTGAAGTCGTGCTCGGCAACAGTCTGATCGGCTGTAGGCGTCACAATAAATGTGGAGCGCATAGGCAAGCGATTCTCCTCGAAGAGCTTCGGGTCTTGCCACTTCTCATCCTTAGCCATTGCACCCACTGCAACGAGCAGTGCAACTGCACTTAATAAGAGTCTTTTCATTGTGTTGAATTTTGTTGGTTAAAATTATCTGTTTGTCTATTGTTGTCTCTATATTTTCCGAACCCCAAAGGTGGTCAAGGCGCAACTTTTTAACGGCTAGTAAAGGCGAAAAAATTAAAAATTAAGAATTAAAAATTAAAAATTATTTTTTAAGGGCGAGTAACGGCTAGTAAGGGTAGTTAAGGAGTTTAGGGAGTTTAGGGAGTTTAGAGAAAAACTACTCACTACTCACTACTCACTAC
>JAFVOR010000002.1 GCA_017505725.1 Alistipes sp.
GCGTTGATACCACCCTGTGCAGCGATAGAGTGTGCACGACGAGGTGAATCCTGGATGCAGAACACCTTTACATTGTAGCCAAGCTCGCCAAGCGAAGCAGCTGCAGAAGCACCACCAAGACCGGTACCTACGATGATAACATCCAACTTACGCTTGTTAGCAGGGCTAACAACCTTGATAGCCGCCTTGTGGTTGCTCCACTTCTGAGCCAACTCACCAGCAGGAATTTTGGAATCTAATTTGAAAGCCATATTTCTATAAATTTTGTTATTTTTCTAAATACTCAAATTGCTGATGCAGATTAACAACCAGCGCAGCAAGGACATACGCTCTGAACATAGAACCATACTACAACCAACGCAAAACCACCGCAGATGAGGGTAGCAACGATAGTCGAGAGGCACTTGAGGCGTGGATACCACTTGTCGTTAGCCCAACCTACAGTCTGAACCATCGACCAAACACCGTGCGAGAGGTGGAACCACAAAGCTGCCAACCACACTACATAGAGGAGAACATTATACCACTTCGAGAAGGTGTACTGAATGAGAGCCGCACCATCGGTTACAGCCAATCCGAGGTTGTTCTCGTGGTTGCCGAGCAACTCCTGCAACTGCATCTTCGACCAGAAGTGTACAAGATGGAGCAACAAACCGAGAATCACGATAACGCCCAAGAGGAGCATATTCTTCGATGCCCAGCTAACGCCGTGCTCCTTAACAGTAACTGCGTAGCGCACATTACCGCGAGCCTTGCGATTCTGCCAAGTGAGCCAGAATGCATAAGCGAAGTGTACGAATACACCACCTGCCAAGATTGCAGTAGCAACCAAAGCATACCAATTAGCACCCAAGAGGGAGCAAATTGTGTTGTAAGCATCCGCCGAGAAGATTGCGGCGATGTTCATTGACATGTGGAAGAGAATGAAAAGCACGAGGAAACAACCCGAGATGCTCATCACCAACTTTCTTCCGAGAGATGAATTAGTTAAAAAACAGCCCATAATTTTAATTAAATTTAAGAATTGTGTATATTTGTGAAAAGTTTGTTTTGTCTGTTCCGCACTGTGGTACGCTTTGCGCACACACGCACGCATACCTAATTACAAAGATAAGCATTGTTTGCGGAATAACAATAGATTTTGCCGAAATTTTGCTTCTAAAAACATAGTTTTTATGATTTTGACCGATAAACGCGAAATACGACGCAAGGTGAGAGCCGAAATTGCCGCACTCTCGGCAGAGGAGAAAAGTTCCTTCTCGGCTGCAATATGTCGCACTCTGCTCAGCACGCAGGAGGTAGACAACGCATCGGTTGTTGCGCTATTCGTCTCGCTTGCCGACGAACCCGAGACGGGCGAAATCATAGCCGAACTCGCAAAGACAAAGCGGGTTGTTGTGCCTCGCATCGAGGGCGAAGAGATGAATTTTTATGATATCGCAGAGGGGTTAGCAGAGGGGGCATTCGGCATCCTCGAACCTCGTGCCACCATCCCCGTCGAGCCGGGCAAAATCGATGTAATGGTGGTACCCGGAGTGGCATTTACCAAAGAGGGCGAGCGACTCGGAAGGGGCAAAGGATTCTACGATAAGTACCTCTCGCGCAATGGCTTCCGCGCCCACACAATCGGCATCTGCTACCCTTGTCAAGTGGTAAATTCCCTCCCCATCGAGGAGCACGACAGGGTGCTTGACAGAGTGGTGTGGGAGTAGACGAGGCGGATAGACGACAGGGGTAGACGACGGCGATAGGGTCGTTAAAGTCGTTAGAGTCGTTAAGGGTTATTAAGGGGTATTAAGGGGTATTAAAGGGTATTAAAGGATATTAAGGGCTGTTAAGGAAATTAAATTAAGATTACACACACCACAAACCAATTTCTTGTCAGAAGTCGTGAGATGTGGTGCATCACAATAGAAGGGTAGCCCCAGCGGACTACCCTTCCATTTATTCAAAATCGTCAATATCCACAACCAAAATCGGAATTTAAGCAGATGGTTGCAAGGCAAACAAGGAGCCGAGTGCGCAGCATACTAAGGCGTATGTGAGAAAAAAAACAGAAGGCTGCTTTTCAGCAACCTTCCATTTATTCAAAATCGTCAATGATTGAGCTATTTTTGTGCGTTACGCAGTGGCGGAAAGCGCAGCATACTAAGCGTATGTGAGCATTTACACCGCAAGTAAGGTGCAAAAAGAGCCAATCAGAACGATTTTACTACAAGTTAGGGTTGATAGCGTGCCAATCCTCAACTGCAGGAATAACACCCATCGCGATAACCTCGTCACGGAGAGCGCAGAGGTGCTTGTAAGACTCTACGAGAGTAGCGTGCTCCTCCTCGGTACCGTGAACAGGGAGAACCTCAACACCGTTAGCGTCAAGCTTGGTCTCCATAGCCATCATAATGTTCTTGAACTCGTCGTTGTTTACATAACAACCTGCAGGCCAACGGAATGCCTCACCACCCATAGCAGCAGCGATCATCTGAATCGATACGAGAGCAGGGCTCTGGAACGACGAACGGCCACGGAGGTCGATAATGTTCTTACCACCCTGAATTACGCGCTGACGGAGTGCGTCCCAATCAGCCTGTGGCATACGCTCGGTGCCGATGATGTCGGTGAGTGGAGTGCCATCAACAGTGGTAGTCGAAGCAAATACAGCCATCTGCTCACCGTGACCACCATAGGTACGAGGGTTAACAACCTTGTCAGCCGATACGTGGAGGTACTTAGCCAACTCGCTGCGGAGACGAGTAGAGTCGAGAGCAGCCAAAGTGGTAACCTGCGAAGGCTTAACACCAGCATAGATCAAGGTGATGAGACCTGTGATGTCAGCAGGGTTGAAGATAACAACGATGTGCTTTACATCTGGGCAGTACTGCTTAATGTTCTTACCGAACTCTGCAGCGATCTCTGCATTACCCTTCAACAAATCCTCACGAGTCATACCGGCTTTACGAGCAGCACCACCCGACGATACAACATACTTAGCATCGGTCAACGCCTCCTTGATATCCGAAGTGAAGGTGAGGTTGATGCCATCGAAACCGCAGTGGAACAACTCCTCTGCTACACCCTCCAATGCTGGAGCAAATGGGTCGTAGAGGCAGATGTTAGACGACAACTTCATCATCATAGCGCACTGCGCCATGTTTGAACCAATCATACCGGCTGCGCCGACAATGGTCAATTTCTCATTTGTTAAGAAGCTCATAATTGTTTGTGTTTAAAAAAGTTAATAATGTATTGTGTAGAAAAAAATTGTTGCTATTCGAGTGGCAGGTGCACCAATTCGACACCCACCTTCGAGAGGATATCCAACCCCTCGGTATTGTGATATTTCTCCGAGAACACTACACGCTTGATACCCGCCTGAATAATCAGCTTCGAGCACTCCATACACGGCGAAGTGGTGACATAGAGCGTACCGCCATCGCAGTTGTTTGCCGACTTGGCAACCTTGGTGATGGCATTGGCCTCGGCGTGGAGCACATAAGGTTTGGTTATACCCATATCGTTCTCGCATACATTCTCGAAGCCCGACGGAGTACCATTGTAGCCATCCGAGATGATCATCTTATCCTTGACGATGAGCGCACCCACCTGACGACGCACGCAATATGAGTTCTCTGCCCAGATGCGAGCCATCTTCAGGTAGCGAATATCCAACTGTCGCTGTTTCTCCTCTGCGTATGCACCCATAACTATTTACCGTGACAGTGTTTATACTTCTTGCCGCTACCGCAAGGGCAAGGTTCGTTGCGTCCCACCTTCTTCTCGACCTGAACAGGCGCTGTGATGCTGCGCTCGCCCGAGCCTGCTGCTGCCGCTGCCGCCATACGCGAAGCCTGAAGCTTGTTGACATCGACCTTGGCACGATTCTGACGCGCACGCTCGATAGACTCCTGATTCTGCTGCTGCACAGGGATATAGGACTTACAAAGTATCGACACAACCTCGCGGTTGACCTTCTCGAGCATCTTCTCGAAGAGGCCAAACGACTCAAACTTATAGATGAGAAGCGGATCCTTCTGCTCGTAGGATGCATTCTGCACACTCTGGCGCAAATCATCCATCTCACGCAAGTGCTCACGCCAAGCATCGTCGATGGTGGTGAACATCACAACCTTCGAGAATACACGATATATCTCGGCGCCATCGGTATCCTTGCAACGCTGTAACTCCACAGGGACATTGTAGCCGAGGTGACCATTGGTGAGTGGGAAGTACATCTTGTGCGAGAGGTCGTGCTTGTGCTCCTCGTAGATCTTGGTCATCACAGGGCGCACTGTATCGGCCACAGCCTTGGCACGACGAGCCACCAACGCCTGCAAGTCGGCTACGAGCAACTCTACCAACTCGGCACGACGAGACTTGTTGTAGGTCTCCTCGTCGAACGATGGCTGAAGTCCCACCTCGCGGATAAGCTCAAAAGAGAACTCCTCGTATGGGTAATCCTCGTGATTGTTGAGGAACGACTCCACATAGTCGTACATTGCGTTGTTGAGGTCGATCTCGACACGCTCGCCATACAAGGCGTTGCGACGACGGGTGTAGATAACCTCACGCTGCGAGTTCATCACATCGTCGTATTCGAGCAGACGCTTACGGATACCGAAGTTGTTCTCCTCGACCTTCTTCTGGGCACGCTCCACAGCCTTCGACATCATACCCGCCTGAATAGCTTCGCCCTCCTGAATACCCATCTTATCCATCATAGCGGCAATGCGGTCCGAACCGAAGAGTCGCATCAAATCATCCTCGAACGATACGAAGAAGAGCGACGATCCCGGATCACCCTGACGACCGCTTCGACCACGCAACTGACGGTCGACACGACGGCTCTCGTGACGCTCGGTACCGATGATGGCGAGACCACCTGCAGCCTTCACCTCCTCGGTGAGCTTGATATCGGTACCACGACCCGCCATATTGGTGGCGATGGTGACCTGACCAGGACGACCAGCCTCAGCAACCACCTGCGCCTCCTGTGCGTGGTGCTTGGCGTTGAGGACATTGTGCTTGATGCCACGCATCTTGAGCATTCGGCTCAACAACTCCGATATCTCGACCGATGTGGTACCCACCAACACAGGGCGATTCTCACCTACGAGGCGTACAATCTCGGCAATTACCGCATTGTACTTCTCACGCTTGGTCTTGTAGAGGATATCGTCGTAATCATTTCGCAAGATTGGACGGTTGGTAGGGATTACCACCACATCCAACTTATAGATATTCCAAAACTCCGATGCCTCGGTCTCGGCAGTACCGGTCATACCGCCCAACTTGTGGTACATACGGAAGTAGTTCTGCAGAGTGATTGTCGCAAAGGTCTGCGTTGCCGCCTCGACCTTCACACGCTCCTTCGCCTCGATAGCCTGGTGCAAGCCGTCCGAGTAGCGACGACCGTCGAGGATACGACCTGTCTGCTCGTCGACAATCTTCACCTTGTTGTCCATCACCACATACTCGACATCCTTCTCGAACATCGCGTATGCCTTGAGCAACTGGTTGACGGTGTGCACTCGCTCCGAACGCACCGAGTAGTCCTGAAGCAACTCATCCTTCTTCTGTGCCTTCTCCTCGAGCGAGAGCTCCTGAGCCTCGAGCTCGGCAATCTCGGCACCCACATCAGGCAAGACAAAGAAGCCATCCTCGCCCACACGCTTCGACAACGCCTCGTGGCCCTTGTCGGTGAGCTCTATCGAGTTCATCTTCTCGTCGATCACGAAGAACAACTCATCGGTAACCTCCGGCATACGGCGGTTGTTGTCCGCCATATAGATATTCTCGGTCTTCTGCATCTGCACCTTGATACCGGTCTCGGAGAGGAACTTGATGATAGGCTTATACTTTGGCAAACCCTTGTATGCACGATAGAGCAAGAGTCCCATCTCCTCCATCCTGCCCTCTGCCGCCAACTTACGGGCATCGGCAACGAGCTTGGTCACAAAGTCGCGCTGCAAGCCATAGAGGTACTCGATGGCAGGGCGATACTCCTCGAAGAGCTGATCCTCGCCCTTTGGTACAGGACCAGAGATGATAAGTGGTGTACGGGCATCGTCAATCAACACCGAGTCGACCTCATCGACGATGGCGAAGTGGTGCTTGCGCTGTACCAAGTCCGATGGCGACGATGCCATATTGTCACGCAGGTAGTCGAAGCCATACTCGTTGTTGGTACCGAAGGTGATATCGGCGAGATAGGCCTGACGACGCGACTCGGAGTTTGGCTGATGCAGATCGATGCAATCAACCGAGAGTCCGTGGAACTGGTACATAGGACCCATCCACTCGGCATCACGCTTTGCGAGGTAGTCGTTGACGGTCACCATATGGACACCCTTGCCGGCCAAGGCGTTGAGGAATACAGGGAGTGTAGCCACCAATGTCTTACCCTCACCCGTAGCCATCTCGGCAATCTTACCCTTGTGGAGCACAACGCCACCAAAGAGCTGCACATCGTAGTGGATCATATCCCACTTGATATCGTTGCCACCTGCGGTCCAATGGGTCGAGTAGATAGCCTTGTCGCCCTCGATATTCACGAAATCTTTCTCGGCTGCGAGGTTACGGTCGAAGTCGTTGGCGGTAACCTCCACCACCTCGTTCTGCGCAAAACGACGCGCAGTGTCCTTCATAATGGCGAAAGCCTCGGGGAGAATCTCGTCGAGCACCTTCTCGATCTTCTCGTCGATGCGCTTTACGGTCTGGTCGATATCCTTCGATATCTTCTCCTTCTCGTTGAGGTCGATGTTTACATCCTCCAACTTTGCCTTCTGCGCCACGATGTGCGCCTCGTCCTCGGCAATAAAATCTGCAATACGCTGACGGAGTGCGGCACTACGGGCACGCAACTCGTCGTTCGACAGCACCTCGATCGAAGGGTATACAGCCTTTATCTTCTCGACATAAGGCATAATCTCCTTGCGGTCGCGATCGGCTTTGCTGCCAAAGAAAAACTTGATTATACTTGTTAATGCACTCATATTTCTTTTATATTATCTGTTCAGTACTCTATAAACGCCTCAAAGATACGAAAATTATACCTAAAATACAAAGTATTTTGCACAAAAAAGTCGCAGGGGGTGCGAGAATGGAGATTGAGGGGAGGTTGAGGCGACTCCGAGGGTAGTCAAGGCGCAAGGAGGTTAGGGGCATTAGGGGCGTTAGAGGCGTTAGGGGTTATTAAGGGCTATTAAGGGCTATTAAGGGCTATTAAGGGCTATTAAGGGTTGTTAAGGGTTGTTAAGGGTTGTTAAGGGATATTAAGGGATATTAATGTTTTTTTACTTAGTGCGAAATGCACCCTAACTACCCTTAACTACCTTTAACTACCCTTAATTTAACCTCCTTTAACTACCCTTAACTACCTTTAACTACCTTTAATTAAGTTGCATCGCGACGAGTGTCGGAGTTTGCAACAACCTCAAAGAGATCCAACAAAAAGCGACTGCCCAAAGCAGTCGCTAAAGTCGTGAAAACCTAAAGCCTAAATTCTAAAAAGCGGCTACGGCACGCACATAGATGATGCCGTCCTTACCGTTGTTGCCGGTGCGCCCTTCATGCATATAGACAGACCACACGCGAGACTCATTAAACTCTGTTGAAGACCAATAATAATGTCGATTCTCACCTTTGTTTGCCAATTTTTCGCCTTTTGCAGCCAATGCGCGATTTACTGCGTCGTGAATAGCATCACCGAGGGTAAACTTTTTCAACTCCTCAATAGCCGGCAGATACCACCCTTCGCCCAAGTCGGCACACCAAGCAAAGGCGGGATACTTCTCACGCCAAACGGCAATCCATTTAACCATTGCCATATTGTTTGCGCCATTATACTTATCATCGGCACCGATACGCTTCTGAGAGGGATTGTCTCGATTGAATAAAATACTGAAATTTCTATTCACTGCCCACGATAAACACCTACCCTCCTGTAGACTCACAATCTTTCCGTGTTTACCATCTGGAGTCACCTCGAACACTACGCCCTGTTTCTTTCCATCGTCGTAGTAGTCGCCTACCCTGTAGGTTTTGGCAGCAACTTGAGCCGAGTTCTCAACAACCGCAACCTCTGCTCCAATCTCCTCAAAAGCATACTTAATCGACTCTGCCTCATTCTTCGAAATTCTTTCAACAATAGTTCTAGGAACGGAATCTACTAGAGCCTTTGCATCACCTAGCGAAAGACCTGTCAATTCCTTGACAGCCTTGATTACACCAAGTTTTGCCTGACCTGTTTTCTTCAAGACGACA